>NZAO01000034.1 GCA_002686135.1 Rhodospirillaceae bacterium
ACACCGACGGCACTTATACCGACGGTACATACGACAGGGACGGCACAGACTACGACGGCACAGACTACGACGGCACGTACACCGACGGCACTTATACCGACGGTACATACGACAGGGACGGCACAGACTACGACGGCACGTCCACCGACGGCACGAGCGATGACGGCACGTCCATCATATACATCGACGGCACGTCCACCGACGGCACGAGCGATGACGGCACATACGACAGGGACGGTGAATGGAGGGATGGCGACGGCACCAGGGACGGCACAGACTACAGGGACGGCACAGACTACGACGGCACAGACTACGACGGCACGTCCACCGACGGCACGAGCGATGACGGCACATACGACAGGGACGGTGGTGACGGTGTGGAAGCGCGGGATGATACAGACATCGACGGCACATACCACACCCCCGGCGGCGGTGACGGCACATACTACACTGACGGCGACGGCACATACTACGACAGCGGCGACGGCACATATTACAGGAATGGCGCATACCACGACGGCTCGGTGATCGACGGCGAGAGCGACGGCACATACTACGACAGCGGCGACGGGACGGCCTACAGGGACGGTGAATACTACGAGGGCTTTGTTGACGGCACGTGCGCCGGCGTCGGCTGTTACTGGGACAGCGGCGACGGCACATACTACAGGGACGGCACAAACCTCAGTGATCAGCCCACGTACCCAGAATACGATCCCTGGGACCCCGAGGACGACGAGGACGACGGGGAATACCCCGCCGGGGACGGCACCGACTACGACCGCACGAAAGACAACGACACGAGCGGCGCCATGAAACGACGGCACCAGACCGACGTGCCCCGTGTTATCGTCCCCGACGTGCCCACTCCCGACGCGCCCACGCCCAGAGCAACCCCTCCCAAGTATTACAAGTAAGCCGCCTGTGGGTGGAGCACCAAGCCGCACCACTATCTCGACAGTCGAGATAATGGTGACGATAGCGCCCAGTGGCGGCTTAATACTACCGAGTACGCACGTTGGGAGTGGTTGCTCTGGGCGTGGGCGCGTCGGGAGTGGGCACGCTGGGAGTGCGCACGTTAGGAGTGGTTACTCTGGGCGTGGGCGCGTCGGGGACGAGAGTACGAGGCTCTGAATGTGGGGTCTGTCCCGCTGTCGGCGCTGGATGCGGGGTCGGGTCCGAGCTTGTGGATGGAGTCGAGGTCGGAGCCGCCTGATCGCGGTCGTCACCACCGTCTGCCGGGGGAACCGTAATCGTCGTCTCGCCGCCGCCACCGCCGTCTGCCGGGGTGATCGTGACCGTCGGGACGTTGACGATGCCGTCGCCAACGATGCCGTCACCAACGATGCCGTCGTCAATCGTTGGCGGCGGGATCGTGCCGTCATGGCCGTCCCTCGTACCGTCTCGCGTGCCGTCCCTGGTGCCGTCGGTCGTCCCGTCGGTGGTGCCGTCCCATTCGGTATAAGTGCCGTCGTACGTGCCGTCCCTGGTACCGTCGTCCCTGGTGCCGTCGTCCCTGGTGCCGTCCCTGGTACCGTCGTCCCACGTGCCGTCGAATTTCGTGCCGTCCTTCCTACCGTCCTTCCCACCGTCGGCGGTGTCGGCCGCAACGTGGAATAACCAATCCTCTCGCGGCAATAATGGTTTGCACGGCGCCGTTTTTGATCCCGCTCCCGACCACGGGCGATCTGATAGGGGGCCGGGGTTGGTGGCCGGCTGGCTGTTGGGGACACGGCCGATGCCCCAACCATCCCCTTTTACAGCGACGCCATCCCCGGTTCCGATGAGTCGTGACGCCTCGCTCTTGTTAGCCGTAACGTAAGCCATGCCCTGAAGAACGTGGACGTTGGTTGCTCCATCGTTAGCCACGGTAACGTCGATCGCAGTTCCCCGGACTTTAATGACCGCAGTCGGGGTTTTGAGCACAATCGCTTGTCTTGGCATGTTTCCGGAGATAAACCGGAAAACCCCCTCGGCCATCTTAAGGACCTGGATTGGTTTCCCTCCGGCGGAGGCGTAGTCGTAATACTCGGTTTGGAAATGACTGGCTTCTTCCAATGCGAGCACGGATCCGTCGCGGAAGCGGACGCGCACGGCACATTCGCAGAGTGTTTCCAGGATTTCTCTGGAGAAGAAGTCGTCTCCCGGGAACTTGGATTCTTTTCCACCTCCGGGGAGAGTTCCGAAAGCGCGGCTTTTTACGAATTCGACCGTGCCGATAGCCTGGTTGGCGGCATGCGCTGGCAAGAACGAAAACACCGCAAGAAAAAGCCCTGCGACGACAACGATCGCTCTTGGTTTCATGTTTCCTGGTTTCACGACTAGTCTGACTTTCAGTTAGCTAACCAACACCATTGGCGCGGTCCCATCAGGCGCGAACGGTGCTTAATGATAACTGCCGACCGTAATAAATGCCAGATGAACGACATGCCAAGCAACAAGTCAGTAACAACGGGGTGGTGTTGAGACAATAGAGCTGCGAGATCACCATCTAATATCAGGTCACCATCTGATACCGATGTCTGATAGCTTTCTACATGTCAGGCTTTTGTATCTGGGACTGAAACATTGATGAGATGGCTTCTGCTATGTCAGCCATGTTATGCCAAGCCCTTGGACGGTGGTGTGTTTATTCTGAAAAAATAACTTCCCCAACGCCCGGCAGACACCAGCACGACTGGCCACAGTTCCATGATTGTTGGCATCGCGCTAAGCTGCCTGCTATGAAACTCCGCCGGTGGGACAAGGGCCAGAGATGGGACCGATTTTAACAAAACTCCTTCCCCTTTCGGACTCTTCTCACGATAGGTCTCATGGGGGCAAAAGCCTAGCGGCCCTCATGGTGCTTCCCGCCTGCTTTCTCGTCGCCGTCCTAACTCTAATGGAAAGCGCCGGGCCGTTCTGGATATGGCACAACGTTGATCCCGAATACGCCTATCTCGTTAATGCCCTAAAGATTGTCAACCTGACCGCGCCGGGCCATGTGGATCATCCAGGAACACCCTTGCAGTGGCTAGGTGCCCTGGTAATCAAGGCCACCTATCCCACCGACTCCAGCACTTACATTATCGAAACCGTTCTCGCCGATCCCGAAACCCATATGCACCGTATCTGCGTGGTGATTACATGGCTCAATGCCATCATTCTGCTTGCCGCAGGGATGGTAGGCTATGCTGTTTTTAAAAACGTCCTTCCGGCGCTAATGGTCCAGGCTGCCCCTTTCGCCTCCGCGCAAATCATCAGACACGGCATCACCTTAAAGCCCGAGTCATTGCTTATTCTTTCGGTGATGGCGCTCATCACCGTCACCCTTCTAGCGCTACGTCCCGGTGCCGTGGAGGCCAACCGCCGAGGCTTTGCCATTGCCTTCGGCATGGTTCTTGGATTCGGCGTGGCCTGCAAAATTAACTTCGCACCGCTTTTCCTGCTGCCGCCTTTCCTTCTCGGCGATCGCAAGGCCATCCTTACCTTCGCCGCCTCTTCCCTTTTAGCCTTCCTCCTCTTCACACTTCCAGCGCTGGGTGCTTATGAACAGTTCACGGACTGGATTGTCAGGCTGTTTTTAGGCAGTGGACATTATGGCGGCGGGCCCGCCACGGTCATCAACGTGGAAACCTATCCCCGCAATATCTACCGCCTGATCGCCGGCGGCTCGTTCAATTGCGTGGGTTGTGGCGACTTTGCCCGGCCCCTGTTCAATATCGTTTTCATCCTTGCTGTGCTTACCTTAGTGGTAGCACGCCGGAGTCCGGAACGGCGCGATTATATACCCAAACTCGATCTGCAGGCCCTCAAAGGTGTGGTCCTAACGCAGATGGTCATGGTGCTGATGGTGGCCAAAGCATTCCCGACTTCCGAGAGTGGATGGAACGTGTATTACATGATCCCAGCCTATATGCTGACAGCTCTTTCCAGCGTCCTTCTCTACCGTATTGTCCCAACACTGGGCCTTGGCGGGGGTACGGTACGGCGGTGTTTTGCTCTAGTCTTTCCAGCCCTGCTGGTGCTGATCGCTATTACCCAGGCCTTCGGGATAGCGAGGCTGGATCGGAATTACCGGGACATGCGCGACATGGGCCTTTCCGTTGGTAACGAGCGGTTTAGCGCCTGTGCACGCATATCCGGCTATTCTGCCTCCAGCCCCAGTTTTGCCCTCTATAACGGGAACCTGCAGGCTGGCTTTCCTTTTTCCAAACAATTGAACGAACTGCGGCCGGAGAACGATTTCTGGCTCAACATTTTCTGGCCCCACGTGTGGATTCGCTACAAAGCGGGGCTTTCCCGCACTTCCTTGGGCATAGAGCGCGACCCCGGCAATTACGGCTTGTGGGACTGGACGGGAAGCCGCGATCTGCAGCAGGTTCTTTCACACTATCCCTGCGCTGTGTTCCGGGGATCGCGCAGGAGGGCGATTGCCAAGTTTCTCGCTGCAGAAGCACCGGAAAGCAAATATGACACCTCCTGTTCCACCCCTTCTGAGGGGGTGTTTACCATGGGCGTGGATTGCCAGGGCCGCCTGACAGAAAGCAGTGAGAACAACACACCATAAATCAGCCTCAATCGCTCCCTCTGGCGAGAGCCACAGTTCCATGACTGGCGACATCGCGCTAAGCTACCTGCCATGAAACACCTGCTCTGCATTCTATGCATACCCGCTGTCATTTTGTTGGGAGCGGAAGAGGCACACACAGAATCTGTGTTAGCCGACCAGGATCCTACCCGATCAATTATGCTGTTCCTGGCAGGGGATGTGATGCTGGGCCGGGGGATTGACCAGATCCTGCTCCATCCGGGAGACCCGGTCATCCACGAGTCCTGCTGTAAAAATGCACGGGAATACGTGAGGATTGCCGAGCAAAAAAACGGGCCCATCCCCGCTCCCGTCTCCTGCTCCTACGTCTGGGGAGAGGCTCTAAAGGTACTGGAACGGGTTTCCCCGGATTTAAGAATCATCAACCTGGAAACGAGCATCACCGGCAGCAACGATTACTGGAAAAGCAAAGGGGTCCACTACAAGATGAACCCCCCAAACATCAACTGTCTCCAAGCGGCAAAAATTGATGTCTGTGCGCTGGCCAACAACCATGTTCTGGACTGGGGCTATCCCGGGCTCCTGGAAACCCTTGAAACCATGGATGCCGCTGGTATCCGGGGAATCGGCGCTGGAGCCCGTCTTGCACAGGCTGCGCGTCCGGCGGTAATGCGCGTTGCGGGAAAGGGGCGGGTGTTGGTGTTTTCCTATGGCGTAGCTAACAGCGGGATTCCTCCTAGATGGGCGGCCTCAAGTACTCAGGAGGGAGTTCATTTTTTGAATGACCTGTCCAGCCGCAGTGTGAACAGGGTCAAGCAGACACTGAAACAATACGCCCGTCCCGGTGACATTCTCGTCGTTTCCATCCACTGGGGGGGGAACTGGGGATATCAGATCCCCGCGGATCAGGTGCGCTTCGCCCACGAACTGATCGATGAAGCGGGCGTTGACCTTGTTCATGGACACTCGTCCCATCATGTCAAAGGCATCGAGGTGTACCGCGGCAAACTGATCCTTTACGGAAGCGGCGATTTCCTGAACGATTACGAGGGTATTAACCATTTCAGGGGTCTTCCCAAGGGCGCCCATAAGTATTACAGGGGAGATTTGTCGCTGATGTACTTTGCTAGTGTCGAACCGGAAAGCGGAAAACTGGTGCAGCTACTGATGACGCCGACACGGATGAAACGCTTCCGGATTAACCTGGCATCACAAGACGAAGCCCTTTGGCTGAAAAATCGTCTGAACAGGGAAGGACGGATGCTCGGCACTACGGTCAACCTGAACCGGGTCGGTGAACTGCTGCTGGAATGGCGATGATCCGGCTTCCCGCACCTGGGGAAGTTACCAAACCGGAGGTGTCGCATAAGGTATATTCCGGCAAAATCCGGCATTAAAAACATGTGAAAAACTGGGACGTGTGACACCGTTACAAAATGCAATTGTGCGTACTATCCCCCACTGTTGGATAGGCCCTAAAATCCTGGTGCTTGGCTTATCCATTATGGTCATCTGGCTACCTCACCGACTCAGCGTCGGCAGACGGTAGCGCATCGAAGCGCCAGACGACACCGCTCTGGTCATTGACTAATAGAGACCGAGCAACGGCGACCGGAACCGAGGTTATTTCAGATCCAAAGTTGATGCGCCAAAGCTCTGCGCCGTCCTTTAAAGCCAATCCGTAGAGTCGACCGTTGCTGGAGCCAATCAACACCAAGTCGGCATCCTGAACTATGGTGGGCGATGAAATGATGCCTTGGCCGGTATCGAACTTCCACACAAGCTCACCATTGAGCGCATTTACGGCGTACAGCGCGCCATCATGCGACCCAAAGTAAACTCGACCATTATGATAACTTGGTGACGACATACTCTTCCCACCTATTTCGTAATCGAACACCAGGTCGCCGGTCTCAATATTGATCGCGTGTATCTTTCGATCCCACGATGTAATGAACACCGTATCGTCGGTTACAGCGGCAGTGGACTTGATAGCGCCCCCTGTTTCGTATCGCCACACCTCAGCCTTTTTTACATAGTCAAAGCAAAAGAATACGCCGTTGTTAGCCCCTACAAACATGTAGCCGCGGCCGGGATCTATCGAGGTGGAAGAATGGGGGTGTTCGCCGAGGTAATTGGTGGAGTAGAGCTCTTCGCCATCTTCTGCATCCAGCACAAAGACCCTTCCATCGGGCTTGCCGTACTCCACCGAAATGAAGATTTTACCCTCAAATAGGGTAGGTGAAGCGCCAATTGATCCCCCCAGCTTGTGTTCCCACTTCATCCATCCGGTTTTTTTGTCTAATGCGTACATCCAACCTGAGTAGTCACCAATGTAGACATACTCATGGTCAAAGGCCGGCGTACCGTGGATGCCGTGGTTTTCGTATTCGTAATTCCTCGCTCTCTTTGCCTTCTTTACCTTCTTCGTTTTCTTTGCCCTCCTCGCCTTCCTTTCCCTCTTCGCCTTCTTTGCCATCTCCACTTCATATCGGCGTGTCTTGAAGGTCCACAGTGTGCTGCCGTCCTCACGGTTGAGCGCATAAAGTTGGCCATCGTCCGCACCAATGTAGATCGCCGTTTCGTCTACGGCTGGCGATGACCGTGATGCCGGATATGAGCCAATGTTCAACGGCTCGGTTTTCCACAAAAACGAGAGTGTAGAGTCAACTTTAGTGCCCTGAGGAGAAATCCCGCGGTGTCGCGGCTCCAGCCGATATTGCGGCACCGGTTCCGCCAGATCTGAAGACGGTGGCAGCTCCGATACTGACGTCACGGCACCCGCGGTGGTTGGGGGAGTTGGTGCGCCGCCGTAGGCAACAGATAATGTCAAACAGCTCAGTAGCAGCGTATTATATAAAAACTTTTGAATTATTACCCTCCCCCAAGCTTGCATAGCCTCCACCTCCTGCTGATTTTTAGTTACTCAAGAATCCTTATATATCAATGGTGTTTTACACTTTTCACCCTCTGTTCATGGTCATGTGTATCAATGCGTTAGCAGACAAGTGTAAAACATTTCATTGGGCCTCGTCTGGTTTTACGGCGGCTAGAAAGAGCCAAATCAGCCCCCTTATAAAAAATTCAGCAGATGTGACCGCCGTCACTTCAATAAACACTCTATTCCTCCACACTGCAGTTTAAGAGTGATCACCTTCCCAAGACATGGGGGTGGTTACACCAGGTTCAAACTTAACGAGGAAATGGAGAATTATGATGTTTAGTTCCGTATATCCAAGGCGTAAGACCCTTATGGACGACCCTATTCCTGAGACCCATAACATAAAGAAGGCACACTTAATTGTTCCCATCATTGTTGCAGTCTTTACCTTAAGTGCCTGTCAGAACGGACCAGGTGGCAAGGAACTCTTTGGTGCGCTGGGTGGTGCCGCAGTTGGTGGCCTTCTCGGTTCACAAATTGGAAGCGGAGCCGGTCAGTTGGCAGCTACCGCCGGTGGCACTCTTCTCGGTGCTATGGTAGGCAGCAGCATCGGCCGTTCACTAGACGACGTGGACCAGATGAAAGCCGAACAGGCTAACGCCCAGGCTCAGTCGGTTCCCATCGGCGAGACCATCTCCTGGAACAATCCCGATTCCGGTCATAGTGGCACCGTTACCCCCACACGTGATGGCTACACCAATAATGGCGATTACTGCCGGGAATTTCAGCGGACCATTACTATAGATGGAAAGGTGGAACGGGCCCACGGAATTGCATGCCGCCAACCCGATGGATCCTGGCGCGTAGGGGCCTAGCCGTCTTCGGGCTTACTCACTGCAGTTTAAGAGTGATCATCTTCCCAGGACATGGAGGTGGTCGCACCGGGTTCAAACTGAACGAGGAAATGGGGAATTACGATGTTCATCGGGGGCACTAAAAAGAAAAGCCTTCCTTTTGGCAAAGACGACACGGATTTTGTCCGAGGTTCGCATAAAAACGACCTCCTGCATGACGATGACCAGACCAACCGTTATTTCGGCAGCTTTAGCAAAGACAGCATTCACGACAACGTGTTGCTGGTCATCATTTTCTGCATACCCCTTCTCCTTCTCCTGGGAGCGACGGAGGGGTGGAGCCTGCCCCCCTGTGGGGGCACCGTGCCAACAACTTGGACCAATTGCGCAGGCACCCTTATCTCTCCCAGTGGGCATGAATACGTCGGTGAATGGAAGGATGGCAAATCACACGGAAAGGGCACCATTACCTATCCCGATGGAACTAAATACTCCGGTGGATTGAAGAATGGCAAAATGCATGGGCAGGGCACCGCTACCGCTCCCGATGGGGCTAAATACATCGGTAGATTTAAGGATGGTAAATGGCATGGGCAGGGCACCTTTACCTTTGCCGATGGAGGGGTCCTCAAGGGAATGTTTCGTGACGGTGAGTTCTTAGAGTAGGTGATAAAAATTGAAGCGATGGGACGGAGTTCTAGCCGGGATCTGTGCCGTGTAAATTCGATCGAAGCCACATAAAGTGCCTACCATATGCCTACTATTCCCCAGAACGACCAATAGCCCAGAAGCGATTAAGCCTCTAAGCCATTGATTTTATTGGGGGGCGCACAGGGATTCGAACCCTGGACCCGCTGATTAAGAGTCAGCTGCTCTACCAACTGAGCTATGCGCCCGCAAGGGAATGCCGGGCATATAACACTGGCCCAATGCTTTGTCGAGATAGGCCTCTTATGCCACCTGGCTTGCCCAGCGCCGCCCGATGCTCAGGTCGCGGTGCACATAGACCCCCATGATGATGCCAAACGAGAACATGAGCGTCAGCATGGCCGTGCCGCCGTAGGAAACCAGGGGCAGTGGCACGCCGACCACCGGAATCAGCCCCGTCACCATGGCGATATTGATGAAAAAATAGAGAAAAAAGGTTGTGGTCAGGCCCAGTGCCGCCAGCCGCCCGAATTGGCTACGCGACTGCAAGGCGATGGAAAACCCGTAGGTCACTAAAAGCAGGTAAATCCCGATCAGGCCAAGACCGCCCACCAGGCCGAATTCCTCAGCCAGCATGGTGAAAATAAAGTCGGTCTGTTTTTCCGGCAGAAAATTAAGTTGGCTTTGCGACCCCTTAAGAAAGCCCTTGCCGAAAATCCCCCCCGACCCCAGCGCAATTTGCGACTGTATGATGTGATAGCCCGTGCCCAGTGGATCGGATTCAGGATCGAGAAATACCAGAAGGCGTTTTTTCTGATAGGTGTGAAGAAAATGCCATCCTACGGGAATGACTGCCAGCATGCCGAAAAAAAGAAAGGTTAATTTCCAGAGCCGGACCCCGGCCAGAAGAAACAGCGCGCCGCCGCCTAAAACCAGCATGATCGCCGTGCCCAGATCGGGCTGGCGTAGGATCAGCGCCACCGGCGCCAGGATTAACGCCAGGGGCACGATGAGATAGGTGAATTTCCACACATCCTCAAAATCAATACCGTGAAAATAGCGGGCTAGGGCCAGCACCAACGTCACCTTCATGATCTCTGAAGGCTGTAACTGAAACAAGCCGAGATCGAGCCACCTTTGCGCACCCATGCCGGTAATGCCCATAACTTCCACCACGGCCAGAAGAAACAGGGACAGAAAATAAAAAACATAGGCGTAGCGCAGCCAGAACCGTATATCCACCACAGCCACGGAAAGTAGAACCACCATCCCCACGGCGAACCGGATCGCCTGCCGCGCGGCCCAGGGCTCCCAGCTGCCATTTGCCGCGGAATACAGCATGGCAACCCCCACTGCGGCCGCAAGGCACAACAACAGGATTATGGACCAGTTCACCTGCCAGAACTTTTCCGAAAGGCGCATTTGCAAAGCATTTGAATATCCGACTGTCATCGTCATTCACCCGTCCCGCCGCGCCATTGCATTCCCGGCCGTGGTGGTCGCGCCTTCCTCTTCAATCCGGTGCTGGGTCTCGAGAAGGATATCCCGGCCCACTGGCGCCGCCACCTTCGAACCCCCGCCGCCATGCTCCACCACCACCGAAACCGCGAAGCGTGGATTCTGATAAGGCGCATAGCCGACAAACAGCGCGTGGTCCCTTTCCTTCCAAGGCCGTTGCCTGTTCTTGAGAACGCCTGATTCCCGCTCCCATTTGCTGATGCGGCGCACCTGCGAGGTGCCCGTCTTGCCGCCCATTTCCTTGCCCTTTTCTTGAATTCTGGAGCGGAAGGCAGTTCCCAGGGGCGTATTGGTCACGGCATCCATGCCTTTCTTGACAATGGCAAGAGAGGCCGAGGAAACGCCCAGGGAAGGAAAAACAGGCTCGGGGCGTTGCAGTGTGGATTCCCCGTCCACAAGGTCATGAGTTACATAGGGTTCCACCGCGACTCCGCCATTGATGAGCCGGGCCATCATTACAGCCAGTTGCAGAGGCGTGGAAAGGACGTATCCCTGGCCGATACCGGCCAAAATGGTTTCTCCCAGCTGCCAGGAAGATCCGATAACCGCCAACTTCCAGTCGCGGGTAGGCATCAGCCCGTCACGTTCATAGGGAAGGTCGATCCCCAGTTTGGCCCCCAGCCCAAAGCGCCGCGCCATCTCGGAAATACGGTCAATGCCAGTACGCCGCGCCACCTCGAAGAAATAGACGTCACAGGACTGTTGCAGCGCCGACACTATCTCCATGGTGCCGTGTCCTTCCTCCTTCCAACAGTGGAACCGGCTGTCGCCAAGCTCCATATGGCCCTCACAGAAAAATCTTTGATCGGGGCTAATGATCCCGTCTTCAAGAGCGGCTAGGGCAATCATCATCTTGAAGGTGGAACCCGGCGCGTATTGCCCGGAAATGGATTTATTGACAAGCGGCCCCCTTGAATTGGAAACCAGATCGCGCCAAGCTTCTTCACTCAGCCCTTTGTTGAAGACGTTGGGATCGAAGCCGGGAGTGGAGACCAGAGCCAGAACCTCCCCGCTCAGCGCATCCATGACCACGGCCGCGGCGCTCAGGCCCTCCAGCCGATGGATAATGTAATCCTGGAGCCCGGAATCGATGGTCAGGACAAGTTCCTGCCCCGACTGCCCCTCGTCCCGCTCCAGTTCCCTGATCACCCGACCCGTGGCATCCACTTCTATATGGCTGGTTCCCGCCTTGCCCCGCAGGGCAAGATCATAAATTTTTTCGACACCATTCTTGCCGATACGGAAGCCGGGAAGTTCCAACAGGGGGTCATCGCCTTGCTCTTCCTCCGATACGGCGGCCACATAGCCCAGCACATGTCCTGCTACCTCGGCAAAGGGGTAATAACGGCTCTGGCTAACCTCAATGAAAACCCCCGGCAGGGACGGTGTGTTGACTTCGATTCTGGCCACGTCATCCCAATCCAGATTCTCCCTGATGGTGACGGGAACAAAGCTGTGCTTGTGCCTAATCTCGTGCAGGATACGCTGACGGTCGCGGTCGGAAATGGGCAGCACGCTTTCCAGCGAGGAAAAGGTCGCCTCAAGGTCTGGAGTCAGTTCCGAAATAAGAATCGCATGGTAATTAAGCTGGTTAAGAGCCATGGGTACGCCGTGGCGGTCGATGATACGCCCCCGTGGCGGCGGCAGCATACGCAGGTTGATGCGGTTGTCTTCCGCCAGCATGGCGTAGCGATCGGATTCGGTTATCTGAAGATAATAGAGGCGTCCCACAAGAGCGGAGAACAGCAATACTTGTCCTCCCCCCAGTAATGCCGCGCGGCGCGAAAATCCCTTTACCCGGGCATGCTCGCGCTGCATGTCATGACTGCCGCAGGAAGGCCTGCTGGGCGCGGAAGAAAAGCCACGCGAAACAGGGGAACAGGGCAAAAGTCAGGAAAACCTGGAAGGCTACCCCCAACGGGCTGATCAATGTCATGTTCAGCAGAGAGGCAAGCTCCCAGACCAAGACCAGGGAGCCGGCGGTCACGAGCATAAATCCCCACCACATGACTACGAATGAATTGCCGATGAAGGACTTCCGCTGGGAAACAACGACCACGCGAACCAACAGGAAAACAAGAGCAAACGCCCCCAGCGGCGTGCCGGAAAGAATATCCTGGAAAAGACCGGCGCCAAAAACCGCGAAAGACGGCATCAGGTCGGGCCGGAAGATAGACCAGTAATAGACGGCCATAAGGGACAGAACCGGTGATACCGTCCCGAAAAAGGGAATGTGCATGGGCAGGACACTGACCATCACCAGAAGAAGCGTAATGGCCATGGGTGAAAGACTGCGGGCCACAAGGTCAAGCCGGTTCCAGAGCATCAGGGTGTAACCTCTTCCTAGCCGGAACCTTGCGCTATGGGCAAAAAGCCATCGAGACCGAATTCCACCACTCGCACATATTCAATGCGGACCATATCTACGAAAGGCTGGATATGGATCTCGCCCTCGGCGACGGAAATCACCTTGCCCACCGGAAGCCCCGGTGGAAAGGCCCCGCCATGGCCGGATGTGACGATGCGCTCGCCCACGGAAACCCTAGCATTAGAGGGCAGATGGACAAGCTGGGGCCGGTCGGAATTGCCCCCGACAAGGATGGCCCCGGATTGGGAATTCTCGGAAACCACGGGAATATGAGAGTTGATATCGGTGAGCAGGAGAATGCGTGACGACTGTTTACCCACTTCGCCGATGCGGCCCACGAGCCCGTCCCCGGTTATAGCGATCTGGCCTTCACGAATTCCGTCACGGCTCCCTGAGTTAATAAGCATACTGCGGGCAAAGGCCCCACCGGAATCTGAAATCACCCGGGCCGAAATAAAGCTCATCGCCGAAGACGGCATGAAATTAAGCATTTTTTTCAGCTCCTGGTTCTCCGTCTCCAGTTGAAGCGCCACGCTGCGCCAGCGCTTCAGATGGTCGTTTTCCTGTTTTAAAAGGGTGTTTTCCCGGTCGAGGGCGACAAGCCCCTGCACCCGGTCAACCATTTGAAAAACGGCCGCCGCCGGACTGGACAGGACGTCGAGAATGGGCGCCACCGCGTCAACGGCCGCGACCCGGGCCTGTTTTACGAAATGCACGTCCGCGCGGTTCATAACCATCAGGCCCAGCGCAGCCACCACAAGGGCAAGAAAAGTAAAACGCTGGACCAGAACCTTAAAAGGCGAGGTCGGGCGTGATACAGAACCTACCCTGCTCTTGAACATTTCTTTTCCCTGTGCCAGCGAAAGAGAGCGGAAAAGTGAATCGGAGGACAAAGGATGTATTACATCCTTAAAGTGTCCACTCGTTTAGTTATTATATGAACGAATTAAGGAACAATAAAGAAATCCCTAAAACAAACTAATACATGTTGATAAGCACGCTCTTCAGCGTCTTCAGCTCCTCGAGACAGCGCCCGGTTCCATGCACCACGCAAGACAGCGGATCCTCGGCGATGGAAATCGGCAGCCCGGTGGCATGGCGAAGAACGGTATCGAGATCGGTCAACAGCGATCCACCTCCGGTTAGTATGACGCCCTTGTCGACGATATCGGAGGCCAGTTCCGGCTCGGTATGCTCCAGCGCCATCTTCACCGCCTCGATAATGGACTCCACCGGCTCCGACAGGGCTTCGGCGATCTGGCGCTGGCTGAAGATCAGTTCCTTGGGCACGCCGCTCAGCAGGTCGCGGCCTCTTATCTCAATCTTCTCGCCATCGTCTTCTTTGGGCGGACAGGCAGTGCCGATATCCTTCTTGATACGTTCGGCGCTGGACTCACCCACCAGAAGATTATGATAGCGCCGGATATAGGCGATAATGGCCTCATCCATCTTGTCGCCGCCCACGCGCACGGAACGCGAATAAACGATACCGCCCAGGGACAGCAACGCCACCTCGGTGGTGCCACCGCCCACATCCACTACCATGGATCCCGTGGGTTCAGTCACCGGCAGGCCGGCGCCGATGGCCGCCGCCATCGGTTCCTCGACAAGGAAAACCTTGCGCGCGCCCGCAGCCTCGGCCGATTCCTGAATAGCGCGGCGCTCCACCGCCGTGGAGCCCGAAGGCACGCAGATGATGACCTGCGGACTGGCGAAACTGCGCCGTTTATGAGCCATGCGGATGAAGTGCTTGATCATTTCCTCGGCGACATCGAAATCGGCGATAACGCCGTCGCGAAGGGGGCGGAGGGCCTGGATGGTGCCGGGTGTACGGCCCAGCATCACTTTGGCATCGTCGCCCACTGCCAGCACCTTTTTCTTGCCCCTGACCTCGGCAATGGCGACCACGGACGGCTCGTTAAGAACAACCCCCTGCCCTTTCACATAGACAAGGGTATTCGCCGTACCAAGATCAATGGCCATGTCTGCAGAAAACAGCCCCAATAGTTTCGAAAACATCTTTACCTCATTCTCCCGGCTGTGCCGTCATTAAGTTAAGTGCCCACAAGGCCATTCCTGCCTCGTAGATTCAAGCGGAAAGCGCCGCCGGGGCAGACTTTTCACGTTTAACGATGAGCTTATTGAGCGCCTTCACATAGGCCCGCGCCGAGGCAACCATGGTATCCACATCGGCACCTTGGCCGTTGACTGACTTGCCCTTTTCCTCAAGCCGCACCGTCACCTCGGCCTGAGCATCGGTGCCTTTAGTCACAGCATGGACCTGATAGAGCTGCAGCGTGGCCTCATGGGGGAACAGCTTGCGGATGGCCTGGAAGGTGGCGTCCACGGGGCCGTCTCCGGTGGCCTCGGCGGATTTGACCTCGCCGTCGATTTCCAGCTCCAGCGTCGCCTTCTGGGGGCCGGTTGACCCACAGATAACCTGCAACGAGACGAATTTGATGCGCTGGTCGCCGCGCGCCACCTGATCGTCCACCAGGGCAATGATGTCTTCCTCGAAAATATCCTTCTTACGGTCGGCCAGTTCCTTGAACCTGGTGAAGACCTCCTGAAAAGCGTTATCGCCCAGGTCGAAGCCCATTTCCTTGAGCTTCTCGATGAAGGCGTGACGTCCCGAATGCTTTCCCAGAACCAGCTTCGACTGGGTCAGACCCACCGATTCCGGTGTCATGATTTCATAGGTGCCAGCATGTTTGAGCATACCGTCCTGATGAATCCCGGCCTCATGGGCAAAGGCGTTGGCGCCGACGATGGCCTTGTTGGGTTGGACCACGAAACCGGTAATGGTGGAGACCAAATGCGAAGCCCGCGTAATCATCTCGGTGTTAGCGCCGGTGGTTAGGGGCAGGATATCGCCGCGTGTGCGTAGGGCCATGACAATCTCTTCCATGGCCGCGTTTCCGGCGCGCTCGCCGAGCCCGTTGACGGTGCATTCCACCTGGCGCGCGCCGGCGTCCACGGCGGCCAGGGAATTGGCCACCGCCAGCCCCAGATCGTTGTGGCAGTGCACGGAAACAATCGCCTTGTCGATGTTGGGCACGCGCTCGAACAGGATGGAAATGAGCTTGCTGAACTCCATGGGCAGGGTATATCCCACCGTATCGGGGATATTGATGGTGCCGGCGCCGGCATCGATGGCAGATTCGATACAGCAGCACAGGAAGTCGTGATCAGAACGGGTGGCGTCCTCGCATGACCATTCCACATTATCGGTGAAACTGCGGGCATAGGTGACGCTGTCGATAACCGCCTGATGCACGTCGTTGGGCTCCATCTTCAGCTTGTGCTTCATATGCAGCGGGCTGGTGGAGATGAAGGTGTGGATGCGCCTGTTATCGGAGGGTTTCAGGGCCTCTGCCGCACGTTCGATATCGCCGCGGGTAGCCCGCGCCAGTCCACAGACGGTGGTGTTTTTCAATTGTTTAGCGATGCTCTGCACGGCCTCGAAATCGCCCTTGGAGGCATACGGAAACCCGGCCTCAATCACATCCACGCCCAGTTCCTCGAGCATAGCTGCGATGCGCAGTTTTTCCTCCAGAGTCATGGAGGCGCCCGGCGATTGTTCGCCGTCGCGTAAGGTGGTGTCGAATATGACGACCTTGTTCTTATCCGGTTTCATATTCATGGCGGCGCCTCTAGTTCTTCTTTTTGTCCACCAGGCGTTTTTCGGTGATCCACGGCATCATACCGCGCAGCTTCTCGCCCACTTCCTCGATGGGATGTTCGGCGGCGCGCCTCCGCATGGCCTTGAAGCTGGGCTGGCCGGCCTTGTTTTCGAGCACCCATTCCTTGGCGAAGCGGCCAGACTGGATATCGTCGAGAATCGTCTTCATGCGTTCCTTCACCGTCTCGTCGATGATCACCGGTCCCCGCGTCAGGTCGCCGTATTCGGCGGTGTTGGAGATGGAATAGCGCATGTTGGCGATGCCGCCCTCATAGATCAAATCAACGATGAGCTTGACCTCGTGCAGGCACTCGAAATAGGCCATTTCCGGCGCATAACCGGCTTCCACCAGGGTTTCGAAGCCAGACCGGATAAGCGAGGTCAGGCCCCCGCAGAGCACCGCCTGTTCGCCAAAAAGATCGGTTTCGCATTCCTCGCGGAAGCTGGTCTCGATAATGCCCGAACGCCCGCCGCCGATGGCCGAAGCGTAAGAAAGGCCTATATCATGAGCGTTCCCGGAAGAATCCTGCTCCACCGCCAGCAAACAGGGCACGCCGCCACCGCCCACGTACTGGGAGCGCACCGTATGGCCCGGCCCCTTGGGCGCCACCATGAAGATGTCGAGATCGTCGCGGGGATCGATGAGCTTGAAATGGATGGATAGGCCGTGGGCAAAGGCCAGCGCCGCGCCCTTTTTCAGGTTCCCGGCCAGTTCCTGCTCATAGAGATTAGCCTGCAACTCGTCAGGCACCAGTACCATGACCACATCAGCCCATTTGGCGGCTTCGGCCGGACTCTTGACGTCGAAGCCCGCTTTCTTAGCCTTCTTGGCCGAACCCGAGCCCTTGCGCAAAGCTACGGTCACTTCCTTGACGCCGCTGTCTTTCAGGTTCATGGCATGGGCGTGGCCCTGGCTGCCATAGCCGATAATGGCGATCTTCTTTTTCTTGATCAGGTTGACATCGGCATCGCGATCATAAAAGACGCGCATGGTTTCTTCCTTTCACATCCGTATTCCGTTTCACCCGTTCGCGGTGGTGGCGTCGGCGAAGTAGTTACTACAGGGGCTCCGGGCCACGCGCAATAGCCACCACGCCGGTGCGGCAAGCATCCACAAGGCCCAGAGGCGTCATGAGATCGACGAAGGCATCGATTTTATCGCTGGAACCCGTCATCTCGAAAACAAACGAGCGGGTGGTGCTGTCCACCACGTTGGCGCGAAAGATATCGGCGATGCGCAGGGCCTCCACACGCTTCTCGCCGCCGCCCTTGACCTTCACCAGGGCCAGCTCCCGTTCCACGCTGGAGCCTTCCAGAGTGAGGTCGGCGACCCGGTGCACCGGCACCAGCCGTTCAAGCTGGGCCTTGATCTGTTCGATAATCATGGCCGTTCCCGAGGTGACGATGGTGATACGCGAGATGATCTCCACCGGGTCCACCTCGGATACGGTCAAGCTTTCGATGTTGTAGCCACGTCCCGAAAACAGGCCCACCACGCGGGCCAGAACCCCAGGCTCGTTATCCACGAGAACGGCGATGACGTGTTTGTTTATGTCTTCTTTGGCTTCAGCCACTTTCTTGTGCTCCACTTAAATATAAAGTCTAGACCAGAACCATGCCGTTTTCCCGTCCTTTTCCTTCGCCGTGGTCGGGGGCGAAAAGAATCTCGTTATGGGCCGCGCCCGAGGGGATCATGGGAAAACAGTTCTCGTTGGGGTCAATGCAGACATCGGCGATCACCGCCCGGTCTTCCTTAATCATCTCGCCGATCAGGCTGTCCACCTCCTCGGGCTTGGTGGCCCTCAGGCCAAGCGCACCGAAGGAATCCGCGAGTTTGACGAAGTCGGGGAGGGATTCCATATAGGATTCCGAATAACGCCTGCCATGCATGAGTTCCTGCCACTGGCGCACCATCCCCATGTAATGGTTGTTGAGGATGAACACCTTCACCGGCAGCCGGTACTGCATGATGGTGGACATCTCCTGAATGTTCATCAGGATCGAAGCCTCGCCGGCCACGTCGATCACCAGCGATTTTGGGTGCGCGATCTGGGTTCCCATCGCCGCCGGCAGACCATAGCCCATGGTGCCGAGCCCGCCCGACGTCATCCAGCGATTGGGCTTGGTAAACTCCAGGAACTGCGCCGCCCACATCTGGTGCTGGCCCACCTCGGTGGTGAAATAGACATCCTTTTTGCGCGTCAGCTCGCACAGACGCTGCAGCGCGTATTGCGGCTTGATGAGTTTCTTCGACTGCTTGTAGCCGAGGCAGTTGCGGCCCCGCCATTTGTCAATGGTCCGCCACCAGGATTTAAGGGCCTTGGCGTTGGGCCTGACCTTCTGCACCTTCCATTCCCGCACCAGGTCGCGCAGCACGGAACCCACATCGCCGACAATGGGTAGGTCCACCATCACGTTCTTGTTGATGGAAGAGGGATCGATATCGATATGGATGATCTTTGACTTAGGCGCGAAATCGGCAAGCCGTCCCGTCACCCGGTCATCGAAGCGAGCACCCACGGCCACCATTACATCGCAATCGTGCATAGCGAGGTTGGCCTCATAGGTGCCGTGCATGCCGAGCATGCCGAGATACTGTTTGTCGGTGGTGGGGAAACATCCCAGCCCCATCAGGGTCACGGTACAGGGATAGCCGCTCAGACGCACCAATTGGGTCAGCGCCCGCGAGGCGGCGGGGCCGGAATTGACCACACCGCCGCCAGCGTAGAAAATGGGGCGCTTGGCCTTGGCCAGCATTGCTACCGCCTGCCTGATCATGTTTTGGTTCGCCTTGGTCCGGGGCTGATAGCTCTTGCGGCGCACCTTGTGCCTGGCCACGTACGGAGCCTTGGCGATCTGGACGTCCTTGGGGATATCCACGCCCACCGGGCCGGGGCGGCCACGGCGCGCCACGTGGAACGCCTCGTGCATGGTGTTAGCAAGCTCCGCCACATCCTTCACAAGATAGTTATGCTTGGTACAGGGCCGGGTGATTCCCACCGTGTCGGCTTCCTGGAAGGCATCGTTGCCGATCATGTGAGTGGGCACCTGGCCGCTGAGGCAGACAATGGGAATGCTATCCATCATGGCGTCGGTCAGGCCGGTCACGGCGTTGGTGGCGCCAGGACCAGACGTCACCAGCACCACGCCCACCTTGCCGGTGGAGCGGGCGTAGCCTTCCGCCGCATGGACCGCGCCCTGTTCGTGACGGACCAGGATATGGCGAATCTTGTTCTGCTTGAACAGCTCGTCGTACAAGGGCAGCACGGCACCGCCGGGATAGCCGAAAATGACATCCACATCTTGATCCCGCAGCGCCTTGAGAACGATTTCAGCGCCGGATAATTGGGCACTCGCCATGGTTTGTTCCTTCTTCCTGTCACCTGGTTACTGCACCGGACGGCGCCATGCTCCCGCACGGTCTCGCCTGTTCCTCGTAAGCATATGGTGGGAGACCAGGCCAAGAAAGAGGAGAATGTCCTGCAGGGCGGCGAAAAACCAGATTTTTTCTCACTCCTGGCTCAACAAAAAGCGATGTAGAAAGGAAAAGATTTCCGGCAACTGCGTTTTCTCGTACAGGTCTTCTATTATCATGCTTTCCATTTTCCCATGGTCGAGCTGGTGGCGGAGCCATGTCATTTGCCGTTTGGCGTAACGCCGAGTGGACCTCTGGGCCAGGGAAACAGCCTCCTCCAGGCTGATCTCGCCGTGGCAATGACGCAGCATTTCCCGCAGCCCCACCGCCTTCATCACCGGGAGTGAAGGATCGAGTCCACGGGCGTCTAAGGCCCGCACCTCATCCATAAGGCCGTCTTCCATCATCCTCCAGAAGCGTTCATCGCAAGCTCCATAGAGCGCCTCGCGGGGCGGCATGAGAACAATCATGGCACCCCTTACCCCGGCCGCTAGCCCTTCCTGCGGAGCGTGCCGTTTCTGCCAGTCGCTCAGACCCCGTCCCGTGGCCTCCAACACCTCCCAGGCGCGGATCAGGCGCTGGCGGTCGTTAACATGCAGCCGTGCAGCCGTCTCCAAGTCGCGGGCCGCCAGTTCCCCATGAAAGGCCTCGCCCCCCAGTTCCCTATGGCGGGCGCGGGCCGCGTGGCGCACTGCCTCGGGAATGTCCGGGATGGCGGCCAGCCCCCGTATAAGGGTGCGCAGATAAAGGCCGGTACCGCCGACGCAGACCGGCAGACGCCCCTGTCCCGCCGCGGTAGAAATTTCTTCCCGCGCCATGTCCCGCCAGCGTACTGCCGAACAGGGGGAAGCGCCGTCGAGCACGCCGTAAAGCCGGTGGGGAACACGGGCCGTTTCATGCGCACCGGGGCGGCTGGTGAGAATGGCGAGGTCACGATATACCTGCATGCTGTCGGCATTGATGACAGAGCCGTCGAGCTTTTCGGCCACGGCCAGGGCAAGACCGGATTTGCCGCTTGCGGTGGGACCGGCGATGATGACCAGCGGAGTGTCCATGGCCCCCCGCTTACCACGATTTACAGGGGAACTCATAGTGGCGGAGACACCCACACCCCCCCAGCAACGCCCGACCGACCCTCGCTGGAGCTTCCCGAGAACCACCTGACTGCTGAAGATTTTCCGGCTCGCGGCCGAGGCCGATGCCCTGGATGGTCTTGACTAGGCCTACGCCACAGCCCGGGACACGTTCAGCAGCGAATTCCCACACCCAAAATAAAAAGCCGGAATCAACAAAGAAAAAACGGCACCGGTGCACCGGCGCTGTTTTGAGTTGGGGGAAGAGTTATGGCTGAAAGACTTCCGGCGATGGAATCCTCTTACAGACGGAAATCATTCCTCCACCAGGGGGACGCTGATGAAGCGCCGGTCGCCGCTTCGCTCCACAAGGAAAAGAACGGTTTTTCGCTTCTTTGAAACAAGCTCCTTGATCTTCGCTTTCACTTCTTCAGGCGTAACCACGGGCACCTGATTGACCTCCACGATCAGATCTCCTACGCGCATACCCCGCTCCGAGGCGAATCCCTGTTCCTCGACGCCAACCACGATGACACCCTCAACCTCATTGGAAAGCTCGAAGCGTTTCCTCAGTTCCGGCACCAAGACCGACAGACTCAGACCCACCGAATCAAGAGTCATTTTTTTGGCGGCCTTTCCCGTGCCGGGCTTGCCGGGCGCGGCCTCGGTGGTTTTCTCGAATTCCTCGAGTTGGCCGACGCTGACGTCGAAGGTCTTTTTCTCCTCGTCACGCCAGACCGTGATTTTCACAGTCTTGTCAATGGGCGTCTCGGCGACAATGCGCTGAAGGCGGCGCACATTGGATACCTCCTTGCCGTCAAAGCTGAGAATCACGTCCCCGGCCATGAGCCCGGCCTTTTCCGCTGGCTCGCCTTCGTTGACCCTGGCGATCAGGGCGCCTTTAGGCTCATCGAGGCCAAAGCTTTCGGCGATCTCCTCGGTGACACCCTGGATTCGCACGCCCAGCCACCCGCGGCGGGTCTGGCCAAACTCGCGAAGNTGAGCAATCACCGTCTGTGCCAACGCGGAGGGAATGGCGAAGCCGATACCCACGCTGCCNCCCGAGGGCGAGAAAATNGCGGTGTTAATGCCGATCACCTTGCCCNCCATATTGAACAAAGGCCCGCCCGAATTGCCCNGGTTAATGGANGCATCGGTCTGGATATAGTCATCATAGGGGCCGGAATGGATGTCACGGGCGCGCGCCGANATGATNCCGGCGGTCACCGAACCNCCTAGTCCGAACGGATTACCGATGGCCATCACCCAGTCGCCGACGCGGGCGGCATCGGAATCACCCCACTTGATGGCGGAAAGCTTCTTCTTCGCCTCNACCTTGAGAAGGGCAAGGTCGGTCTTGGCATCGCGGCCGATNATCTTGGCCTTGAGGTCCGTATTGTCCTGAAGGATGACCGTGATTTCNTCGGCCTCGGCGATGACGTGATTGTTGGTNACGATATATCCCTCCGGGTCNATGATGAATCCCGATCCCAGCGNCNTGCCCCTGCGCGGCTNGTCGGGTTTNTGGNGCTTGCGGAATTCACGGAAGAATTCCTCGAAGGGCGAGCCGGGAGGAAACTGAAAGGGCTCCGGCCCGCCGCCGACGCCTTCGATCACCTTGGTGCTGGAAATGTTAACCACCGCCGGCGAGAATTCCTCCGCCAGATCGGCGAAGCTCTCGGGCGCAGCACGGGCCATTGCCGCCACCGACCACAACATAATACAGGCGGCCATGAAAACCGCCCCCATGAAAGAAGAGGCGAAAGGGGNTAAATAATTCCGGCCGCGCCGGGGCGAAGGACTGGGGCCTATGATTTTATGTGTGGGGATTCCGTATCCGGAGTTTGCGTTTGTACTCATACTTTTCACGTGGGTTCTCCTTGTTTACACACCCGTCTTTGCCCCCATGGAAGGCATCATGTGACAGGCAAATATGGTGCAAATATGGCGCCGGTCACTTTTTCTGCACCACCCCGGACACCCCCTGCACCCGACAGCGAACCCTATCCCCGCAACAGCCATACTAGCATGACGCCCACCATCGCAGAGACCAGCCCGGCCCGGCGCAGCGTCACAGCGGGAATATCGAGGGCTACCGCGATCACGCGTTTCATGCCATCGGGAAAGAGCGCATAGAGAGCGCCTTCAATCACCAGAATCAGCGCCAGCGCCGTGAAAAGATCCTTCATCGCCNCGTACTTCGTTTAAGGATGAGCAACGGCTGTAAGACCGTTTTCTAATTATTACAAGGCCCGACTTGTGAAACCTCGCCCTTAGCCATATGGGCTTCCCCTTGTGAATTCTCTGTGGAATTCCCCGTGATGGCTGGATTCTGCTGGGCCCCAAGAACTATGCCGGGATCGTTATGTCTGTCCTGGTCATCACCTACGGTGTCTGTCGTACGGCATGTGTTGGGTCATCGGGAGAATTGTCCCCGCAGAGCCTTCCGGCGACTAACCGGCGCACAGCGTTCGGCGAGGCTTACGGCGCGTCCGATGTGTCCAGCGAACCGGGAGTCTTTCCAAAATAACGGAGGAATTCGCTGCCCGGCGCCAACACCATGCTGGTGTCCTGCTTTTCCATGGAGCGCCGGAAAGCCAACAGCGAACGATAGAAGTCATAGAATTCCGGGTCTNGATTCGCCGCCTCGGCGTAGATACGCGTCGATTCGGNCTCGCCCTCGCCACGCAGGATTTCCCCTTTACGGCGGGCATCGGCAAGAATCACTATTTTGTCCNTGTCGGCTGCGGCGCGGATACGTTGCGCCGCCTCGGAACCTTCTGAGCGGATTTTCTTGGCCTCCTGCTCNCGTTGCGATTTCATGCGCTCATAGANGGCCTGGCTGTTGGCNTCGGGCAAATCGGCGCGGCGGATGCGNACATCGATAACTTCGATACCGAACTGCGCCGTCTCGGCGTTCACCTGGTCGCGGATGTCACGCATAATCTGTTCGCGTTCTTGCGACAACAGCGAGGTCAGGGGCACCTGACCAACCACACTGCGCATGGCCGAATTAATCAAGGCATCAATACGCTGGCGGATTACGGTCTCGGTNCGCACCGTCTGGAAGACCTTCAAGGGGTCGGTAATGCGATAGCGGGCGAAGGAATCGATCAGCATTTTCTTTTGATCGGCGGCAATGGGTTCCTCCAACGGCAGATTAAAATCGAGGACGCGCTTGTCGTAGTGCTCCACGTCCCAGATAAAAGGCAGCTTCCAATGCAGGCCCGGATCCTTCACGACATCCATCGGCTTGCCGAACTGTAAAATAATCGCCTGCTGAATCTGGTTGACGGTGTAAAGCGAGCCGGCGCCAACGAAGGCTAGCAACCCCAGAAGAAGACCAAGATACGTCATTGCCCGAGTGGTCATTTGCTGCTCTCCCCACTTTTATTCCGGTCTGGCGCCGGCTGCGTGGGCCTTTTCGCGGGCGATGGCGTCCCCGTTCCGCCCTCCTGCTTGAGAAGCTCGGAAAGTGGTAAATAGGGCAGAACGCCGGTGCCGTCCCCTGCGGGAACGTCAATGATGACCTTGTTGAGATCGCCCACCACTTCCTCCATGGCTTCGAGATACATGCGCCTCTTGGTAACGTCCTTGGCCACCTCGTAGGCCTTGTAAACCGAGATAAAACGCTTGGCGTCACCGGTGGCGCGGGCAACGATCTCCTGTTTGTAGGCCTCGGCCTCCTGGGTGATCTGGGCCGCCTCACCGCGGGACTTGGGCACGATATTATTACGATAGGCCAGAGCCTGGTTCTGCAGGGTTTCCTGATCGGCCCTGGCGGCCTGAACATCTCGGAAAGCATTAAGCACCGGCTCGGGGGGGGCGACCTTTTCCAATTTCACCTGGCTAACCTCGATGCCAGCTCCATAGTCATTGAGAACGCTCTGTATCAGCTCCTTGGTGTGCTCCTCGATCTCGCCACGTCCCTTTGTCAGGATCGGCTCCAGTCTGTCCTGGCCAATAGTTTCGCGCATGGCGCTTTCGGCTACGCTCTTCACCGTGGCTTCGGGGTTGCGGATATTAAACAAGAACTCTCCAGCATTCTTGATCCGCCAGAACAACGCGAAATTGATATCCACGATATTCTCGTCCCCGGTCAGCATCAGGGCCTCTTCCGGCACCTGGCGCGAGGGAGTGTTCTTTCCCGGCTTCAGGGGGGAGCGGAAGCCGACCTCGATCTTGTTAATGCGGGTCACTGCCGGCGTAATCACGCTTTCAATGGGACCAGGCAGATGATAGTGCAGCCCGGGCTGGGTGGTACGCACCCATTTACCGAAACGCAACACCACACCCTGTTCATCGGTATTTACCTTGTAAACGCCGCTGAACAGCCATGCCGCCACGGCGATCAAAAGGACGATCATGACGCTGCGCAGGCCGCCGCCGCCGGGCAGGAAACTGCGGAACCGGTCCTGGCTTTCACGCAGGATGTCCTCGAGGTTGGGAGGCTGCGGCCCGCCCGGCCCCCGGCTTCCCCAGGGTCCCGAACCATCGCCACCGGGGCCACCTCCTTGATTCTTCCACGGCATGAAGTCTGACTCTCTTTCTCTCTTTAATATGTTCCCAAAAGGCCCTTTTCCGCTACGACGCAAAGGGTAGAAAGGGGCCGGGAAACTATCTCAACCGTCGCCGCCTGCACGAGGTCATGGCGGCTAAGGCTTTGCATTCGTCGTTATCAGCTATATATGAAATTAATGCACCGGTCGCAATCGAGGGCACGCATCATATTCCCAAAGCAAGCATACGGCAAACACGCGGAGAATGAAATCCATGGCCAAGGTCACAGAAGAGCAAGTACGGGACGCCCTCTCAGAAGTAACCGCCCCCGGCGGAAACGGAAATTTAGCAGTCCTGGAGCTGGTTTCGGGCGTGGTTGTCCGCGACGGCAATGTGGGCTTCACCATCGAGGTCACGTCTAAACAAGCGCAGACCTTCGAGCCCGTGCGCAAAGCCGCTGAAGAGGCCGTGGCGGCCCTGCCTGGTGTAATCTCGGTGACAGCGGTACTCACCGCCGAACGTCCCCGGCAACAGCAACGGCCCCAGCAGGAACACGGGCAAGGCCCGGCACAAGGACAGCCCCAGACTTCTCTAAAGGAACTGGTGCCCAACGTGGGCGCCATCGTCGCCGTGGCCTCGGGCAAGGGCGGTGTCGGCAAATCCACGATCGCCATCAATCTCGCCCTGGCCCTGCTCTCCAAGGGGCTGAAGGTGGGCCTGCTGGACGCTGACATTTACGGCCCTTCCATACCGAAAATGCTGGGGGTCCACGGACGCCCCGACTCCGAGGACGGTAATATCCTCGAGCCCAAGGAAAATTATGGGCTCAAATGCATGTCCATCGGCTTCCTGGTAGCCGAGGACACGCCCATGATCTGGCGCGGCCCCATGGTCATGAGCGCTATCGAACAACTGTTACGCGACGTCAACTGGGGCGAGCTGGACATCCTGGTGGTTGACCTGCCGCCGGGAACCGGCGACGCCCAGCTCACCATAGCCCAGAGGGTACCCCTGACCGGCGCGCTCATCGTCTCCACACCCCAGGACATAGCCCTGTTGGACGCCCGCAAGAGTCTAAACATGTTCCGCAAGGTAGAGGTGCCGGTGCTAGGTATCATCGAGAATATGAGCTATTTCGCCTGCCCCCATTGCGGTGAACGCACCGACATCTTCAGCCACGGCGGCGCCAAGGCCACCGCCGCGGAGATGGGCGCAGATTTCCTCGGTGAAATTCCCCTCGATATGGACATCCGTGAAGCCGGGGATGCGGGCAAGCCCATCACCGCAGCCGATTCCGATAGTCCCCATTCGAAAGCCTTCCTGGCCATCGCCGATGAGGTCTGGGAAAAGGCGCGAGTGCTGAGCGAGGGAACCGAAGCCCGGGCCCCCAAAATCATCGTTCAGTAAGGGGCCGTAATGGCAGAGCCCCTCCATTGCCCGTCACGCCGGAACCGGCGCTGGAATAGCTGCACCCCAATAGCCTGGGCTTAGCCGCCGAAAATCTTTTTCAGGTTCTCGAAACCAGCGTCGTAGATGTCCTGGATGGCCTTGACGGCGTCGTCATTGGACGCGCCCACGGCCTCGAAATCGCTCGACCATTCCACTTTGCTGCCGGTGCCGTCCTCATGCACGCGGAGTGTGGCCTTGTAGCCCTTCACCGGAAGCGGACTTTCGAGAATCTCATAGGAATAGACCTTCTCATCATCGTCCATCGCCGTCAGTTTCTCGACCACGGTGCCGCCACCCACAAGGTGCAGTGTGCGGGTGGTGGTGCGGGTGGGCTTGTCCTCTTCCACCTCGCTGCGCTCGACGATGGGGTGCCAGTTGGGCAGGGCGTTGAAACTGCCGATCAGGTCCCAGACCTGTTTGGCGGAAACGGGGAGCGGCGTCGAAAGGGTTACGTTAGGTATGGGGAGATCCTCCCTTTTAGAGCAATTCCCCAATATTAGCCCCGATCCGGATATTATACCTCAAAAAGATAACAAGGCCGCGCCCGGAGGTTATTTTGTCGCGGCTACTCGCTCTCCGTTGGACGCTCCAGCAGTTCCATCAGTTCGCGCCATTCGCGCTTTGAAAGGCCGCTTGACGCCTGGGTCGGCTGCTTACCGGCGATCAGGTCCTTCACCACCCCCATAGCCGCCGCCGAGAAAAAGGCACCGCCCGTGCGGTAATCGGTGAAGGCCTCGTAAACCAGCGGCACCCACAGTTTCAAACAGTCGAGCATGGCTTGCGCATAGACGCGGATTTCATACTGGGCGTGGCTATCCGCGCGCAGGGAAAGGAAATGCATGAGGTTGTGAAGGTCGATCTTCCAGTACCACTGGGTATAGGTGTTGAGCGTCAGATTCATACGCGCCAGTTCGCGCGCCAGACCCTTCCGGCCGGGGTCCACGGGATTGCCCTCTTCGTCCTCATTGAGCATTTCCGCGTAATGGCGATAACAGGTCTCGGCGTCCTCGCGCAAAAGTTCCAGGGCGCGGGCGGCCTCCTCCCCCTCAAGAACCTCGCCCCGGCCCTGGTGGTTAGCGCTCGATTGCATGGCCATCTGTTCGGGCGCGGGGATATGGAATTCCTTGTCGAGGATGGAATAGCGCGCCGAATACTCGTTGACGTTAGCGGTACGGTGGCGAATCCACTGGCGCGCCACGAAGATGGGCAATTTGACGTGAAACTTGATCTCGCACATCTCGAAAGGGGTGGTATGGCGGTGGCGAATGAGATAGCGAATCAGCCCCCGGTCCTCGCTCGCCTTCTTAGTGCCCCGGCCGTAGGAAACGCGGGCCGCCTGCACTACCGCCCCGTCATCGCCCATGTAATCTATAACACGGATAAAGCCGTGATCGAGCACATGGAAGGGCTGATAGAGCACCTCCTCCAGGGCCGGAACAGTGACACGGCGGGTCTTGGTGCTTTGCGCGCGCGCGCGCTCCACGGCTTCCTTCTGTTCCGGCGTCAGAGGCATATTTGTCATTCTCCTAAAGAGGTGAGAGGGGTGGTTTTCGGGAAGGCTTGGAAGAAGAAGACTCTACCCTCTCATCTCCCTTCTTTCCACACCGGAAAAACCCAACTCATCGTAATTTTGATGTAAAATTCCGCTTCCGGAGCACTTTCAATAGCCGGGGGATGCGCTTATATTATGGGGGTCGGGCAACCGACTATGGCGATAAACGTCATGCTTATTACCCGTTGCGGACCCGGGGGCAGTACCCGGCGCCTCCACCATTTCCCGGCCACAGCTTCGCGTACCACAGGCGGGCCTTGATATGGGGGCGATACAGGATCGACGTGCGTGGAAACGGTATGATTTTCGCCCGGCATGGTACCACCGTTATCGGGCCGATCGTCAATTGCGAACGATAATCAAATCGCACTCGCTGCCTAACACTAGGTAAGCGCGGTCCGGGGGGCACCGGGCAACAGAAGCCCCCCACTTTGTAAGGTTGGTCCCACAAGAATGGACCGGAGGACATGGCGGACGAATTGTTGCAATACGATCAAATGGTCGAAAATGCGCTTCGCTCCGTCGTTCGCGAGTCCCTTCTCGAGGTCGCCGAATACGGCTTTCCCGGCAAGCACCATTTCTACATCACCTTCCGCACCGGACACGACGATGTGGACATTCCTGGCCATCTGATCAAACAGCACCCCCAGGAAATGACCATCGTTCTCGAACACCAGTTCTGGGGGCTGGAGGTGGAAGAGGATTTCTTCGAGGTCACCTTAAGCTTCAACAAGGCCCACGAACGCCTGCATATTCCCTTTGCCGCCGTCACCAGCTTCGCCGATCCCTCGGTCAAATTCGGCCTGCAGGTAACGTCCGTTGACAGCACCGAACCCATCCCCACAGAGATCGAGGACAGCGACGCCAGGGAAACCGATGCGGAATCCGGGGAACGCACGTCCGATGGCGGCGGCGAGGTAGTGACCCTGGACGCCTTCCGCAAGCGGCCAGGTAGGAACTGACGTCCATCCCCAGCGTATAACCCCTTTCCTTCGGCTCTTTATCTTCGGGCCCTTTCTCCGGACAGCTCCATGTCAGACTTCGCCTATCACGAAATGTTCCCCCTGAGCGAGGTCGAAAGACCCTTCCGCCTTCTCACGGCTGACCATGTGAGCGTGTCCGAATTCGAGGGCAAGAAGGTTCTGAAAGTAGCCAACACGGCGCTGGAACTTCTGGCGGCAGAGGCTTTCCGAGATGTTTCCCACCTGTTGCGACCGCAACATCTGGAAAAACTGAGCGCCATTCTCGATGACCCCGAGGCTTCTGACAACGACCGCTACGTAGCCTGGGAATTGCTGAAGAACGCCGGAATTTCTGCGGGCATGGTTCTGCCCATGTGCCAGGATACGGGCACCGCCATCGTCATGGCGAAAAAGGGCCAACAAATCTGGACCGACGGCCAAGACGAGGCCGCACTGTCCAAGGGCATCCACCGCACCTATGACGAATCCAATCTGCGTTTCAGCCAGCTGGCAGCGCTCGATATGTTCTCGGAGGTCAATACCGGCGACAACCTGCCGGCGCAGATCGATATCTACGCCACGGCAGGAGACGAATATCATTTCCTGTTTTTAGCCAAGGGCGGCGGCTCGGCCAACAAGACCTTCCTGTTCCAGAAAACCAATGCCCTGCTTAATCCGGAAACGCTGCTCCACTTCATCGACGAGAAAATCCGCACCCTGGGCACCGCCGCTTGCCCGCCCTATCATTTGGCCGTGGTCATCGGCGGCACTTCCGCCGAGATCAACCTGAAAACGGTGAAACTGGCCAGCACTCATTATCTCGACGGCCTGCCCACCAAGGGCAACAAGTACGGCCAGGCCTTCCGCGACCTCGAACACGAACAGCAGATTCACGAGATCACCCACAATACCGGCATTGGCGCCCAGTTCGGCGGCAAGTATTTCTGTCACGACGTGCGCGTTATCCGCCTGCCGCGCCACGGTGCCTCCTGCCCGGTAGGGATCGGCGTATCCTGTTCGGCGGACCGGCACATCCTGGGCAAGATCACGGACCAGGGCGTGTTCCTGGAGCAACTGGAAACCGACCCTGCCAAATACCTGCCCGAGATGGACGAATCAGCGCTGGGCGGCGAGGTGGTGGAGATCGACCTTGGTCAACCCATGCATGACATCCGCAAGGTGTTGAGCCAGCACCCCATCAAGCCCCGGCTCTCACTCCCCGGCCCCCTGGTGGTGGCCCGCGACATCGCCCACGCCAAGCTCAAGGAGCGGGTGGACGCAGGTGGGGAGTTGCCGGACTATTTCCGCGATCACATCGTCTACTACGCCGGCCCCGCCAAAACGCCTGAAGGCTGTGCCTCGGGCTCCTTCGGGCCGACCACGGCGGGCCGCATGGATTCCTACGTTAGCCTCTTCCAGTCCCTGGGCGGGTCCATGGTGATGCTGGCCAAGGGCAACCGCAGCGCCATGGTCAAGGAAGCCTGCAAGAAACACGGCGGGTTCTATCTCGGTTCCATCGGCGGGGCCGCCGCGCGGCTGGCTCAGGACTGTATCCGCAAGGTGGAGGTGCTGGAATTCGCCGAGCTCGGCATGGAGGCCATTTGGAAGATCGAGGTGGAGAACTTCCCCGCCTTCATCGTCATCGATGACAAGGGCAACGACTTTTTCGCCGACATTATCTCCCCCGTCCATAACGGTTGATGACCGCCCCCCTAATAATCGCACAGCAGGAAAACAGCGACGGTGCGCGCATGGTCAAGCATTCGGTGATCATCGCCGGCCACCGCACCAGCGTATCGCTGGAAAACGCCTTCTGGAAAGTCCTGGGTGAAATCGCCGCGCGCCGGGGCCTGTCGCGCAACCGCTTGATCGGCATTATCGACCGTGACCGCGACGGCAACCTCTCCAGCGCCATCCGCCTCTTCGTGCTCGACGAATTACGGCGCCGGGAACCACCCGGTTAAGGCTACCCGCCCAGGGCTATTTGAATATTTCCTTTAAAATCCCCTTCAGCGCCTTTTCCGGCTCCTTGAGGGGATCGACGGTTTCGGGCTGTTGTGTCGGTGCGGGTGCGGCCTGACCTGCTCCACCGCCGCCGAGGACCTGATCGAGAATTTCTCCCACGCCGTCTTCGCCCTCCTTCTTGGGGACAACCTTGCGCAACAGGGAGCCCACGCCGCGCTGCAACAGAAATGCCTGCATGCGTTCCACATCGAAGACCCGTTTAGGCTGGTCTATGGAACCGCTGAGACGCATGCCAAAGGGCGGTGCCTTGGGATGCTCGGTGAGGAAAAAATTGGCCTTGATATCCAGCACCCAGCGCGGCAGGTCGATGACCCCGGTGGCCCGGCCTTCCCCAGCCCGGGCCACCAACAGGATATCATCGGTGCGGACCACGCCATTTGCGATGTTGAAGGTGCCGTCGAGGCGCGAGAACCGGGTCTGCCCACCCGACATGGAGGTCTGAAGCAGGGAGAGAAAGCCTATGGCATCATCAAGTTTTTTCAGTCTCTCGCTGACGGCGGTGAGATTGAAACCCTCCACCACGCCCTTGGTTACCTTCATCGCCCCCTTGCCGGAAAGGGCGGAGATCATCTCCATGGAACTGCGGCCCGAGGTGGCGGTATTAAGGGTGAACTGCAACCGTCCGTCGGCCACGTCGATATCGCCAGCCGTGAACAGGGCCTGTTTGATATCGGCGTTGACCACGGAAATGCTGCTGGAAAGGGTGGGCACCTTTGCCGCCACAAGGCGGCTCTGCATGTTGAAATCGCCCTCGAACATCTTCCCTGAAAGCTGGGAGACGGTGAGCACCGACTCTTTCAGGTTCATCACCAGCTGCGGCTGATNCACGCGGTATTTATCNTAGGCCAGCGCCGCCGCCNCCAGTTTGATATCGGCGTCGAAGGCGGCAAGGGCCGAGAGGTCGATCGGCGCTTTNGACCACGGCACAGAAGGCGCTGGCGCTGCTTGTTTACGCTTGGTGGCGGCGGGAATGGGCCGCATCCGCCACTCTCTCCGCAGCCCCAGCGACTTAGCCGCTGCGGGCAGGAACAGGTCGGTAACGATCTCGCTTCCCGAAAGGATGGCGGTCACATGGGGCCGCGCCCCGCCAAAGGCAAACTGAGCCTCGCCGGCAAGAGCCACCGGACCCACCTTGCTGTCGATGTTGGAAATGATAAGGCGATCAGCGTCGCCGTGGATCTGGCCGCGAAAGCTGAATCCCCCAAGCTTAACCGCCGCCGGGCGATAGTCGGGGGCAAAGACCTGGGCCAACTTGATAACGCTGGAATGGGTCACGTCCATNATCATGTTTATCCTCGGAACCAAGATCATGTCCTCCACNACCCCGNCCAGGGTCGCCTTGGTCCCGGCCACGTCGAGACCGGCGTCGAGACGCAGGGAGGAAAGGGGGCCCGTCAGCTTTCCGGTAAAGGCCAGCGCCCCCATGCGGGAGGCATATTCCGGAGGCTCGGTGCCGCCAAGACGAAACAGCGCGGGAAGGTTNTTGGTCTTGAGGTCAAATCCGAGATTCGCCTGCGGCGCCGACCCCAGATTCTCCAACGAACCGACGACCTTGATCCTGGCCCCGGCAAGGTCGCTAGCCCCGGCGTCNCGCANGGTCAACTNCCCGCCCTGGATGGTGCCGTCGAGACGCGCNCCCTTGATGGCCATCTTGTTATAGTCGAGGATNCCCGCCGTNATCTTGAAATTNGCGTCGAAACCACCCAGTGCTGCCAGTGCNCCCGGCGGCTTCTTGCCNCTACCTTTCAAAGAAGTGGNCTTTCGCTNTCCGGTATCTCCTCCGGCCTGGCTCTCCGTTTTAAGACCCTTCGCCGCCATCCCCTTTCCGGCCTCGCCGCCACCGGGCAGATAGGCATTGAGATTGAAACGNTCGAGNTCGAGCCTCAANCCGAATGCCGGACGCTGNCGCAGGGCAATGGNAANCCCGCCGGTCATTTTAGTGGCGTCGAGCCGCATGGCCAGATTGGTGATATTCACCTGCTGGGACGACCCCGTGACCTGGCCCGAGAAGCTGAGCCCGCGCAGACGGTCGGCGGGAACGCCGCCGGCGTCGATCTTCAGCCAGTCNAGCAGCGTCCGTAAATTCTTCGACGACGCCTTGAAACTTCCGGCGAAAACGGGCTGGCCCTTNCTCGCGCCAAGCGCTCCCGACAGGGCATAGCTGCTGCCGCCGGGAAGCTGNGCCGTGGCCTTGCGCACCGACAGACGNCCCTTCTCCAGNGCCGCGTCCACCACCGCCTCGCGGATTATTTTGCCGTTATAGATCAGCACCTCGGTGGAGAGGTTGAGAGAGGCGGCAATACCCAAAGGCAGGGAGAAACCGGAATCGGGGGGCACCTTTTTTTCCTTCCCCCTGGCTCCCGTGACGGCCGCGGACTCCTTGCCCCGCTTTCCGTCCTTGTCCTTGGCGCCATCGCCAGGCGCCACTTTTGCCTTGGCCCCCGGCATGACCAGCCATTCGTCGAGATCAATCCGGCCGAAACGCAGGGCGGCGTCCGTCCGCAAGGACGGCGACAGCGCGGCGCTGACGGCNCCGCTGGCCTTGATATCGCCCAGTTGCAGAACCAGGTCGTTCACNCCCAGCTTTTTGGCCGAGGCCGTCAGCGCGCCTTCCACCGTCACCGCCTGGGCCAGGAACCCGGGCAGGGCCGGCAGGGAGCCCGGGGCCGAGAAAGCGATGGCCTCACCAAGGTCGTCGCCATTCACCTTAAGGGTGCCGGTAAATTCCCCGTCGGTGGAAAGCTTCGACAGCGATCCACTGATCCGTGCCGTGACTCCTGCCGGAACAAGCCCCGCTTCCAGTGTCAGCGGAAGGGGCCGGGCGGGATCGAGAGACCCGGCCTTGACGGAAAAGCTCAGCGGCATGTGGCGGATAACCATCTCCCCCTCGGCCTCGAAGGGGCCTTCAAGGGATTTGGCGGTGATGTCGGCGTTGAGGCCGGCGATCTTCTCGAAGGTCCCGGAACCGGAGTCGCGATAGGTCAGGATGCCGTCTTCGATGGCGAAATGGTTGAGCGTTACCATAATATCGGGTCCACTGGCCCCGCCCCCGGAATCTTCTTCCGCGCCGCCCCCCGGATCACGCTTCGGACCAGCCGCCGCATCTCTCGCCTCATCCTTGGCGGCGGGAATGGTGGGGTCAATCTCCTCCCCAGTGGAGGTTTCCAGCGCCGCGAAAGTCCAGTTATTGAGGCCGTTGTTCAGGACTTCAAGATGAATCACGGGTTCCACCAGGGAAATGGATTCCACCTCCACCTCCCCTTCGAACAGGGGCCGCAGCGCCACCTTAATGGTCAGGGCCTTGAGGCTGACCATATCGGCTTCCGCTGCGCCTTCGATGTTGGCGAGATGAAGGTCTTTGACCGACAAGGCAGGGGTTGGAAACACCGAGAACTTGAGGTCGCCGCCGATGAAAACATCGCGGCCCGTCGCTTCCTTGGCCTGGCTGGCGATGGCTCCCTTGTATTCGTTCCAGTCGATGAAGCTGGGCACCACCAGGGCGGCGGCGATGAAGATTATGATCAGGGCCAACAGGCCCGTCAGCAGTTTCCGCAAAGGACACCCTCCCCGGTGCCGTCACGCCACGGCGGCACAGCCGTGTGACGGACGTTGCATTGGCCCCCTGTAATCTGGAAAATCGTATTCTGGAAAGTCACCACAGGGGCCATAATATTCATCCCGCCACTCTAGAGCACACTTCGGCCAAATAGAACCATTTGACCGGAATAATTTTACGCCGTAACGTCGTTGTGCTTCTTTGCTGATGTCCCCGGCTGACACCCCCAATATCAAAGAGGATCCAAGGTGCCCGTCACAATAAAAAACAAGACCTTTTCATACTGGAATCGTCGTTGCGTCCACATGCGTGTTCGCTCAGCCTTCACGTTCGCGGCGCTGGCCGCCGTTGTGATCTTCATCGCCTCCCCTCCTACGGTGCGTGCGGAAGACAGCCGCAGTTCGGAGGAACTTCTCGCCGCCCTTAATTCCGACGGCAAGCTGATCGTCGCCACTATGAAAAAGAAAATTCCGGATCCCAAGCTGTACGAGATATGCGTGTCTGGCCCGGGTAACGTGCGCGCTAAGGTCATCGCGGTCACCACCTATCTGGCGTCAGTGCGCAAGCTCAAAGGCGAGCCTTGGGCTGCCGGCAATGCGACGACCCCCTATTTTGAGGCACGCTGTGAGGAACTTGCAGAGGCCGAGCTGGAGAAAGACCTCGCCGACTGAAATCGGGCATTTTTAACCTCCTGGATGAATTGGCTTATAAGACCTGCTTGAACGTGCGATCACGCGGGACTACCACAGAACCGCGCCCGTCATGCGGGACGGGAAGTTCCCAGAAACTTTAAATACCCGTCGGCATAACCCGTATTCCCACGGCCGTCGTATTCCATCAATGCCCGCAACACCAAGTCGTAAGACCCGTATACGTCATGGAGGATCACGGCCAGCTTGAGGAGCTGTTGCGGGGAAAGTGCCGAGAACTTGGTGAAATCCCTGATAAAGACGGCATCGGCCCAGAAAACTTGTTTGTACGCTGCGTATATGTCGTTGTTGAACAGTAACGGAGCCACAATCTTGCTCACCAGTGGCTCGAAACGGTGAAAGACGAACCCCCGCTCGCGCAGAAACATTTCGACTTCCGAGAAAAGAGGCTGGTCCCTATACATGGGCAGGAACTCCACCTCGGTTTGAATTACCAGACAGTGGGCAAGTTTATCCTGGCCGTTTTCGAGAATGAGAAGCTCACTGCCCTGGGTGTCCATCTTGAGAAAATCCATGGCGCCGATTTCGCTGATGTCGTCAAGCCGCACCGTTTCCATTTCAACGGTGTCCACCACCTCCCCCCATTTCGGAAATCCGTGAAACCATTCAAGCAATTCGGCGTTGGGCGGCAACAGGGAGGACATACCCTCGGCTCTACAAATGTTGAAGTTATGGGTTTTGCCATCACCTACGGCATTGGGCAGATAGGTTTCGTCCTTTCCCTGATTTTCCTTGAGCGTCTCCAGCGCTTCGGCATTTGGCTCAAACCCGGTAACCCGCGCCAGGCCAGATTTTACAAGCATGTCATAGGGCGGCGCCCCGTCCACGGGATTGGCGCCGATATCAACGATATCCACGACCACGCCAAGGTTAAGAATTTTGCTCAGAGAACCTCTGTCTTCCTGCATTACGCCAACAATCCATTTATTTTCTGAATGTGAAAAATGGTCCCCGGAACCAAATTTATCCTATCATGGATTATGGCGTGAATCATGGTGGATTCGTCCCTAACATCCCGGAGAACCCAATGAGGAACCGGACTCTTCCGCACCGGAAATTGATCAGCAGGGGCTTGATCTTTCTGGCGCTGCTGCTCGCCGAGCCTCTGGCTACCGCCATGTGGAGTGCCAGGGCGTGCACCACCTGTTTCCAAATCTCCCTTCCTTTGCACGGTGCGGCCAAGACATGTACATAAAGCACCATGAAACCCGTCCACATCCTTCTCATGATCCTGGCCATGGCCTTCTGGGGCCTGAATTTCGTGGTCATCAAGACCGGATTACTGGAACTGCCGCCACTGCTAATGCTGGCGCTGCGCTTTGCGCTGGCGGCGGCGCTGCTGGTGCCCTTCGTGCGTCCGCCCACGGGCAAGGTCAGGGAGATCATCTGCATTTCCGTAATTCTCGGGTTTTTCCATTTCGGCCTGCTGTTCTGGGGTCTGACCCGGGTCGAGGCGGCCCTGGGCGCGGTGGTGATCCAGCTCCAGCTTCCCTTCGCNGTGATTTTTGCCATGCTCCTCTTGAACGAGCGTCCCTCGGCGCGCAGCCTCAGTGGCACCGCCATCGCCTTTGCCGGGGTGATCCTCATCGGCAGTCGCGCCGAGTTCCAGGGTNATGTGCTTTACCTGCTGCTGATCGTGTTCGCCGGCGCGGCCTGGGCCTTTTCCAACATNCCCATCAAGCGGCTGGGCNCCATCAATGTCTTCACGCTCAATGGCTGGATTTCCCTGTTCGCCGCGCCCCAGCTTTTAGCCCTTTCCATGATACTGGAATCGGGACAATGGTCGGCGCTGGCCGCGGCGGGATGGCGCGGCTACGGCGCAGTGGCCTATATGGCGGTGGTCTCCACCATCGCCGTCTACGGCATGTGGTATTATCTGCTGGGCAAATATCCCATGAGCCAGGTGGTGCCCTATACCCTGGTAGCGCCGCTNGTGGGGGTTCTNTCCGGNACCATGCTGCTGGGCGAGGAACTGACGGATATGATGGCCCTGGGCGCGGCTGCCACGCTGGCCGGCGTCGCCATCATCGTTTTCGCCTCGGCGCGGGACGAGGCCGTGGAGCCTGTCGCGGCGAAAGCCGAACAGGGAGAAAAGCCGTGAAGCACGTCCTTCCCTTAATCCTTGCCGTGATCCTGGTTTCGGGCTGTACTTTGTTCCCGGGCACGCCTGCGCCCACTCACGAATACGGAATCCGGTTTACGGCCATGCGCGATCTGCCTTCCCCCAATTTTGAACCGCGCCCCTCCGGCGTCGCCGTGGACATGCTCATCATCCATTATACGGGCATGGAAAGTGCCGAGGCTGCCCTGTCGCGAATGCGCGACCCCGCCGCCAAGGTCAGCGCCCATTACATGATCGANGAAGACGGCACGGTCTACCGGCTGGTGGCGGAAAACATGCGCGCCTGGCACGCCGGAACCGCCTCTTGGGGCGGCGGCACCAATATCAATGACCGTTCCATCGGTATCGAGCTGGTGAATCCCGGCGCTGAATTCGGCTACCGCCCTTTCCCCATGCCCCAGATAGAAGCCCTGGAACAGCTGGCCGGTGGTCTCCTGGAGCGTCACGCCATTCCCGCCCGTCATGTTCTCGGCCATTCCGACGTGGCGCCCACGCGCAAACAGGATCCCGGCGAGCTTTTCGACTGGGCGCGGCTGGCCGCCGCTGGAATCGGCCTGTGGCCGGAGACGGAAAACGCCCTTGAGACGGAGGTGGCACTGGCAAGTGCCCACCTGCCTGCCATGGCCAACATCCAAGAACTGCTGCAGCGCTTCGGATACCCCATCGCCATCAGCGGGGAGCAAGACGNGGAAACCCGCCTCGTCATCACCGCCTTCCAGCGCCATTTTCACCCACAAAACGTGAGCGGGGACATGGACGCCGAGACCTTNGCCAGGCTGCGCGCTCTGGTGGCGGCCNCTGAGACCGAAGANAGCTGAACCNGGTCTCTCTTTCAGATTTTAAATGATAATGGCGTCCACCTGATATCGGGCTATGCTGGAAAATGGATTCCAGACACACCACAAAAACACAAAAGCATTTCTAAGGTTTTTGAAGAGTGGAAAAGTGCGTCAAACAGCAGTCCGGTTGAGGGGCTGGAAGTAGCATTTTATTTCTGGCTACTTTCCACCGGGCTGAATAGAGATTATACACATATTCTTTGCCAAATAACGTGACATCAGGGGGGGATAACGCCATGAGCGTCGACAGCACACATAAGGAAACCATCGTCCTGCACGCGGGGCACCGTAAGGACGAGACCACCAACGCGGTGGCCGTGCCCATCTACCAGACCACCTCATATCAATTCGACAACACCGAACATGCGGGAAATCTATTCGCGCTCAAGGAATTTGGTAATATCTACACGCGCATCATGAACCCCACCTGCGATGTGCTGGAGCAGAGGCTTACCGCACTTGAGGGCGGCGCGGCGGCGCTTGCGGTCTCGTCGGGCCAGGCCGCCTCGATGATAGCGGTTCAAAACATAGCGCAGGCCGGCGACAATATCGTGAGTTCCACCGATCTTTATGGTGGCACTTGGAACCTCTTCGCAAATTCGCTGAAGACCATGGGGATTGAGGTGCGCTTCGTGGATCCGGAAGATCCGGAGGTCTTCCGCGGGGCCACCGACGACAAGACCCGGGCCTATTACGCCGAGACCCTCCCCAACCCGAAGCTCCAGGTGTTCCCCATCAAGGAGGTAGCGGATATCGGTCGCGAGTTGGGTGTACCGCTGATTATGGATCCCGCGGCGGCGCACGGTTTGT
>NZAO01000035.1 GCA_002686135.1 Rhodospirillaceae bacterium
GTGAGATGAAGATTTTCCTGCGCCACCCAGCGCGCCCCGGGCACGCCACCGCACAACCCAGCCAGACGCGCGCGGATGTCTTCGGGCAGGGTGAGACCGAGAAACAGCCGCATCATGGTTTCCTTCCTTACCCGGGACCGGGGTCAGGGGCTGGGGTCAGGGTTCTGGCCGTGCACGGCCTCGATGGCTCCCAGTACCCGTTCCGAGAGCGTCACCTCGATGCTGGTGATGTTGGCGGTGAGCTGGGCCATGGAGGTGGCGCCAACGATGTTGCTGGTGACGAAGGGGCGGCTGTTGACGTNGGCCAGNGCCATCTGCGCCGGATCGAGACCGTTNTCGCGGGCGATGGCNACATAGTCGCGAGTGGCGGNGACGGCNCGGTCGTTGGTGTAGCGGGTGAAGATGTCGCCNAACAGGGTGAGGCGCGCGNCGGAAGGCGGNTCACCCTCGAGATACTTCCCCGACAGCACNCCGAAACCCAGCGGCGAATAGGCGAGAAGTCCGCATTGTTCGCGTATGGCGATCTCCGCCAGCCCCACCTCGAAGCTGCGGTTCAAAAGGCTGTAGGGGTTCTGGACGCTGACCATGCGCGGCCAGCCCCGTTCGTCAGCNAGGGCCAGGAACNTGGCCGTGCCCCAAGGGGTTTCGTTGGAGACTCCCACATGGCGCACCTTGCCAGATTGCACCATGCCATCGAGCACCTCGAGCTGGTCTTCGAGAGCGATGGAATCGTCGCCGGGGTCGTGGACGTAGCCCAATTGGCCGAAATAGTTGGCTTTGCGGTCTGGCCAGTGGAGCTGGTAGAGGTCGAGATAATCGGTTTGTAGCCTTTTCAGGCTGGCCTCCAGGGCCGTCGTCATCTGTCTCCTGTCGAGCCGTGTCTCGCCGCCGCGGAACCAGTCCATGCCCGAACGCCCCGTCACTTTGGAGGCGAGGATCACGTCCTTCCGGTTGCCCCGCTTGGCGAGCCAGGAGCCGATATAGGATTCGGTGCGGCCTTGGGTATCGGCCTTCGGCGGCACCGGGTAAAGCTCAGCGGTGTCGATGAAGTTGATGCCCTTCTCCAGCGCGTAGTCGAGCTGTTGATGGGCCTCTTGCTCCGTGTTCTGCTGGCCCCAGGTCATGGTGCCGAGGCAGATGGCGCTGACATCGAGGTCGCTGCGGCCGAGGGGGTGGTATTCCATGAGAACGTGTCCTTTTTAAAGAAACAGGGTCAGGACCCCGGTATAGCCGTAGAGCCGGTCATTTGAAATTTCGCCGTTGGCGGAGAAACCCACAAGGGGAAAGTCGCCAAGGGCGTCGGTGATGGCTTCCATTTCGGCCCCGGGCTCCCCGAACAGGGCAGGGCCACGGGCGACACAGGTGAAATAGAGCCCACCTCTGGGAGTGGCGGGGAGACGCCGTTTCAGGGAGTCCAGCATGCGCGCCATCTCGGACTCGGCGTTCTCGCGTGAGCGGCGGCAGAACAACACCGGATCGCCTTCGGCCACGGCCTCGGCAATGACGATGACGCCGCGTTCGGGGTCCACATTGGCCAGGTTGCGGGCCAGATAGTCGCCGGTGTCGGAGCCGGTGATGGGGATTCCCGCCAGTGCCGACACCGTTTCTTCGCCCCCTTCACCCTCCATTTCCCGTCNCAACTCTTCCACAAAGACCTCGAAGGCGGGACGCCCGTCAAGTCCCGCGACCACGTGTTGGTCGCTGCATTCGGTGATGGTATGAGCCGGACCCATGGGGGTGCAGCTCTGGGCCAGCCCGGTGACCACCGGGACCTCGGAGGTAAAGAGAACTCCCGACAGCCCGCCCTGGGTGACGGTATCGGCTATCTGGTCGTAGGCGCCGCGCGAGGAGGTCAACCCGCCGGTAAGATAGGCGCGGCTTTTCTCCGCCACGCCGCGCAGGAGTCCGGCCATATGCGGGTTGCGGGGGTCGCCGTGAACCACGCCGAAGGTGGAATCATGAGCTTCCAGCCACGTTTTGTTGGCGGTGGTGAACGCTGCTGTGTCCTCGCTCACCGTGGGAAAGACGTGGAAGGAGCCGGGNGGGAAAGAGCTNGCCATGACGGCGACGCCGGGCGNATCAAAACACTCGTAGACGCCACCNGGAACGGGACCGGTGGCGGANACGCCAAGCCCCACCGTGCCGACCCAGTTTTCNATATCNGTGGTTTCGCGCAGAAAGGTGAGGATGCTACCGAGCTGGTTTTCNAAATGGTCGGTCACATAGAGAAATCCCAGCCGCCCACCGGGTTTGNCNGGCAGCTGCACCGGAAGCTGTTCGCGGCATATCTTGGCGGCCTTGGCCCAGTGGGGGTCNGTGGCGAAGGCTACGTGGAACGATTCCCTATGCGGCATCGGAGCACATGTCCCTTTTTATCAAAGACTGGGAGCTAGGGCCGGTGGCGTCAAGCCCATGATCCACGGAGACCCGGCGTAGGGCGCTGGAAACCACGGACAGAGGGGGCTGAAAGAGGAAAAAGGGCGAGCCGAGAAAGCGGGGCCCAGCCGGGAGTTATTGATTTACCGGGTTTGTATGCCATATTAACGGCATAATCGCCCCCTAAGGTAGCCCTTGCGGCGTGCTCCCGGGACAAGCTCGTGCAAGCACCCCGTGATGGTCCGATGGCAACCCGGCACCGATTTGGTGGCGATTCATTTTTTACAGGAAAGACAGAGGAATTCACAATGGCACTTGGTCCAGAAAACCGTACCGCAACTGCCCATGCCGGCGAACGGGTCCTGATCGATGAAGGCCTGCGCCAGTATATGCTGCGGGTCTATAACTATATGGCCTCGGGCCTGGCGCTGACAGGTCTTGTGGCCTGGGTGACGGCGGCCATGTCTGTGGTCACCGACGCCAGCGGCGCGATCGTGAGGCTTACCGGGTTCGGTGCGGCCCTGTTCAGTTCGCCCCTGGCCTGGGTCGTCATGCTGGCCCCGCTGGGTTTCGTATTTTACCTCAGCGCCCGCATCGGCAAGCTGAGCCTGGGCGGCGCGCAGACGGCCTTCTGGCTGTTTGCCGGGGTCATGGGCCTGTCCATGGCCTCTATCTTCATCTCCTTTACCAGCGAATCCATCGCCCGCGTCTTCTTCATCGCCGCCGGCGTCTTCGCCTCCATGAGCCTTTACGGCTATACCACGAAGAAAGACCTTTCGGGTTGGGGCTCGTTCCTGTTCATGGGGCTGATCGGCGTCATCATCGCTAGCATCGTCAACATCTTCGTCGGTAGCACCGCCATGCAGTTCGCCATCTCGGTGATCGGGGTGTTGGTGTTCACCGGCCTTACCGCCTATGACACCCAGTCCATCAAGGAGATGTACGCTGAAGGCGACGGCACCGCCGTGGCCGGCAAGAAGGCACTATTTGGAGCCCTGCGGCTCTATCTCGACTTCATCAATCTGTTCATCATGCTGCTGCAGCTGTTCGGNGNACGCCGCTAGAACCGCACAGAAATCAGTTCAGCCAAACCAGCCCGGGGGCNTGACGCCCCCGGGTTTTTCTATGGTTGTGGCNCTGTTTGTCGNCACGTTGGCCANCCCTTCCGGCGCGGCCAANGAGATTATTCTTCCCGACNAAGGGCTGCTTAGCGTGGAAGCCGGGAGGGGCGGTCAGTCAAACGCCCTGAACAGCATGAAGATNGCCGCAACCGCCAGAAACANGGCGAATCCCTTTTGCAGATGTCCGCGTTCCAGGCGGTGGGCGGTGCGCGCGCCCAGAGGCGCCATGCACACCGTCACCGGGAAGATCAGCGCCATCCCCAACAGGTTGACATAGCCCAGGCTCAACGGCGGCAGCCCCGGTGCGTCCAGGCCCGCCAGCGCGAACCCCGCCGCGCCGGGCAGGGCGATAACCAGACCCAGGGCCGCCGCCGTGGCCACCGCGCGGTGGATGGAAAAGCCAGCGAGCCGCATCATCGGCACCGACAGGGAGCCGCCGCCGATCCCCATCATCGCCGACAGGCATCCGATGGCGGCGCCGAGAAGCGNGCNCAGGGNCTCGCCGGGCAGNGNTCGGCCCGGGGCNGCGTCTTCNTGGGAAAAGCCGAGATAGAGGGCGATCATCAGCGCNCCGCAGGCGAAGACGGCGGTCAGTACCGTGCCCCCGACGGCCCCGGCCACGNCGACGCCGGCCANAGCACCNAGGAAAACCGGGCCGCCCCAGCGCCGCAGCAGGGCCATNTNCACCTCNCCGTGGCGNTGGTGGGCGCGCGTGGAGGAAATGGCGGTGGGAATGATGATGGCGAGCGAGGTTCCCACTGCCAGGTTCATGGCGAGCGCGGCGGAGACCCCCATCACCACGAACAGGTGAAAGAGCACCGGGACCACGACGATGCCCCCGCCGACGCCGAGAAGACCGGCAAGAAATCCCGCCACCACGCCCGCGCCCAGCAGCGCCGCGGCGAGTTGGGCCACCACAAGAATATCCATTGAGGCTAGGTCAAAACCGCCCATATCGCTCATGCCGCTCATGGGGAGAAAAACGCTTATGCCCTGGCTGTTTCCGCCGCACCCATCGCCGCACCGAACGCTTCCTGAGGCGTGGCCCCGTCGGCCATTGCGCTCTGGAATGCTGCCCCAGCAGCGGCTCCCATAGGGTCACCGCCTAGATTTCCTGGCGGGGGAGTGCTGTTATTAGTTTCGTTAGTTGTTCTATCTGCCACAGGAAAAATCCTCCTCATGAGCTTGAGAATGAAGAACCGTTGTTCTTTCCTCGCCCAGAGCGTAGTCGTGGTGCAAGCGTTCAAGGCCTAGCTCGACGCCCTTTTGATGCGATGTCAGGGCCACGTAAAATAGCTTAGCGCAATGCCGCTGGTCATGGAACTGTGACCGGATAGGATTCTCCCTATCTCTCCGCGATTTTCTTCAACTCACGATCGTTTCGTAATTTTTCGGTGGGTGACTGGTGCCGCCTGTAGGATTCGAACCTACGGCCCCCGCATTACGAATGCGATGCTCTACCAACTGAGCTAAGGCGGCGTTGTCCCGTTGCGTCCGGCCAAACCGGCGGGCGCGACCTTACCCGCNACNGGGGGGCTTCCTCAAGCATGTGAGTTTAGCGNGGNCGCAATCCCTTTATAAGCCCCTTTGTGAAGNGGCGAGGATGCTTGTTGCCGCCACNAGCGCCGCCNGTACCGATACCCCCATGGTGATCCGGTAGTCCCGCCACGCGATGTCCAGCCTGCCGGGATGGTCGGCCAGCCAGGTGGCCTCGGCAATCGCCGCCGCCAGCAGAGTGACCAGGAAAAAAGCGCGGATCACCCATCTGCTCCTTCCTTGACGTCAGGAGCCTGCTGAGTCTCATCACGCGCCAGAATCGCCGTCACCCGGCGCGAAATTTCGGTCAGGCTTTGTTCGGCCGCGAGACGGGCCAGGGCCCCGTCCAGCCAAGAGGCCACAAGGCCGCCGGGGCGTCCTTGCAGGGTTTTCAACTCGCTTACCGCGGCCGCTAGATTACCGGTTTCNAAGGCGGCCTCGGCGCGCGCCACCACCGCCTCCGCCGAGGAACCGACAAGGCCGGAACCGGTGCGGCGGATGGTGACCAGCGCCGCCATGCGCTGGCGCAGCGTCTTCATCCAGTTCTTTTCCTCCATCTCTGTCATAGCCGAATCCCCACTGTTTCCGGCGGCCACTATCCGCGGCGCCAGGACATCGAATTCGAGACTGAGGGCCTTCATGTCCGGAATGCCTTCGGAGGCGTAAGCCTCAAGAGCCGCCAGCGTCGTGTTCAGAGCGCCGTCTGCGCCATCTGCGGCATGGAGCCCGGCAAGCGTTCCCCGGAAGGCTTCCAGTTCGGCGGCGAACGGCGCTGACCCGCGCAGGGCCATGCGCAATCCGGCCCCGGCCACCACCAGCGCCCAGCCCCTTTCGTTGGACATCTCGGCCCGTGCCAGACGCGATTCCAGCTCGGCCACCTGATCCATGAGNCTGGCGATGGTGGTCTCCATGGTTTCCAGGACACGGACCATCGCGGGATCGGGAGTTGTCTTAAGGAGATCAGGAGAGAGCACGGGGACCGGTCTGTTTTCGAGGGAGGCAAGACCCGCCTCCAGTGCCGCCAGGCGGCGCGCCATTGCTTCCGGATCACCGGGATCGCCGGCCAGTGGCGAAGGTTCGAGGAGAGAGTCCGGCGCTTCCACCTGCTGGTCCGGAATCCGATCGGGCGTTGCCTCGGGAGTAAAAACGGCCTCGGGGGTGACCCTGTCCGTGGGAAAACGGATATCCATGAATTCCTGAATGAAGGCGGATTGCCGCAGTCCCCAGATCGCCACCGCGAAGGACATGAGCAACAAGACGATAATCATGACCCATTTGGAGAGAAGCCGGCTCTTGCGCTTGCGCGGTGCGTCCTTGGCGGGCTGTTCTCCCCTGGGCCGCCCCCCCTCTTGCGCCTCCAGGTTGTCCTGAAAAGAAGCGGTTTTTTTTTCCTTGTTGGCGGGTGGCTTTGCGCCACCGCTGCGTATGGCCATGGGAGTCGTTCCTTTTTATAACTACGCCCCGCTGTAATCGGCGTCCACAGCCGCCAGAAGCGATTCCTGGTCGGGACGCGCGGCAATGCCGATGGCCCGCCACGGCAACCCGCTCAGAGCATCGCGGACCGCCGGGCTCAGGGCGTAGGCGGCCACCAGTTCGCAGGCCGAGGCAAGAGCGGCCTCGGTCACAAGCGTAACAAAGGCGGCGGCGGTACGGGGAGAAAAAAACATGGCCAGATCGAGACTCCCCTCCGCGAGCCCCTCTTTGGCCGGAGCTGGCAGTTCGGTCGCTGCCTTCGCCTCATACAAGGCTTCGCGCAGCACCGTAAATCCGTCTTCCCGGAGGCGTCCGGCAAGATCGCCGGCAAGCCGGGTGCCCGCGGCGTGATACAGGGCGCCCGATTTCGGGTCGAGGTTTTCCGCAACCAACCGCGCTAGATCCTCCACGTTGCCGCCGGCGTTTTCCACGGCGTCAAAGCCCAACCCCGATGCGGCCCGCGCGGTGGCGTCACCCACGGCGTAAACCGGCAGCTCCCGGTTGCCGGTGGCCGCCGCCAGGGCCCGCGCGCCGTTGGCGCTGGTCAGCAGCAGGGCTTGGACGCCGTCCAGTTGGGGGACCACCCCGGCACGGTTACGAATGGTGAGCAAGGGCGCAAGAACTGGTATGAGGCCCCGCCGCCGCAGTTCCTGAGCCAATTCCTCAGCGTCTTCCCGGGGCCGGGTGATGAGTGCCCGCATGGGTTCAGTTTTTCCCAGGGGAATCGTCAAGGGAGCCACCGTTGAAGAAGCCGGGACCGGCCGCGCGCAGAAGTTCTTCCCCGGCGTCCCTACCCAGTTCTTGTGCTTCGGCAATCCCGCCACAAGACGTAAAGCCGCGCGACACACGGTGCAGGCGGCTGCCGTCGGGACGGGCCACCAGCCCGCGTAGGTTCAGGCCCTTCCCGCCTTCGTATTCGGCCAGGGCCGCGATGGGAGTGCGGCAGGAACCGTCCAGCGCCGCCAGCAGGGCGCGTTCGGCGGCGACGCAGACCTCGCTTTGGGAATGGTTAAGGGGCACCAGCAGTTCCCGGATGGCGTCCTCCTCCTCCCGGCATTCGATGCCGATGGCACCTTGGGCCGCGGCGGGCAGCATGAGGTCCGTCTCGAGCACGGTGGTGGCGCAGTTTTCCAGCCCCAGCCGTTTGAGCCCTGCAAAGGCAAGCAGGGTGGCGGCGGCTACTCCTTCTTCGAGCTTGCGCAGCCGTGTCTGTACGTTGCCGCGCAAGGTTTCCACCACAAGGTCGGGGCGCAGGTTTCTGAGCTGGGCCGCCCGGCGCAGGCTCGCGGTTCCCACCACAGCGCCCTGGGGCAGTTCTTCGATGCCGGCGGCTCGGTTGGAGATAAAGGCGTCGCGGGGGTCCTCGCGGGGCAGGATGCAGGAGATGGCGAGCCCGCCGGGCAGAACCGTGGGCACGTCCTTCATGGAATGCACCGCCATATGGATATGTCCCTCGCCGAGCGCTTCCTCGATTTCCTTGGTAAACAGTCCCTTGCCCCCAATATCGGCCAGGGGCCGGTCGAGGAAATGGTCGCCGGACGTCTTGATGACGGCGATCTCCACGGATTCTGGGGCGGCGAGATGGGGATGGGTCTGGGCGAGCTGATCACGCACCATCTCTGCCTGAGCCAGCGCCAGGGGGGAGCCACGGGTGCCGATACGCAGTTGCGGGGTCGATGTCATGGTTCCTGTGTAACGCCACGGGCGTATATGTTAAAGCGCTTCCTTGAGGCTCCTTTATGGTTCTTCTTCTCGGTGGGGCTGGTTTTAAAGGGCCTAAAGGGGATAATAGGATGTCAAAATTCCGCCCTTCCTTATTCATGTTGTTACATATGATCGTTCTCGGCATAGAAACCAGTTGCGATGAAACCGCCGCCGCGGTGGTGGACGGCGAGCGCCGTATTCTGGGTGAGGCGCTGTTGTCGCAGACCGAGGAGCATCGGCCCTATGGCGGCGTGGTGCCGGAAATCGCCGCGCGTTCCCACCTTGCCCATATAGACGCCCTGGTGGCGGAAGCCATGGATCAAGCCACAATCGGCTATGACGATCTCGACGGCGTCGCCGTGACGGGGGGGCCAGGCCTGATCGGTGGGGTCATCGTCGGTGTCATGTGCGCTAAGGCCATCGCCCTGGCGGCTGGCAAACCCTTTCTCGCCGTCAATCATCTGGAAGGGCACGCACTGTCGGTGCGGTTAGTGGAGGAGGTGGCGTTCCCCTATCTGTTGTTGCTGGTCTCGGGCGGCCATTGCCAGTTGATGGTGGTGGAAGAGGTGGGATGCTATCACCGGCTGGGTGCTACCATAGACGACGCTGCGGGAGAGGCCTTCGATAAGACGGCGAAGGTACTGGGACTGGGCTATCCGGGCGGCCCGGCGGTGGAAGCGAAAGCCCGCGAGGGTGATGCCGGGCGCTTTGACCTGCCGCGCCCGCTGGCAGGCCGGGAGGGATGCGACTTTTCCTTTTCCGGGCTCAAGACCGCCGTGCGCCGAACCGCCGACGGGTTTGGGGAAAACGGCGAGGCCGCCGCGCAGGACGTGGCCGATCTATGCGCTGAGTTCCAGGCCGCCGTGGGCGACGTGCTGGTGGACCGCTGCCGCAACGCCATGAAACCGTTCCGGAACCGTAACAATGGTGGAGACGGTCTGGTTTTGGCTGGCGGCGTGGCGGCTAACGGCTATCTGCGCGCCAGGCTCGAGGCCCTGGCCGGGGAAGATGGCCTGCGCCTGTTCTGTCCACCACCAGAATTATGCACCGACAATGGGGCCATGATCGCCTGGGCCGGGGTGGAACGGCTGCGCCGCGGTATGACTGACGGCCTCGACTTTGCCCCGCGTCCGCGCTGGCCTCTCAGCGAATGATTGTGAGGGGCGAATGGGCGTGGAGGGAGGGCTGGCGCCCTTTCCAAGGTTACCATTTCAACGGCGGACTGGCCCCCTTGCTCCCCATCGGGTTTCAGGGGCATAACTTAGGCCATGAAGATCGAACGCATCGCCATCATCGGCGCCGGCGCTTGGGGCACGGCGCTGGCTACCGTGGCGTGGCGGTCCGGGCGGGACGTAACCCTGTGGGCCTTTGAGGCCGAAACCGTCGAGGCCATCAACAACGGCCGCGAAAACACGGTGTTCTTGCCCGGCGTCCCGCTCGGTGAAGGGCTCCGCGCCAGCAGTGACCTGGGGCTGGCCGCCGATGTCCATGCGGTATTGCTAGCAACCCCGGCGCAGCATCTCCGGGCCACGGCGCAAGCGCTGGCGCCTGTGTTACCGCCACGCACGCCCACCGTCATCTGCGCCAAGGGGATCGAAAGTGAGAGCGGGCTGCTAATGAGCGAGGTGGCCGGCGAGGCGCTTCCCGGGGCGCGTCTTGCGGTGCTCTCGGGGCCCACCTTTGCCGCCGAGGTGGCCCGCGAACAGCCCGTTGCCGTGACCCTGGCCTGCGCCGATGCCGAGACCGGCAAGGCGCTGGTGGCGGCGCTGGGAAACCGGAATTTCCGTCCCTATCTTTCCGAAGATGTGACTGCCTGTGAGATTGGCGGCGCGGTAAAGAACGTACTGGCCATTGCCAGCGGCATCGTCATCGGCCGCGGAATGGGCGAAAACGCACGGGCGGCGCTGGTGACCCGGGGCCTGGCCGAAATGGTGCGGCTCGGCGTGGCTAAGGGGGCCGAGGCGGTTTCTATGATGGGGCTTTGTGGGTTCGGCGATCTTCTCCTCACCTGTACCAGCGCCCAGTCGCGCAACATGTCGCTGGGCATCCAGCTGAGCAAGGGCGAGGCGCTGAAGGATATCCTGTACAGCCGCAACACCGTGACCGAAGGCGTCTTCACAGCGGCCCCGGTAGTGGCGCTGGCGCGCTGCATGGGCGTTGAGATGCCCATCTGCGAGGCGGTGGACCGGGTTCTCAACCACGGGGACGGCATTGACGAGGCCATCGCCGGGCTTCTTGACCGTCCCTTTGCCAGCGAAGCGGGAAGCCCGTGACCATCCCCAACCCGTAACAATAAAGGAGGCGGCATTCCTCATGCTGTTCGTTATTAGCTGTCTCGACAAACCCGGTCACGGCCACCTGCGCGCCGAAAACCGCGAGGCCCACCTGGGCTATCTCGACGCCCTGGGCGCGGCCCTTATCACCGCCGGACCTCTGTTGAGCGATGACGGGGAAACCCCCGAGGGCAGNNTTTTGATNGTCGCTTTCGAAAGCCGCGAGGNGGCGCAANCCTTTGCTGCCGGNGACCCCTATAACCAGGCCGGGCTGTTNGAGCAGGTCAGCATCCNGCGCTGGAAACAGGTCTTTCCCAAAACNGGCTGAGCGGCGGCTTTCCTATGAGCGAGAAGGAAATGACACCCCGGCTCGACTCCTTCCTCGAACCGTAAGGGGGGGCTCGCGGCCTTCGGGAACGGCTATGCGCCCCCGCGCCTCCCGCGCCGGGGCGACCGTCAATCCTCGATAATAAAGGTGATTTCNGTGGTAACGCGGTATTCGGCGATCTNGCCGTCCACCACCTTGGCCTTCTGCGAGAGCACCTCNAGGCCAGNAATGCCNCGCAGGGTTTGCGCCGCCCTGCCAAGCGCCTCNTTTACGGCGTCCTGAAAGCTTTTCTCGGACGAGGCCGTGATCTTGGTTACACGCGCAACAGTCATGATTTCCTCCCCTTTAATAGTTCACCGTCCTGTTCCGGCGACAGCTATAATCGCTTNCCGGCNGATATTTTTACCCGTNGACATGACTATACTTGACTTCCCCGCCNACGGTAAGGNCGCGCNTGTGNAATCCGCNGAAATTTTNNGGAAGACNCCACGCTNTGAATTTTTCTTGCAAATGGATGTAAAAACCGCCACANATGCCCCNCGGTTNCACATTATCCTGGCGTATCTTTCTATGACGCCCATGCGCTTAGCCACGTTACCCCGAGACATTGTGAGACCTAGAACANCGTAACGCGGCGCGAAGCTGCTTGCGTCACTATAATCNTTTAAAAGGANAAGATATGACTATTGGAACAGTAAAATGGTTCAACCCCACCAAGGGTTTTGGATTCATCGAGCCCGAGGATGGCTCCAAGGACGCCTTCGTCCACATTTCCGCCGTTGAGCGTGCCGGCCTGCCGGGCCTTCACGAAGGGCAGAAGGTGGAATACGAACTGGTGCCCGGTCAGAACGGCAAATCCTCTGCTGAAAACCTGGTGATTGTGGAATAGGGTCTAAAGATCCCTCTACGGAAATCACCGTATTTATCAAGCCCCGCCGGTTCACGCCGGCGGGGTTTTTAATTAATCGGTTCGCCCCAGAGCGGTAAATTTTTTGCCGAAAACCTGGTGATTGCTACGCTATTGCTAAAAAGCAAAAGGGCCTAGCGTCATAAACGCTAAGCCCTTGTTGAAACTGGTGGAGCCAGTCGGGATCGAACCGACGACCTCTACAATGCCATTGTAGCGCTCTCCCAACTGAGCTATGGCCCCGAAAATACCGCCGGTGANCGCGTTNNAGCGGCGGGTTTGAACGTTCGGCTCGTCATGTGGTGTCCACGGCTGCGCCGTCAAGAAACCCGGCCGGACGCAGTGGGTTTTACCGGGGGGAATACATACGGAGTCCCCCCCGTTTCAGGCAAGCGAAAAATACCGCTTTGCCCGCCACGATTCCCCGGTGGGCGGAGACCGGGAATTTTCCCTCCCTAGGATTTCCCTTTTGTGGCCTTGCTCTTCGCCTCTTTTGCCTTAGCGGGTTTTTCCTTGGCCGGCACCTTCTTCTTGGGCTCGGCTTTCTTCTGGGGTGTTGCCTTGGGCTTTGCCGGGGGTTTTTTCGCGGGTTTGTCTTTTTTGTCCTTCTTTGGCGCGGAGGCGCCTTTGGCCTTGGCTTTCGTCTCTTTCGGTTTTTTCCCCGGCGATTCTTCTCGTGGGAGTTTAGCTTCGGCCCTTACCCCGGCCTCTTCTTTTCCTTCCTTTTTATCTTTCTCTCCTGGCGCCTCCGCGCCCTCTTCTTCAGCATCAGGCTCGAAATCCGGCTCCGCTTCCAGCTCCTCGGCTGGATCGAAGACTTCCTTTTCATCCTCCCCGTCTAGGGCATCGATTGTGAGATTGTCGTCCACATTCTTCGCTGCCGCCGTATCTCCGGTTTTGTTATCTTTTTCGGATGGTGGCGCGGTGGCATCATTTTTGGCGGTGACAGCCGTCACTTTTTCCGTCGTCACCCGCGACCTGCGGGGCTTTACGGAAGCCTCAGGATCGAACTCAGCATCGCATTTCGGGCAGATAATGGGTGAGCGCTTAAGGTCGTAGAAGTTAACCCCGCAGGCCTGACAATGGCGCTTGATTCCCCATCCCGGCTTCACCATTGGAGACTCTCCCTTGAAAAAGTCGCGCCAGCCCCGAAACGATGCGTAAACATCGTTAAAAAGTTTTTACAAACTGCAATTGCCATGATCGTCGCCTCCTGTCAAAACGAAAATATGCATGATCACGACACTCCGCTGCGGACCACCGTGGAACAGGGGCCGGTTCATGTGTTAGAAAATGTTGCGATACCGGCGCGTATGAAACTTCATGAGCCCCCTTTGCAGGACAAGGAATAACGGTGACATCTCTTCTTTCAGGACCCGCCGTGCCTCTGCGTGGCCGCGCCGCACCTCCAGGCGACAAGTCTATTTCCCACCGCGCGCTTCTTCTTGGCACGCTGGCGGTGGGCGAAACCATCATTGACGGCCTGCTGGAAAGCGATGATGTGATGGGCACGGCCGCTGCCCTGCGGGCCCTGGGCGCCGGTATTTCCCGGGAAGAGACGAAATCGGGCGGGCCCCAGAGTCCGGACATCAGATACCGGGTCAACGGCGTCGGCTTGGGCGGATTACATGAACCCTCCAAGGTGCTTCATATGGGTAATTCCGGCACCGGCGCACGGCTCCTCATGGGGGTGTTGGCCACCCATCCCGTAACCTCCGTGCTGGCTGGAGACTCCTCCCTCAACGAGCGGCCCATGGCCCGTGTCACCGAGCCGTTGCGCCGCATGGGAGCGGAGATTCAGGCCCGCGACGGGGAACGGCTGCCGGCGACGGTGCGCGGCGCGGCCGAGCCCGTTCCCATCGCCCATACCCTTGCCGTAGCCTCGGCCCAGGTTAAATCGGCCCTTCTCTTGGCCGGCCTCAATGCGCCGGGGCAAACCTCCGTCACCGAACCCCTGCCCAGTCGCGACCATACGGAACGGATGCTGCGCCATTTCGGCGTGACGGTGGATGTGAAACAGGAAAAGAGTGGCGTACAAACCGTCACTCTGAACGGCTATCCAGAGATTTCCGCCGCGCAGGTGAGTGTGCCAGGCGACCCGAGTTCGGCTGCTTTTCCCGCCGTGGCGGCGGTGATCGTTCCCGGCTCCGAGGTGGTGCTGGAAGGCGTCTGCGTCAACCCCCTGCGCATGGGACTTTATGAAACCCTGGGTGAGATGGGAGCGGATATCGCCATCGAGAACCAGCACGATTCATGCGGCGAACCGGTGGCGGACATAGTGGTGCGCGCTGCGGAGGGCGGGCTTCGCGGCGTCGAGGTGCCGCCCGGACGGGCCTCCTACATGATTGATGAATATCCCGTCCTCGCGGTGGCTGCGGCCTTTGCCAAGGGCACCACCGTCCTGCGTGGGCTGGCCGAATTACGGGTCAAGGAAAGCGACCGCTTGTCGGCCATGGCGCGTGGGCTTGCCGCCTGCAGCATCACGGTGAAAGAGGGAAAAGACATGCTGACCATCGAAGGCCAGGGGGGAAAGACTCCGCCCGTCGGCGGCGCCACCATAGACGCCGGCCTCGACCCCCGCATCGCCATGGCCTTTCTAGTTTTCGGTATGGCCGCGAAAAATCCCGTGACCATCGGGGAGGGCGACGTCATCGCCACCAGCTTCCCCGGTTTTTCCGGGCTCATGAATGGCCTTGGCACCGCCATTACCGAAACGGAAGAGACCTCATGACGGCTTCCACCACAGCGACGCCTTGCACCGTCATCACCATAGACGGCCCGGCGGCGGCGGGAAAGGGCACTCTGGCGCGCCGTCTGGCGGAACATTATGGATTCGCCTATCTCGATACCGGGCTTCTCTACCGCGCCGTGGGGCGTCGGCTTCTCGATCGGGGCGGTGACCCTTGCGATGTGGCGGCCGCCGTGGAGGTGGCCTCTTCCTTGCGCCCGGAGGCATTGGAAGATCCGACCCTGCGCAGTGATGAAACGGCCTCGGCGGCTTCTCAGGTGGCGGTAATACCCGACGTGCGCCAGACGCTTCTCCAATTCCAGAAGCGTTTCGCGGCGTCCCCTCCCGGGGGTGCGCCGGGTGTGGTTATTGACGGCCGCGACATCGGCACCGTGGTCTGTCCCCACACACCTTACAAACTGTTCGTTATGGCCAGTCTCGAAGAGCGTGTTGAGCGCCGCCTTAAAGAGTTGCGGGAGCAGGGCATCGAGAGTATACATGGCCGCGTTCTGCAGGAAATGAAGGATCGTGACGCCCGGGACAGCCAGCGTGACGTTGCGCCGCTGGTCAAATCCGAGGATGCTTTGCTGATCGATACCACGGAAATGGCCCCCGAAATGGTTTTTTCCGTGGCTCTGGACCATCTTTCCGCGCAGGGACTCGCGCCGCCCGAACTCCGGTCTTAAAGTCTCTGGTTTTGGGTCCCCGGTCTTGGGTTCCCTGCTTTGAGCTTTTTCTCCCTCTCGCGGAACATGAAACGACCGTTTCCTGTCGCGTCGCCCAAACGCACGGGGGTTCAATCGGTCCCTTTTAACCAGGACAAGCCGTTGCCAGAGCGCAAAACGGCGGGTCCGCAGACCAGTCAGGAAATCTCTTCTCTCCCACGAGGACAGGGGTTTCACCAAGTCAGGAGAATCCATGTCGGAAACGCCTTCGACACATGAAGAAAACACACCCGAGGCCGAAATGGCCACGGATGAAAAACCGGTGGCCGAAATGACCACGGATGAGAATTTTGCCGAACTTCTCGAAGAATCCCTCCAGAAACAGGAAAGTTTCGAAGGTGCGGTGGCCAAGGGCCGGGTCGTTTCCATTGAAAACGACATGGTGCTTGTGGATGTGGGCCTGAAATCCGAAGGGCACGTTCCCTTGAGGGAATTTACCTCTCCGGGCGAGGACACCGATCTCAAGCCTGGCGACGAGGTGGATGTTTTCGTTGAGCGGCTGGAAAACAATAACGGCGAGGCCATGCTCAGCCGCGAGAAGGCGCGGCGCGAGGAATCCTGGATTCTGCTTGAGAAATCATTCGCCGACGAAGAGCGCGTGACCGGCATTATTTTCGGCCGCGTTAAGGGCGGCTTTACCGTCGACCTCAACGGCGCGGTGGCTTTTCTTCCCGGCTCTCAGGTGGATATCCGGCCGGTGCGTGATATTTCGCCGCTTATGGGGACGCCCCAGCCTTTTCAGATTCTCAAAATGGACCGCAAGCGCGGCAATATTGTCATCTCGCGCCGCGCCGTTCTGGAGGAATCCCGCGCCGAGGCGCGTTCGGAGCTGATCTCTCAGCTTACCGAGGGCCAAGTTCTCGAAGGTGTGGTCAAGAACATCACCGATTACGGTGCCTTCGTGGATCTTGGCGGGGTTGACGGCCTGCTCCATGTCACCGATCTCGCCTGGCGGCGCATCAACCATCCTTCCGAGGTTCTTTCCATCGGCCAGACTGTGGACGTAAAGGTGATCCGTTTCAATGCCGAGACCCAGCGCATCAGCCTCGGCATCAAGCAACTGAAGCCCGACCCCTGGGAAGACGTGAAATCAAAGTATCCGGGGGGCACCAAGTTCAACGGCCGCGTCACCAACATCACCGATTACGGCGCCTTCGTCGAACTGGAACCCGGGATCGAAGGACTGGTCCATGTCTCCGAGATGAGCTGGACCAAGAAGAACATCCATCCCGGAAAGATCGTTTCCAGCAGCCAGGAAGTGGAGGTCATGGTCCTCGACGTGGACCCCGAAAAACGACGTATCAGCCTCGGGCTCAAGCAGTGCGGGGAAAATCCGTGGGAACAGTTCGCCGAATCACATGCCGCCGGTATCGAGATCGAGGGCGAAATCAAGAACATCACTGAGTTTGGCCTGTTTGTGGGGATGCCCGGCAATATCGACGGTATGGTCCATCTCTCCGACCTTGACTGGAACCGTTCCGGTGAAGAGGCGCTGGCCGATTACAAAAAGGGCGACATAATCAAGGTCAAGGTGCTGGAGGTGGATACCGCCAAAGAGCGGGTTTCCCTCGGTGTTAAACAGCTCACCGACGATCCCCGCGCCACCGCTATGGCCAATATCAAGAAAGGCGACACCGTGACCTGTAAGGTCACCGCCATTGCTGACACCGGGGTCGAAGTAGAGATCTCTGACGGCGTCACCGGCTTTGTCCGCAAGGCGGACCTCTCGAGCGAACGGAGCGAACAGCGTCCAGACCGGTTTGCTGTCGGCGAACGGGTAGACGCAAAAGTGACGAAGGTGGACAAGAAAGGGTGCAAGCTTACCCTGTCGATCAAGGCCAATGAAGTGGCCGAAGAGAAGAAGGCCATGGCCGAATATGGCTCGTCGGATTCCGGGGCAAGCCTCGGCGATATCCTGGGCGCGGCCATCGACAAGGCAAAGAAGGGTGAGAACGGGGATGACAAGCCCAAGCTCAAAGCGAAAGCTGGGGATGACAAGCCCAGTAAGGAAACAAACGGTGAGGAAGCAAGCGGCGAGGAAGAGGGCAGCGACCCCTCCGAATCATGACCGGGTTGGCGGAAGATCCCGTTGGGGGGCGGGGGTAGGGTATGTCCCTTGAGCCCGACCACCTGCTCGACCGCCAGCACCTGACACGAAGTCTCACACTGTGGCGCGTCGTCGCCGTCTTCGCCCTGATTGCCCTCCTGGCCACCCTCTCAGGGGGTGGCGAGAAAATCAGAAAAGGAAAATCGGTGGCGCGTCTCACCGTGGAGGGGATTCTCGTCGAGGATCTGGAGCGCGAGGCGGCGCTGGCCGATCTCGCCGACGATCCTGACACGGTGGCCCTCATCGTCCATATCAACAGTCCCGGCGGAACCGTGGTCGGCGGCGAATCCCTCTATCATGCTATCCGCACCGCCGCCGAACGCCTTCCCGTGGCCGTGGTCATGGGCGAGGTGGCGGCAAGCGCGGGGTATATGGTGGCCCTTGCCGGCGACCGTATTTTTGCGCACCAGGGCTCCATCACCGGTTCCATTGGCGTCATCTGGCAGACCGCCGACATCACCGGCCTGCTCACCAAGCTGGGCATCACTACCGAGGCTATCAAAAGCGGTCCCTTAAAGGCCGTTCCCTCGCCCCTGGAACCGGTTACGCCAGAGGTGCGCAAGGCGACCCGGGACCTGGTGCTCGACATCTATGATCTATTCGTGGACATGGTCTCCGACCGCCGCCATCTTTCGCGCTCGAAAGTGGAACAATTGGCCGATGGCCGGGTATTCACCGGGCGTCAGGCCCTGAAAGTCCGGCTGGTAGACGAGATCGGCGGAGAGGACGCAGCCAGGATGTGGCTTTTCCACATGCACGATGTGGACTCCTCTCTTCCTATTCTCGAACTTAAGACCGACGCCAGGGACAAACTCTGGCGCAGTCTGGTTTCCATAATGGCGGAAAAAACGTTTTTCCCTGAGAGGGTTACACTTGACGGCTTGATTTCGCTCTGGCACCCTGAAGGTGCAGAAGGGATTCAATAAACGAACGTAGTTTTCGTCGTCTGCGTGTCCGCGCCAGGGGGCACCTTCCGGCGCCGGGAAGAAATAATGCGAAGGCCGGGGGAAAATTTCGCACTATGACTAAGTCAGAGCTTATCGCCTATATCGCAGAGAAGAATCCTCACTTGTTCCACCGTGATGTGGAACGCATCGTCGCCACCCTTTTCGACGAGATTTCCGCCGCTCTTGCCGCCGGCGACCGGGTGGAGTTGCGGGGTTTCGGAGCCTTTTCGGTAAAACACCGTGATGCCCGCATAGGACGCAATCCCCGTACCGGTGAAAAAGTGCGGGTGAAGGAAAAACACATTCCCTATTTCAAGACCGGAAAGGAACTCCGCGAGCGGCTCAACGGGAAACGTTAGGCCGTGCCGGCCCTTTCCTTTCGAAATTCTGACCCGCTCTAAGAGAGGGAACGCGTGAGAGTTCTCTTCTGGCTTCTGTTCCTTCCTTTCGCTGTCCTCGGCGCCGTCTTTGCCGTCAACAACGGGGGCGAGGTGGCGCTCAGTCTCGACCCGCTTCCCTATACCATCTCGCTTCCGCTCTATATGGCCGTGCTGTTGGCGGCCCTGGCCGGGTTCTTCCTTGGCTCCGTGCTGGTCTGGTTAGCCCAGGGAAAATGGCGGCGTCTGGCGCGGCGTAACGCGCGTCAGGTAAACACTCTGGAGCGGGACCTTTCCGTCCAGCGTGAGGAAAGCGCCCACCGCGCTACGATGGCTGCCGAGGTCTTTCCTTCCGTCCCCGGAAGTGAAATCGCCGAAAGAAAATAAAAAAACTCGGCGAACACTCGCCGGGGCCGTACCGCATCCATCAACCATGAAGCGCCCTAGAGACAATGAACATATGGAGGACATAGCAAAACTGATTTCCGGCTTTCGGGACTTCCGCCGGGAAAACTTCACCGCAACCCGTTCGCGCTTTCAGGACCTTGTCAGTCGGGGCCAGTCGCCGCGCATCATGGTCATCGCCTGTTCCGATTCCCGCGTTGACCCAGCCATCGTCACCGGGGCCGAACCNGGGGATCTCTTCGTAGTCCGCAACGTGGCCAATCTGGTGCCTCCCCGACAGGGGNACAGCCATCATCACGGCACCAGCGCNGCCCTGGAATACGCCGTGCGCATCCTTGGCNTCGCCCATATCATCGTTTTCGGCCATGCCCGNTGTGGCGGCATCCACGCCCTGATGGAATCGGGGGAGGAACCAGCCACCACGGAATCTATGGATTTCATGGAATCNTGGATGGAAATTGCCCGTTCNGCGCAGGACGANGTTCTGCGTNCCATGCCCGATGCNGGGCTGGAGGAACAGGCGATGGCCTGCGAAAAGCTAGGGGTTAAGACCTCGCTTGAAAATCTCATGACGTTNNCCTGGATCGTTTCTCCCGTGGCGGCGGGGGAGTTGCATCTTCACGGCTGGTATTTNGATCTCGTGGNGGGCGCACTCTACGCCCTGGATGCCGAAAANGGAGAGTTCCTCCCGGTCGAAGACCTCTTCCCCCTTGTCTGAGGCGGCATCTTGTCGTATTCCCGCCTTGCCTTTCTCNGGNAATGCCGCCTTTCACATAAGCGGAAGCATGGTACATGAGCCCATCCTCGNTTACTCCTGACGACGCCGCGAAGCGTATTTTCTGNGCGCTCGACACCNCCGATGCGGCAACCGCCATCGCNTGGGCGGAAAAGCTGGGCGGCNTGGTGGGCGGGGTTAAGCTGGGTAAGGAATTCTTCACCGCCAACGGTCCCTCGGGGGTCATGGCGGTGNCGCTGTCCGAGCTCCCCATCTTCCTCGATCTCAAGTTCCACGACATNCCCAACACCGTGGCCGCCGCGGTGCGCGCCACCGGCATTCTGCGTCCGACCATGCTCACGGTTCATGCCGGGGGCGGGGCGGCCATGATCGCCGCCGCTGTCTCGGCAGCGGAAGAAATCGCCGCCACGTTCCATTTTCCCAAGCCGCTTATCCTGGGCGTCACGGTGCTCACCAGCCTCGGCGACGAGGACATGTCCGCCCTCGGGGTTTTTGGGGGGGTGGCCGATCAGGTTATGCGGCTGGCCGAGTTGGTGCACGGNGCCGGGGCCGACGGCATCGTCTGCGCNTCCCACGAGGCCNCCGCCATGCGTNGGGCCTTCGGCCCGGATTTCACCTTGGTGACGCCGGGGGTGCGCCCCGCCGGCTCCGAAAGCNGCGACCAGAAGCGGGTCATGACCCCGGCCCAGGCCGTCGCGGCGGGCGCCGATTATCTGGTCATCGGCCGTCCCATCACGGGCTCGGACGATCCGGCGGCGGCGGCGCGGAACATTGCCGGGGAAATTTCCGAGGGCTCGTAATGGCGGTGGCGGTAAAAATCTGCGGCGTCAACAGCGTCGAGGCGGCCGAGGCCGCGACCGCCGCCCAGTACGTGGGGTTTGTTTTCTACCCGCCCTCGCCGCGCGCGGTAAGCGCGGAAACCGCCGCTACGCTGGCCGTCCATNTGCCCGATACNGTGACCCGCACCGGTTTGTTCGTGGACGCTGAGGATGCGGCCATNGCCGCCGTGCTGGCCCGGACTCCNNTCGACCTGTTGCAGTTACACGGCGAGGAAAGCCCGGAACGGATAGCAGAAGTACGTGAAAAATTCGGACTACCCGTGNTGAAGGCGATCAAGGTGGCCACCAAGACGGATGTGGATGCAGCGGCGGCCTATTTCTCCTGCGCCGACCACCTTCTCTTCGACGCCCGCCCCCCGGCCACCATGGAAGACGCGCTTCCCGGCGGCAATGCGCTGGCCTTCGACTGGGGTCTGCTGGCCGGNCGTGACTGGCCGCTGCCGTGGATGCTCTCGGGCGGACTTNGCGTCGAAAACCTGGCCCAGGCGGTGCGTATCAGCGGTGCCCCGGTGGTGGATGTGTCCTCGGGTGTGGAATTCGCTTCGGGCCATAAGAATCCCGCTTTCATCCGGGCGTTCATCGACGAGGCTGCAAAACTTTGACATTTCTCAATTCTTTGACGTTTTGAGGGGTCTGTGGTTCATTCTGGGGGCTGGACCCTGAACCGCTCTAACCGGCAACAATGACGCCCAACACATGACGCAAGCCAACACATATCGCACCGGACCGGACGAGGACGGCCATTTCGGCATTTTCGGTGGACGCTATGTGGCCGAAACCCTGATGCCGCTAGTCCTCGCCGTGGAACGGGCCTATGACGAAGCCAGGGCCGATCCCGCCTTCGACGNGGAGTTCCGCTANTACCTGGAACACTACGTGGGCCGTCCCAGCCCGTTGTTTTACGCCAAGCGCCTGAGTGAGCATTTAGCCAAGGGGGACAAGGGCGCGAAAATCTATCTCAAGCGCGAGGACCTCAACCATACCGGGGCCCACAAGATCAACAACTGCCTGGGCCAGATCCTTCTCGCCCGGCGCATGGGCAAGACCCGCATCATCGCCGAAACCGGTGCCGGCCAGCACGGGGTAGCCACCGCCACCGTCTGCGCCCTGTTCGACCTTCCCTGCACCGTCTACATGGGCGAGGTGGATATAGAGCGCCAGGCCCCCAANGTCTTCCGCATGAAGCTTCTGGGCGCCGAGGTGGTGCCGGTGAAATCTGGAACGCGGACGCTCAAGGATGCCCTNAACGAAGCCCTGCGTGACTGGGTCGCCAATGTGGACGATACCTTCTACATCATCGGCACGGTGGCGGGCCCTCACCCTTATCCGGTCATGGTGCGCGACTTCCAGTTGGTGATCGGCGACGAGACCCGCGAACAGATCATGGCCGCCGAGGGCCGCCTGCCGGATACGCTGGTGGCCTGTATCGGCGGCGGCTCCAACGCCATGGGGCTGTTCTATCCCTTCCTCGACGACGCCGAGGTGCGTATGATTGGGGTCGAGGCCGCCGGCCACGGGATCGACAGCGGCGAGCACGCGGCCTCGCTCACGGGCGGGCGTCCCGGCGTGCTCCACGGCAACCGCAGCTATCTGTTGCAGGACGATGACGGCCAGATCAAGGAAGCCCATTCCATCTCCGCCGGCCTCGATTATCCCGGCGTCGGACCGGAACACTCTTGGCTCTATGAAAGCGGCCGCGTCGATTATGTATCCATCACCGATGAACAGGCACTGGAGACGTTCCAACTTTTAACACAATTAGAAGGCATCATCCCGGCGCTGGAATCGAGCCATGCGCTGGCCNATGTGGGCGACATCGCCGGCTCCCTGCCCGATGATCACATCATTGTGGTTAACTTGAGCGGCCGCGGGGACAAGGACATTTTCACTGTGGCCAAGGTCCTGGACGTGGAACTGTGATTACTTCCACCCATAATGCTACCTCCGCGGCGGCCGCAAAGACCCCGGAAANCACAAGGACCACCGAGGGTGGCCGTATCGCTGCCTGTTTCGAACGCCTGCGCGGGGAAAACCGCGCTGGCCTTGTGGCCTTCATTACCGGCGGCGATCCCGATGCGGCCACCTCCCAGGCTCTTCTCGAAGGCTTGGCCGGAGCGGGCGCCGATGTGATCGAGCTCGGCATGCCCTTCTCTGATCCCATGGCCGATGGTCCTTCTATCCAGGCCAGCAGCCTGCGGGCGCTGAGGGCCGGGGCCACGCTGCGGGCGATCCTGCAACAGGTGCGCGATTTCCGTAAATCCGACAACCGCACCCCGCTGGTTCTCATGGGCTATTACAACCCCATCTACGTCTACGGCGCCGAAGATTTCGCGCGCGATGCCCGCGACGCCGGGGTGGATGGCCTTATCGTGGTGGACCTGCCGCCNGAAGAGGACACGGAACTGCGTGTGCCGGCGACCCNGGCTGGACTCCATTGCATNCGCCTCGCCACCCCCACCACCGACGATGCGCGGCTGCCGGTGGTTCTCGCCAATACCGGGGGCTTCGTCTACTACGTCTCCATCGCCGGCATCACCGGCACCAAATCGGCGGCTAGCGGGGAAGTCACCGAGGCGGTGTCGCGCCTGCGCCGCCACACCGACCTGCCGGTGGNCGTGGGCTTCGGCATCAAGACCCCGCAACAGGCCGGCGGAGTAGCCGCGGTGGCCGATGCCGCGGTGGTGGGCTCGGCCCTGGTAGATACCATCGCCGCCGGTCTTGACGGCCAGGGTAAGGCNTCTCCCGGGCTGGTGGAGGANGTTCTGGCGTTCGTTTCCAAGATGTCCAAAGGCGTTCGTGGAGGGCGCTCATGAACTGGCTCAGCAATTTCGTCCGCCCCAAGATCAGCGCCATGGTCGGCAAGAAGGAAGTGCCCGACAACATGTGGCAAAAATGCCTCGAATGCGGACAGATGATCTTTCACCGCGAACTGGAGGAAAACCTGTATGTATGCCCCCATTGCGACCATCATCTCCGCCTTGACGTGGGCCAGCGGCTGGACCTTCTCTTCGACGACGATGGCTATCAGAAGATAGAGCTTCCCGATACGGCTTCCGATCCGCTGAAGTTTCGTGACCGCAAGAAATACACCGATCGCCTGAAAGAAGCCCGCAGCACCAGCGGCGACAACGACGCTATCATCGTCGCCCACGGCAAGATGGGCGGTGTTCCCGTGGTTGCCGCCATCCTTAATTTCGATTTCATGGGAGGTTCCATGGGTCTGGCCGTGGGCGAGGCCATCCTTTCCGCGGCGCATTTAGCGGTGCTTCAGGAGGCCCCCCTGATCATGATCACGGCTTCGGGCGGGGCCCGTATGCAGGAAGGCGTCCTCTCCCTGATGCAGATGCCGCGCACCATCCTTGCGGTGAACAAGGTCAAAGAGGCGGGCCTTCCCTATATCACCATTCTCACCGACCCCACTTCGGGCGGCGTGTCGGCTTCCTTTGCCATGCGCGGCGATATCGCCATGGCGGAGCCGGGCGCGTTGATATGCTTCGCNGGCGCCCGTGTGATCGAGGAAACCATCCACGAGAAACTGCCCGAAGGCTTCCAGAGGGCGGATTACCTTCTTGAGCACGGAATGGTGGATATGGTGGTTCATCGCCGGTATATGCGCGATACCATGATCCGCATTCTTACCCTGCTGTGCAATCCGGGTCCGCCTGCCGATGTAGTGGCTATTCCTCCTTCCCCGCTCCCCGCCAAGGACGAGGCCGCCAAGACGAGGAACGACGGGAACAGGAAAAACGGCACGCCGGGCCGCCGCGCCACCGATAAGAAAGATGCTCGAAAAGACTGAAACCGTTCTCCAGCGCCTGGTCGGCCTGCATCCCAAGAAAATCGATCTCTCTCTGGAGCGGGTAGGGGAATTGCTGGCCAAGCTGGGCCGGCCACAGGAAAAACTGCCCCCCGTAGTTCATGTGGCGGGAACCAATGGTAAGGGGTCCACCATTGCCTTCCTGCACGCCTTTCTCGAGGCGGCGGGATACCGCGCCCATGTCTACACCTCGCCCCATCTCGTGCGTTTCAGCGAAAGAATTCGCCTCGCCGGGAGGTTCATTGACGACGGTAAACTGGTGGAATTGCTCGAGGAATGCGAAGCCGTTAATGATGGGCAACCCATTACCTTTTTCGAAATCACCACCGCTGCGGCGTTCCTGGCCTTTTCCCGTACGCCAGCCGATATCCTGCTTCTGGAAACCGGGCTGGGGGGCCGACTCGATGCCACCAATATGGTGCCAAAACCGGCGCTCACTGCCATTACCCCCATTTCCATCGACCACATGCAGTTTCTGGGCTCCACCCTTGCCNCCATCGCCGGGGAAAAGTCGGGAATNCTCAAACCCGGCGTCACCGGAGTCATNGCTCCNCAGGAGCCGGAGGTCCAGGCCGTGATTGGGGCCCAGGCCGAAAAGGTAGGGGCGCCGCTCTACAATTTCGACGATGACTGGANTGTACAGCCTCTGGATACGCAATCCCCGGACGCCTCCGCAGATGTCTCGGCGGTGACCGTGGCCATGCATTTCGAGGGCAGCAGGCTTTCGGCTAATTTGCCCGCGCCGGGGCTTGCCGGCCGTCACCAGATGTTCAACGCCGCCACCGCCCTGGGCTGTCTCGAGCATCTCGACGAATTCCCGGTGGATGAGGCNGCCCTGGNGCGCGGCATGGAAAACGTGGAATGGCCGGGACGGCTGCAACGGATCACCCGTGGGCCGCTTGTGGACGGGCTGGACGAGGGGTGGGAATTGTGGATTGACGGTGGCCACAATCCAGCGGCGGGCAAAATCCTCGCTGCCACCGCCAAAAGTTGGGGCCCGGCGCCGCTCCATGTCATCTACGGCATGCTCAACAGCAAGGACCCNGGGGGATTTCTCGCCCCCCTGGNGNCNCATGTGCGCCGCGCNAGGGCCGTAGCCATTCCCGGAGAAGGTGCCTCCTTTACGGCCGGGGAAGCGGCCGCGGCGGGGTATGTAGACGGGCTCGANCCGCTGGCCGAGGAAAGCCTCGAAACCGCCCTTCATGGCCTTTTGGCNGAAGCNAGGAAGGCNGGTGAGGAACCCGGACGTATCCTCGTCTGCGGCTCTCTCTACCTTGCCGGCGCAGTGTTGCGCGAGAACGGCTGATCTGCTGAACGAAAAACCCCGCCATGCAAGGCGGGGTTTGATTGTGAAAATNNGGCCGGAAAAATTCAGAGCACCGATTCCACCCATTCNTNGAGCTTGCTCTTTTCCATACTGCCTACCTTGGTGGCGGCCACCTGGCCGTCCTTGAACAGGATCAGAGTGGGAATGCCGCGCACGCCGTATTTCTGGGGTGTGCCGGGGTTGCCGTCGATATCCACCTTGGCCACCTTGATCTTACCTTTCATCTCCTTGGCAAGCTCTTCGAGAAGAGGTGCGATCTGCTTACAGGGGCCGCACCATTCAGCCCAGAAATCGACAATCACGGGATCGGGAGACTTGAGAACTTCCTCTTCAAAGGTCGCGTCGGTTACCTGGTTCGGCATGGGGGTGTGTTCCTCTGTGTTTCACTCAATTTGAGTGTCACTCAATGTGGGCCGGTCGACGTGGTCGCTATCCACTAGCTATCAATCTAGGAAGCACTATCNCACCCGTCAAGGTGCGTGGCGGTCNAGCTCCGCCCCTTCTAGAAGCGCAAACGCAGGGCCCTCGGTCCATAACAGGGCACAGCATATATCCTTGTCCGGATAAATCTCCCGGCACAAAGCACGATAGGCGGCCATCTGTTTGAGGTAANCCTCCGGCACCGCCTCACCTTCCTTCGGCGGCGCGCGGTTGCTCTTGTAATCCACCACCAGAACTTCCTTTTCGCCCACCGCCATCCGGTCCACCTGACCGCTGATGACACGTCCGTTCACTACGCCGCAAAGGGGCGCTTCGGCGAGGCTGCCCGGGGCGAACAGGGGCGCGAATCCGGGCGCCTCAAGAACCTCCAGGGACTCCTTCGCAATGGCGCGCCTTTTTTTCTCGTNGAGAGTGGGCGCGGCCAGGGCGAGATAGTCCAGNGCCGCCTTTTCCCGCGCGCTTGCGGCAAGATCTGGCAGGTTTTGCAACAGGCGGTGGACGAGCCGTCCGCG
>NZAO01000036.1 GCA_002686135.1 Rhodospirillaceae bacterium
GTTCGAAAGAAATACTGGGTTTAGCGACACAAATTGTTGCGGCGCATGTTTCCCACAATGTTGTTCCCGTGGATGAGCTGCCCAAGCTCCTTCAGCAGGTTTTTGAAACCCTGTCGGGCATTGATGGGGCCAGTGAGGCCGCAGTTGCTCCTAAGCCGGCGGTTTCGGTCCGCAAGTCGGTGACGCCAGATTACATCATCTGTCTTGAAGATGGAAAAAAGCTGAAAATGCTCAAACGCTACCTCAAGACGGCCTATAATATGACGCCCGACGAATACCGCATACGCTGGGGCCTGCCTTCCGATTATCCCATGGTAGCTCCGAACTACTCGAAAAAGCGCAGCAAGCTGGCCAAGGCCATTGGTCTGGGCACCAAGGCTCGGCGCCGCCGTTAAGGCGGAAAAGGCGCCAATTTAAGATCGCCCTCGCCTTTTCTGCACTTGGTGAGCCCCCCTTGCCGCCCGGATAATCTGTTTCCTTTTTCCTAGGTGTCCCGGCCTGTGCCTTTATGCTATGGAGGTCGTGGTAGGTCATAAAATTTCGGACAAAAGGCAGCCACATGCCCTCGCGAATTGAGCGTCTTTGTAGCGACAAAGGATTAAAAATGACAGAACAACGCCGGGTCATCGCCCGGGTGCTGTCTGGATCCGAGGATCATCCGGATGTAGAAGTGCTACACCAGCGGGCCAACGCCATCGATTCCCGGATTTCAATCGCCACGGTTTATCGCACGGTGCGCCTGTTCGAAGAGGCTAATATTCTGGAGCGGCATGAATTCGGGGACGGCCGTGCCCGCTATGAAGAAGTGAGCGAAAGCCACCACGACCATCTGATCAACCTGCAAAACGGCGAGGTTATTGAATTCAGCAATGATAAAATCGAAGATCTGCAACGCCAGATAGCCAGGAAGCTTGGTTATGAGCTTATCGAGCACCGGCTTGAGCTTTATGCCGTTCCCCTCAAGAAAAAAACCAAGAAGAAATAAGAACGGCATTGTTCTTTGTGATGCGTCACCTGCAATTACATTATGACGAGGCGGCCACGATTGGCCTACGCTAATGATAATTCGTTGCGCCAGCACCAGGATTACGGTTGCTGGGGATCTGGCGCCCAGCTTGTAAACTCAGAGAGGCAGGTAATCTTATGAGCGGGAACGGGGTCCCGACCTCTCATCTTCGCGCGGTGGTGCGCCTCGTTTTGTACATGGGGTGGACCCTTCTGCTGGCTCCGGTCCAGATGGCCGCCGTGCTGTTGAACCTGCCTTTTGCGCGGGTGATTCCCATGATCTATCACCGGGGCTGTCTTTTCCTGTTCGGCATTTCAGTTTTCATACGGGGCGAGCCGGTGCGGGGAGCACCGGTTCTGTTCGTTGCCAACCATTGCGGCTATCTCGATATCGCCATCATGGGGGCGCTGGTGCCCTGTGTTTTCGTCGCCAAGATGGAAATCAGCCAATGGCCCTTTTTCGGGATTCTGGCGCGCCTGCAACGCACGGTTTTCATCAACCGCCAAGATCATCTGAGGACCGGAACACAACGCGATATTCTGCAAAATCATCTGGCTGCTGGAGAGAACCTCATCCTTTTTCCCGAAGGCACGTCTAGCGACGGCAACCGGGCCATGGAATTCAAAAGCAGCCTGTTCTCGGCCGCCGTGCCGGGGCCTGGGAAAGCCTCGGTAGTCCTGCAGCCCGTCACCATCGCTTACACCCAGCTTGACGGATTCCCCATGGGGCGGACCATGCGCCCCTATTGTGCCTGGTACGGCGATGTGGGGCTGGTGCCTCATATGTGGAGGCTTTTGGGCCTGGGGAAGGTTAGTATCGAGGTGGAATTTCATGATTCGATTGCCGTCACCCATGAAAGCAAGCGCAAGAAACTGGCTGCTAAATGCCACCGCATTATCTCCAGGGGCTTGTCGGAGGCTCTTTCTGGGCGCTCTCCAAAGCCTGCAAACCTTGACTCTCCCCCGCTTAGTGCTAGTTTTTCCTGAGGGTTAGGTGCCGTGAGTGGGGAAACGGCGGGAGCCCGTCTCGGGGCGCTGGACGGATTTTTGTCGGGGACGTCCTGTACAGCATGCCGCCGGAGAATGCCCCATGGCCGCGGCAGTGGATGCTTGGAAGCGTGACCAGAAAACTCTTTATCAAGACCTACGGCTGCCAGATGAACGTCTATGATTCCGCCCGCATAGTGGATGTTCTGGCGCCCCTTGGCTTTACTCCGGTGGATGCACCAGACGGTGCGGACATGGTCATCCTTAATACGTGCCATATCCGCGAAAAAGCCTCCGAAAAGGTCTATTCGGAACTCGGCCGCCTGCGCCACATTCGTGACCGGAGGATGGAACACGGCAGCAGCGCCATGACTATTGCCGTTGCCGGTTGCGTGGCCCAGGCCGAGGGAGAGGAAATGCTCCGNCGGGCTCCCCATGTGGACATCGTGCTCGGTCCCCAGACCTATCACCGTTTACCTGAAATGGTGGCTTGCGCCGCCCGCGCTTGCGTTGGGAAGGGTGGCAAGACCGGGGCGAGAATTCTCGATACGGAATTTCCGCCCGCCCCCAAATTCGATTTTCTGCCACAAGTTTCCACCCAGGGGGCTGCNGCCTTTCTGTCAATCCAGGAGGGCTGNGACAAGTTCTGTACGTTTTGNGTGGTTCCCTATACCCGTGGCGGCGAATATTCCCGTCCCGTGGATGACGTGATGGCCGAGGCCAAGTCTCTGGTGACAAAAGGCGCGCGCGAGATCACGCTGNTGGGGCAGAACGTCAATGCCTATCACGGAGAATCANCGTCCGGGCGTGAATGGGGGNTGGGAGACCTGATTCGCGCTCTGGCGGAAATCGANGGTNTGGCGCGGCTGCGTTACACCACTTCCCACCCCTGTGACATGGATGACTCCCTGCTTTCCGNCCATGGCGAGGTGAGAAACCTGATGCCGTTCCTGCATCTTCCGGTGCAGTCGGGTTCCGACCGTATCCTGACGGCCATGAACCGGCGTTACCGCGNCGACGATTACCGGCGNATTGCCGAACGTTTGCGCGAGGCGCGGCCGGACATGGCGCTGGCTTCCGATTTTATCGTTGGCTTTCCCGGCGAATCACAGGCTGATTTCGAAGATACCCTGCGTTTGGTGCATGATGTGGGCTTTGCNCAGGCCTATTCNTTTAAGTTCAGCGCCAGGCCNGGGTCCCCCGCGGACATGCTAGAAGACCNGGTAAATAAAGCCGTCGCGGCCGTGCGTCTGGAGGAACTCCAAAGGCTTCTNGATAAACAACAACAAGCCTTTAACCGCGAGTCGGTTGACCGCNNCCTGCCGGTGCTGCTCGACCGGCCCGGCCGCAACCCAGGTCAGCTGGCCGGACGCAGTCCCTATATGCAGGCCGTTCATGTNACCGCTGACAGTTCCCTGATGGGAAGCATGGCACTTGTTCGTATCGACGAGNCAGGCNTCNACAGCCTTGGCGGACGACTCGTCGGCTGGGAAGAGGGCCTTGACGGCGATCGGCCAGAGAAAAGGGCCTGTGCTTGAGACCGGAGGGATCATCAGAAAAACCCGGCCTTGTGGCAAATGTAGAAACTGCCACGCAGTTGTCACGGGAAAAAAGCGCCGCATTGTCAAGCACGGGGAATTACGACTTCCCCAACAAAAATTCTGGGAACAAGAAAGTGGCCCGACTGAAATTCGACGATAATTCCCTTATATCTCTGCTCTGCGGCGAGCATGACAAGCATCTTGCCCATATGGAAAAGNCCCTTGGCGTATCCATCGTGCCGCGCGGGAATTTTCTCTCCCTCAGCGGTCCGGCGGATGCCGTCGCCACCGCCCGTTNCGGNCTGCAGGCCCTCTATGACAGGCTTTCCCGCGGTCTGCCGGTGGACAGCCAGGAGGTGGAGGCCGTCCTGCGCCTTGGTCCGCCCGAAAAGGCTTCCGGGAGCGTGGTGGATGAAAACCTCGTGATTCGCACCCGCAAGCGCCACATTTCNCCGCGTTCGAAGAACCAGGCTGCCTATNTGCAGGCCTTGCGCGATGGCGGACTGGTCTTTGCCCTGGGTCCCGCGGGCACGGGCAAGACCTATCTTGCGGTGGCCGCCGCCGTTTCCCGCCTCATGAAGGGCGAGATCGATCACGTGGTGTTGTCGCGGCCAGCGGTGGAAGCCGGAGAACAGCTTGGGTTTCTTCCCGGCGATCTGCNCGAGAAGGTGGATCCTTATTTGCGGCCCCTTTACGACGCCCTCCACGATATGATGCCGCGGAATCAGGTGGTGAAGCGCATGGCCGACGGCGACATCGAGGTTGCGCCCCTGGCCTTTATGCGGGGTCGCACCCTTTCCAACGCNTTCGTCATTCTCGACGAGGCACAAAATACCACTTCGGTACAGATGAAGATGTTTCTCACCCGGCTTGGCGAAAACGCCAACATGGTGGTGACAGGAGATCTCAGCCAGGTGGATCTCCCTCATGGCACCCGTTCCGGCCTGCGAGACGCCACGGAAATTCTCGATGGAGTGGAAGGCATATCCATCGTTCATTTTGATGACGGAGACGTAGTGCGCCATCCCCTGGTGACACAGATCGTTCGTGCCTATGACGCGTTCGAGAAAAAAACCGAGGCTGGACGTGAATACATGAAGCCGTCTTCCTCGGGCCCTGATTCCGCACCAAGGGGAAAAAGCAAGGGAAAGCGGACATGAACGCGCTCCCCGTATCCGACACGAAACGCTCCACCGAGGTAAGGGAAAAGACAGGGAGCGTCGAGATTGATGTGGCCGTTTCCTGTGAAGGCTGGCGGCGGGAAATTCCCGATGTGGCTGAAANGTGTCGTGACGCCGCGCTGGCCGCGTTGGAGATGGCCGGGCCCGATTTGGGAGGCCGCGACGTGGAAATATCCCTGATGCTGGGCGATGATGCCTTGATACGCGGGTTGAACCGGGAATACCGAAACCAGGACAAGGCCACCAACGTTCTTTCATTTGCTTCCGGAGACGGAGGGCCTGAGTCTTCAACCGGACCGGNGGCCTTGGGAGACGCGGTGATCGCCTTCGAGACGGTGAAAAGCGGAGCCCATGCCCAGGGAAAATCCCTTGAGGCCCATCTCGCTCATATGGTGGTGCATGGTGTCCTGCATCTTCTNGGATTCGATCACAAAGACCCATCTCGGGCGGAACAGATGGAAGGATTGGAAATTTCCGTCCTCGCCGGGCTTGGGCATGACAATCCCTATGCTGACGGGACCGCTTGCAACACCACGCCACAGCCGCGCGGGAAATTATGAACGAGTCGCTACCCCGCCGCCGGTTACATGGGAACGGGGCCTCCGCGGAGGGTTCCGGCGCTACGCCCCTGGGCAAAGCTTGGCTGCGTCTGCGCGGCTTCTTCGGATTGAGGGAAAGTGAAAGCCCACTGCGGGAAACCCTTGAGGAAATCATCGACGAACAGGATTCCGGACCGACGAAAATCGACGACGACGCCCGAACCCTGATCGGCAATATCCTGAAGCTTCACGATGTCACCGCTTACGACGTGATGGTGCCGCGCGCCGATATCGTGGCGGTGGAGATAGGAATGGCGTTTTCCGACCTGGTGAATCTGATGAGTGCCGAGGGGCATTCACGTATGCCGGTTTATCGCGAAACCCTGGATGATGTTTGTGGCATGGTTCATATCAAGGATGTTCTGGCCTGGCGTGGAAAGTCCGGGGGTGGGCTCAGCCTCGAAAAGATTGTGCGTAAAATTTTGTTCGCCGCCCCTTCCATGCGGGTGCTCGACTTGTTGCTGGAGATGCGCCTTACCCACGTGCACATGGCCATGGTGGTGGATGAATATGGCGGCGTGGACGGCATCGTCACCATCGAGGACCTTGTAGAGGAAATTGTCGGTGAAATTGATGACGAGCACGATTCCCAAAAAACGCCGGTTTTGATCCGCCGCACCGCCGGATGCTACGACGCCGATGCCCGCATCGCCATTTCCGAATTTGAGGAACAGGCCGGCTCCATCCTCAGCGCCGAAGAGCGGGAAGAAGACATTGACACCCTAGGGGGGCTTGTCTTTTTCCTTGCCGGGCGGGTGCCGGGGCGCGGCGAGGTCATTTGTCATGGCGGTGGCCACGAATTTGAAGTTCTCGACGCCGACCCGCGGCGTATCAGGTTTTTACGGATTCGCGTCGCCGAGGCGTCGGAGCAGTCCGACGGGGCGAATCCCGGGACTGCTCCGGCCCCGGCTGCCACCGGCGATTCCACCGATTCCGCTAGCACTAAATGAACCCATGGACTCTGCCATGATTGGGGCTTTCTGCCGCTGCGCTTTTCGCATGACCGCCCTGCGCGGCTGGCAGCGCTGGTCGGTGGCAGTTGTTTTGGGCGCGCTTGCCGCCGCGGCCCTGCCGCCGCTTTACGTAATCCCGGTTCTTCTCCTTTCCTTTCCGGGCCTGGTGTGGCTGCTGGATGGCGCCCACCGGCCGCGCACGGCATTTGTCCTGGGCTGGTGGTTCGGGCTGGGCCATTTCGTGGCCGGTATCTATTGGGTCGCGCTAGCGCTACTCACCGATGCGGAACGCTACGGCTGGATGGCACCTTTCGCGGTGCTGGGTCTAAGCGCGGTGCTGGCCGTTTTCACTGGCCTTGCCACCTGGGGGGTATTTGCAATCCGGGCCAAGGGTGGTGGCCGGGTGGTCATGCTGGCGCTAGCCTGGACGGCGGCGGAATGGCTACGCAGCCATGTCTTTACCGGCTTTCCCTGGAACCTGATGGGGACGGTGTGGACGGTTTCCGACACCATGATTCAGATAGCGGCGGTAACCGGAGTCTGGGGCTTAAGCCTTCTTACCGTGATGTGTGCGGCCAGCCCAGCCCTTCTCGCTGATGGGAAAATACCCTCTGATGAAAAAGTTCTCTCTGGGCTAAAGGTGGATTGGCTGCGCCTGGTGCCGGTTCTGATTGCAGCCGCCGCGCTGGAGGCGGTCTGGGCCGGGGGCGCATTGCACTTGGGAGGTGCGAGAATGGAGATGGTTCCGGGA
>NZAO01000037.1 GCA_002686135.1 Rhodospirillaceae bacterium
GCGACCTTATGGTGGCGATGCGATCAGCGCTTGAAGAAAAGGCCGCCGGGGTTTAAAACCCCCTGCCCTAGGGTGCCCGGGACCTGTGTGGCATGGTCATATTTTTGCCAAGATTAAGGCGATTATTCCCTCCCACAGCGATGTGCACCGGGCATCGTCGGAACCGGGTTTCGTGATTGACCATCAGGTAAAGGAAGGGACTTGCAGGAACTTATAGCCATAGAAGGACTGACCAAGAGGTTTGGCCCCCTGACCGCTGTTTCCGATGTTTCCCTGACGGTGGGGCGGGGCGATGTGCTGGGATTCCTGGGGCCCAACGGGGCTGGGAAATCAACCACCATGCGCATGGTGGCCGGTTTTCTCGCCCCCACTGCGGGCCGCTCCCTGGTCTGTGGCTATGACGTGGGCGAATTCCCTATTCTCGCCAAACAGCGTACCGGTTATCTGCCCGAAGGAGCCCCGCTTTACGGCGATATGACGGTGGAAAAGTTCCTTGATTTCGTCGCCCAGGCCCGCGGCTTTACTGGAGACGACAAGGACCAAAAACTGGCTGCCGCCATCGAAAAGCTGGAAATCGGTGATGTGCTGGCGCAGCATGTGGAGACACTTTCCAAGGGGTTCAAGCGCCGCGTTGGTCTGGCCCAGGCCATTCTCCACGATCCGCAAGTGCTGATTCTCGATGAACCCACCGACGGGCTCGATCCCAACCAAAAGCATCAGGTGCGCAGCCTGATCCACGACATGGCCGCTGACAAGGCCATTATCATTTCCACCCATATCCTCGAAGAGGTGGACGCGGTATGTAACCGCGCGGCCATCATCGACAAGGGCCGCCTGATTTTCGACGACACGCCCAAGGCGCTGTTACGGTGTTCCACATCGGGGGCGAAAAAGCTCGAGGACGTATTCCGTGAACTGACCTTGGGCCACAAGGGGTAGGGACCATGATGCATAACATCGGTGTTATCTTCAGACGCGAACTGGCGAGCTATTTCTCGACCCCGCTGGCCTACGTGTTCATCGTCATCTTCCTTGCCCTGGCGGGAACCTTCACCTTCTATATCGGCAGCTTTTTCGCGCGGGGCCAGGCTGATCTGGAATCCTTCTTCTATTTCCACCCATGGCTTTATCTCTTCCTGATTCCCGCCGTGGCTATGCGGCTGTGGGCCGAGGAACGTAAAACNGGCACNATCGAATTGCTNATGACCCTCCCGGTGACGGTGGCCCANGCCGTCATCGGAAAATTCCTGGCCGCCTGGTTCTTCATTTTCATCGCCCTGGGNCTCACCTTTCCGATCTGGATTACGGTCAATTATCTGGGCNATCCCGATAACGGCGTGATTTTCGCCAGCTATTTNGGCAGCCTGCTGATGGCCGGCGCATTTCTNGCCATCGGCTCCTGTGTGTCNGGCGCCACCAAGAACCAAGTCATCGCCTTCATCATGGCGGCGGCGGTTTCCTTTCTTTTCCTCATGAGCGGCCTTGATCTGGTGGTGGATTTCTTCCGCGGCTGGCTGCCCGGTTTTCTTGTGGACGCCATCGCCTCCATGAGTTTTCTCAATCATTTCACCGCCATCACCAGAGGTGTGATTGATCTCCGCGACCTCATTTTCTTCGGTTCCCTGATCGCCCTCAGCCTGTTCGTCAACGTCATGCTGATCGACCTCAAGAAGGCAGAATAGACCATGGGCCGGTTTTCCATAAATATCCGTGACTGGAAAACGCGGGAGGTAGCGGCCATCGTCCTGGCCGTGATCTTGTTCCTGTCGGTCAATATCCTGGCTTCGGCGTGGCTGAATTCAGCTCGGATCGATCTTACGGAGAGCCGTCTCTACACCCTGTCCGAGGGCACCAAAGAGGTGCTTTCCACCATTGATGAGCCTATTACCGTGCGTCTCTTTCTTTCCAGGCGTATTCCTGAACAAACTCCTCAGCACGCCAATTTCTCGAAGCGGGTGCGCGATCTTTTGGAAAACTTCGTCACCCTTTCCGACGGCAAGCTGAAGCTTGAAGTTTATGACCCCGAACCCTATTCCCCCGAGGAGGACAAGGCCCTGGCGTTGGGGCTGCAGGGAGTCACCATGGGTGCCTCAGGCGAACAGGGCTATTTCGGTCTGGCGGCGGTTAACAGCAGCGACGAAAAAAAAGTCGTCCCCTATTTCGATCCCTCTCGCGAGCCGCTGCTCGAATACGACCTTACTAAGCTGGTCTATTCCCTGACCCATCCCAAGAAGCCGGTGGTGGGGCTTCTCAGCAGTATCCCTATGGGCGCCGATCCCACACGCAATTTCCGGCCCTGGGCAGTGTTTGAACAAATCAAACAGTTCTTCGAGCTACGTTCTCTGCGCGGTTCCGATGAGAGCATAGACGAGGACATCGACATTCTGCTCATCGCCCATCCCCAGAACTTGAACGAGAAACAGCTCTATAACGTGGATCAATTCATTCTCCGTGGCGGCCGCGCCTTGATCTCCGTGGACCCCTATTCGGAAACGGCAGTGGCCCGCGCTAAGGCCGCCGAACGCGAACGCAGGGGNAAGNTTCCTGTGGCCTCCAAGCCCATTCCCTATTCGACCCTGGGCAAGCTGTTCGACGCTTGGGGCGTGGAATTCGCCACCGATACCATGGTGGGCGATCTTGGCGCGGCTCAGCAGGTCACCCTGTCGGGACCGCGTTCCCGCGTGGTGGACTACCTTCTGTGGCTGGCCTTGGGTAGGGGGACCCTCGACAGGGACGATGTGATCACCTCACAACTGGAAAACATGAATCTGGCCAGCAGCGGCTATTTCACCCTGAGTGAAAATTCTGGCCTGACCATGGAGCCCCTGCTGGAGTCCACATCCCAAACCATGTTGATATCCACCTCGAAGATGGACCCTCAGCCTCGCCCCGATGACCTACTGCGGGAATTCCGTTCCGACGATACACGTTTCACCCTCGGCGCTCGGCTTCATGGCGTCGTCAAGACCGCCTTTCCAGGCGGCTCCCCCGCCAGCTTGGATTCCGCCGACACACAGGAACACCTTTCGGAATCAATTGCTCCGGCCAATATCGTCATCATTGGCGATAGCGACTTTCTCAGCGATAATTTCTGGGTCCGGGTCCAGAATTTCATGGGCCGGCAGATCGTCGTGCCTTTCGCCGGGAATGCCGATTTCGTCATCAACGTTCTCGATAACCTGAGCGGCAGTGACGCCTTAATCGGCCTGCGCAGCCGCGGGTTATCCTTCCGGCCTTTCCTGCGTATCGAGGACATCCGCCGTCAGGCCGAACAGCGCTATCGCGAGCGCGAACAGGAGCTTCGAGAGAATCTTGCCGAGGCCGAGTTAAAGCTCAATGAGTTGCGGGAACAGGGCGTGGGGGAAAAGGCCGCCGTGGTGACCCGGGAAAACAAGGTGACGCTTGAGGCCTATCGCCGAGAAATCCTCGGCCTCCGCAAGGAATTACGCAATGTACAGCATGCCCTGATCAAGGATATCGATTCTCTCGATTCCATCTTCAAAATGGTCAATATCTGGGCCATTCCACTTTTGATNGGCATCCTGGCCGTGGTTTTGGCGTTCATCCGCCGCGCCCGCTACCGCGTGCGCCACAGTCGATATGAAAGTGAAAAGACGTGACCCCCCCGGCATTCAGAAAATTGCTGATAGTAACCGTCCTTGCGGCGGTGGTGGCTCTGTTCAGCGTCTTCGGCCGTTTTGATCCCGCCACCGTCGAAAAAGCGGGAGTCCTCATGTTCCCGGACCTGTCCGATCATGTGAACGAGGTGACGGAAATCCATGTGCGCGACGGCAAGGGCACGCTCACTGTCAGACGCGGGGAAAAGGGCTGGGCCCTGGATAACAAGGCCGGCTATCCGGCCCGCGACGATCGCGTACGTACCGCCATTATCGGTCTTTCCGAACTGGCTTTAAGCGAGCCCAAGACCCGGCTTCCTGAACGTTATGCCGACCTCCAGGTGGAAGACGTGGAGGCGGACGAGTCGAAGTCNGTGGAACTTTTCCTGCGCGACGAGGATGGCGGCGATCTGGCAAACGTCATCATCGGCCGCCGCAAATTCAGCTATACCGACCTTGCCGAAGGNGGTCTTTACGTGCGTAGGCCCGGCGAGGCGCAGTCATGGTTCGCCACCGGTGAATTCGGCGCGCGCACCGATCCCATTTACTGGCTGAAAACTCAGATACTCGACCTGCCCCGTGAAGANGTGGCGGCCATGATGACGGTNCAGCCCGACGGGACACAGCTGGTTATTTCAAAGGCTTCTCCCGACACCCCGTTTTTCACCGTTGCCGATCTGCCCGAAGGCGCGCGCCTGCGTTCTCCGGGTGCGCCCGACCAGCTGGGGGCGGCCATGGTCGGCCTCGATCTGGCGGATGTGGCTCCCGTGAGAGAGGTTGATTTTTCCGGCGATAATCTAGCCCGCGCCCAGGCCAAGACCTTCGGCGGGCTGGTTGTTGATGTGGACATGGTGGGCAAGGACGGTAAGGTCTGGGCGAGGTTTGCCGCCTCTACCGCAACCCAGGCCACAGCCGAGGCGGTGCACCAATCGCAAGATATCAACGCCCGGCTATCGGGCTGGGCTTATCAGATCAAGGACTACCAGATCCGCAATCTGCGGATGCCGCTTGCGGCCCTGCTCAAACCCGAAGGGGAAGAAGACGGAGACGATGAATACGAAGGCGAATTCATGGACCTCAGGGATTTTGGTGTCACTCCCCAATAGGCGCTTCCCAACCTTCGCCTTGCGGACCGTGCTACGCCGGCTTTTCCCGCCCGCCAGTTCCCCACTTGATTCACTCCAGATCAATGTCAATGCCGATCCCAAATGACGCGGCTCCGCGGGCCAGGTCCGCTGCGGTTTTCCTGTTGGTCCTGCTGCTGGCGGGGCTGGCTTGCCCGGGCATGGCGGCGAACCCCTTCATTACCGTGGCTTCCACCACCTCGACCCAGAATTCGGGGCTCTTCGGTCGTATCCTGCCGTTGTTTACCGAAGCCACGGGGGTTGCGGTGCGTGTTATCGCCGTGGGCACCGGCCAGGCCATCCGCCTGGCGCGCCGGGGAGACGCCGATGTGCTTTTCGTGCACGACCCCCGGGCCGAACAAGCATTCGTGGCCGATGGCTTTGGTGTCGACAGGCGCGAGGTGATGTACAACGACTTCGTGGTGGTGGGGCCGGCAGGCGACCCCGCCGCCATTTCGGGNATGGACGATGCGGCGGCGGCATTGGCCCGGATCGCGGCGGCGCGCGCTATCTTCGTTTCTCGTGGTGATGACAGCGGCACCAACAGGGCAGAACACCGCATATGGAAGGCCGCCGGGCTGGACCCCTCCGCTTTTGATCCCTGGTACCGCGAAACCGGTTCTAGCATGGGGGCTAGCCTCAGCATGGCCTCGGCGGTGGGCGCCTATACCCTCAGCGACCGGGGAACATGGCTGAGCTTTAAAAACCGCGGTGATCTGGAAATTCTGGTGGCGGGCGATCCGCGTCTTTTCAACCAGTACGGCGTGACCCTGGTTAATCCGGCGCGCTTTCCCCATGTGAAAAAAACCCCAGCCCTGGTCTTCATGGACTGGCTCACCTCAAGGGCCGGACAGCAGGCCATTGCCGGCCACAGGATCGGCGGCCAACAGCCTTTCTTTCCCAATGCCGGGTCTAATGACGGAAGGACTGGGGAATTTCACACCCGGGAAGATTTCTAGAGAAGGTTTCCCGCTTCATCATCCCCACGCTTGCCATCCGTTTTCGATGCGTAGAGAGCCTCTAATCACTCTTCGGGAGTCAAGCCGAGTCCCCACCATTTGTCGCGAACGTTCTGGTAATGCACCTCAGGATCGTAAAGTTCTCCGGCAAGTTCCATGCGATTGGCGGTTAGCCATCCTATTGCTTTTAGCAGTTTCAATCCGGCTATAAATTCATCGCTTTTTGCAGTTACAAACGACACATTGGCATCCAGAAATTCCTGCTCGGCATCAAGGATGTCCAATATTGTTCTGAAGCCCACCGAAGCCTCGATCCGGACTCCTTCAAGCGCTACTTTGCTAGCCTCGATTTCATCTTGAAAAGACGTGATCTGGACGCGTGCGGCCACCAGGTCCTCCCATGCACTGGTAGTTTCTTCTTTGACATTCCGCAGGGTACTGTTTGTCTTTTCACGCTTTTGACTTACAGTTTGCCTAGCTTCCCTCACCCGGGAAGAGACAGAACCGGATTGGTATAGTGGTAATGTCAATTCCACACCGATCTCCGCACTATCTGTGCGAGCATCGGGATTAGAAGTTTGGCGCGTTCGACTTAGTTCTCCGCTAAGGCTGACTGTTGGCAGCAACTCACCGATAATCTTGCGGACATTATGCCTGGCAGCCTCTTCATCATATCGCGCGGCAAGAATTTCGGGGTTCTCCTTGAGCGCAATCTTGAGCGCTTCCTCGAGAGTGGGCGGCATCCATGTAAGTGGCGTAGGCTCAGTCAGATCCCCCGGATCCACGCCAATGACTTTCAGGTAGGTGGCCTTGGATGATCTGAGATCCGCCCTCGCCCGAATGCGCCCGGCGATAGATCTGGAAAGCCGTGCCTTTGCTTGCGAAACATCGGTTTTTGTTTTTTGACCCAACTCGAATTGTTGCGTGGTGATGCTTTGTTGTTTTTGGAGAAACGTTTCATTGTTGCGCTTAAGTTTTAAAACGGCTTCATCTCGAAGCACCTCGATATAGGCCGTCGCCGCATCCAGCAGAACCTGTTGTTCTGCCGTAAGTAGAGAGTAGCGCTCGGCCCTGACAAGACTTTTCGCCTTTTGTGTATCTGCGACGGTTTGACCACCTCTATAGAGGGGCTGAGAGAGAGCTAACTCTTGGCTCCAGGGATCAAGATTGTAAGAATCTTGTCGTGGCTTTGTCATCATGGCGGATTTACCGGCGGAGGCACTGTAATCCAGTGTGGGCCGCCAGTTAGAAAGCGCTTGCGGAACCAGCTCATCAACAGACCGCAGTGTAGCCCGTGCCGCCAGGAGGTCTGGATTATTGGAATATGCAGCCGCCAAGGCTTCCTGCAATGTTTCAGCAGAACCTTTCCACGGGAATAGAATCGATGCCACGGAAAAGGAAAAGACAACCCAAGCTGCTCTAAAAAGGACACCCATGCTCGGAATTAAACTCACTTCCCAATTTTATCTATTTTAATCCTGGGGCTGCCATTCTGAGGTGGCCCCACCTTTAAGTTGAGATGTATTTCTGTTGCTGATAACGCCGCAATGTCCGATTTTCTGAATCCTCCTAAGTGTAAATATTACTTACACTAATCTAGCCTTTATGTATAATAACAGCGAGGAAAGAACAACGATTCTTCATTCTCAATCTAATGAGGAGGATTTTTCCTATGGCAGATGAAACAATGAGCGAAACTAATCCCCCACCAGGAGGTCCAGACGGCGATCCTGTAGGAGCCGCTGCTGGGGAAGCATTCCAGAGCGCGATGGCCGACGGGGCCACGCCTCATGCAGCGTTCGGTGCGGCGATGGGTGCGGCGGAATCAACCGCTGCTGATCTGGGAGTGCCGGCCGACGCCTTCGAACAGGGCTCCACCGCCGCCACGGAGGCATTTAACGATGCCATCGACGGTGGTGCAAGCCCCGCGGACGCCATGCAGGCCGCCGGAAATGCGGCCCAAACCACATTTCAGACCCCCGGGCCTCCTCCGGGTGGTGAAGCCGGGTTTGACATGGGTGCAGCCGCGCCTGAGGGTGGCGATCTTGGAATTGCTCCTGTGGATCCACCGCCGGAGGGCAATGTGCCGCCGGAAGACACAGGTCTGCAACATCCCCCGCCCCCGCCGGGAGGCGAGGGGCCACCGCCACCTCCGGAAGGGGAAGACATGGCCCATATGGATGAAGCTATGTCAGACCATATGGATCATGCCGCTGCCGAGGACGCTCCTGATCCCGGCGACGGGCCTCCTCCGGATGCTCCGGAAGGCGGGGACGTGCCGGACGCTCCCGATGCCGGTGGTGCAGATATGCCGGATGATGTCGGCTGAGAGTAAAAGTCACTCCGGATTAAAAGTATGAACTCGATATGAGGGCTCTGGTTTACCAGAGCCCTCTTTTTACGTTACTCTTTCTCTTCATTTTCGGACAGTAATTGGAGAACGCCGGTTCATGGATAGTGGATTGAAAAGCTTGATTCTGACGTCGCGTCAAAAGGGTGTCGAGTTAAGCCTTGAACGCTTGCACCATGACTACGCCCTGGGCGAGGAAGAACCAGATTCGGATCTTCTGGTGAAAATTGCCATGGAGAACGGGCTTAAGGCGCGTCAGGTGAGCTTCAACTGGCAGGATTTAACCCGCCTGGGACCGGCCTTTCCAGCCATTGCCCGACTGAAGAACGGCAACTACGTCATCGTCGTCGGCTATAAATCGGAATCGGAAGACGACGACCAAGGCGAACATGTTCTTGTCGTCGATCCCCTTATCCCCAAATCCCAGATCGAACCCGTGGCCATGAACCCATTTCTTGAACACTGGGACGGCACGCTGATTCTTCTCAAAAAGGAATTCAAGCTGACCGACGAGGAAAGGCCATTTTCCTATGGGTGGGTTTTTGGCCAGTTTCTGAAACAAAAGGTGTTGCTTGGCCAACTTTTCTTCGTTGCCATTATCCTCCACTTCTTCGCCGTTGTGCCGGTTGTCTTTATCATGATCGTCCTTGATAAAGTTGTTAATTACCAATCTCAGTCAACACTGTACGTGATCGCCGGCGGCGTTCTCGTAGCCTATATCTTTAANGGAATCTTCGGTTATTTAAGGCAGTACCTCATCCTGTTCGCCACCAGCAAGGTGGACGTCCGCGTTAATGGCCAAGTTTTTTCCAAACTGCTCGATTTGCCGTTGAGTTTCTTTCAGGAACGCTCCATTTCCGATCTCGTCAAAACGGTTCAACAAACCAACACCTTGCGCCAGGTTCTGACCGGCAAGTTCTTTGCCGCCATTCTCGATTCGACGGCCCTCGTGATTTTTATCCCTATTCTGTTCATGTACAGCCCCTTGCTATGCGCCGTTGTTTTTGTGTTCGCCATACTAATTTCCGCTAACGTGGCCATTNCCTCGCGCGTCCAGAAAGACAAGATGAAATCCGCCGCTGCCGCGGACAGCGAGAAGCAGTTGGTTTTGATGAATTCAGTCTCCGGCATTGAANCCGTCAAGTCGTTAGCGCTCGAGCCAGTACAGAAACACGAGTGGCAGGATGCCGCTGCCCATCAGATTATCGCCAATCTCGAACTTGGAAAGGCTAACGCCGTCACCTCGCAGATAAGCGCAACCCTGCAACAGATGATGACCGTAGCGGTGATTTTCATCGGGGTGCAGCTTGTATTTAGCGGTGAATTAAGTGCCGGCGTGCTGATTGGCGCCAATATGCTTGCGGGGCGGATAACCGGTCCTCTTGTTCAACTTGTTTCTCTGGCCATAGATATGGAGAAGGTTTCCATCGCCGTGAAGACGCTGGCTTCGGTGATGAACACCAGGGGGGAAAGTGGACGCCGGGGGTTGGTTCCGGACATTCTCGGCGGTATCGAGTTTAAGGATGTGTCTTTCACCTATGAAGACGGGACGNAGGCCCTCGACGGCGTCACCTTCAACATCCTACCCAGGCAGAAGATCGGTCTGGTCGGACGGTCGGGGGCGGGAAAAACCACCATCGCGCGCCATATCCAAGGAACATTGAGGCCGGACGAAGGAATGATCACCGTGGATGGAGAGGATCTNCGCTCCGTAGATATCGGCCACTTTCGGATGAACGTCGCCGTTGTCAATCAGGACGCCTGCCTTTTCAAAGGCTCGATTCGCAGCAATATCTTAAAGCCTTCCCCTGGCAGCACCATGGCGCAGGTTTTGTGGGCCTCCAAGATGGTCGGTCTGCACGAGGACATCGAGGGTCTGGCAGACGGTTATGAAACCATTCTCGAAGAAAGCGGAGCCAACTTGTCAGAATGTCTGTGCAAAAAGATAGCCATCGCCCGGGCGCTAATCCGCAATCCACGGATTCTTGTTCTTGACGAGCCCTTCGCAAGCTTCGACGTGGAAAGCGAAATCATGATTAAAGACCGGTTATCGGAAATCGGCCGCGGCAGGACCCTTATCATCATTTCCTCGCGCATTTCCCATGTCATGGATTGCGATCAGATTCTGGTCATGGAGCAGGGCAAGGTTGTTCAGACGGGAATCCATAACGAATTGGTGGCAACAGGTGGGGTCTACAAAGAACGCTGGCGGATGGAGGAAACGCTTATGGGGCCGGCCTTCTCACCGACGCCTTAGGCCCCGGATTTTAAAGGACCAAGACACATGACGCAATCAAGGGCCAAAACGCCGCCGACAGACTCGAAAAACGGGCAGCAAGAACGCTCCTTCGCTGCTGGGGAGTTTATCTTCGAGGAAGGTCAGGTCGGCGATTTTGCCTACGTTCTGGTCTCTGGCGAAGCGGAGATCGTCAAACTCTCCAAAGGCGAATTCATTAAGCTCCAGGATATTGGAAAGGGAGTTCTGTTCGGCGAGCTGGCATTAATCGACAAATCCGTTCGCAGCGCCTCGGCAAGGGCCGTTACTGATATCATCGTCCGAGAAATTGATGAAACGGCCCTGATGGCGTACATCAAGAAATCCCCCGAAGTAGCCATGAACATGATGTACCGGCTCGCCGGCTACGCCCGCGTATCCACCAAGACCCTTGAGGGCAGCATGTTCGCCGAGAGCCCGAAGGAGCGTGAGGGCGAAGATGATAAGAAGGAGGGCAGGGACGATGACCATCATGTCCGGCTGTTGCGATGGAAGAGCGACGCCGATCACGTCATTAACGAGTTTCAATCCTCCCAGGTCGAAATCGAGAAAGGCAAGCTTCCTCACGCCATCCAATACACCTTTCTGTCCATTATCCTCCTTGTTATCTCGTTTTTCGTCTGGGCTACGGTTTCCGTTATCGATACCACCATTTTAGCACGCGGCAGGTTGTCGACCACCGTTCCAACTATCTCCGTACAGGCTACGGATAACTCGGTGGTAGAAGACATCAAGGTCATCATCGGTCAGCACGTCAAGGAAGGGGACTTAATGGTGACCCTCGATGCGACCTACGCCAAATCCGACCTTGCCCGCGCCGAGAGTGAATTTGATCTTCTTCTGGCCAAGATTCAACGCCTTAACGCCGAAATGAACAGGGAGGGCGCGGAGAGCGCCTTTACAATTGACAACCGGATCCAGCGCGGAATTTATCTCGATCGGCAGAAGGAGTACTCCTCGAGGGTTGCCTCGCTTGATTTGACGATTAAGAACCATGCTCAAAGGCTTGAGACGATTCTCGGTGACATTGAACTGGCCAAGGAGCAACTCGAGATTCAGAGCAAGTTGGAAAAAGCACAAGAGACGCTTCACGAACGCGAGATCGGCTCATTGGTGAGTTTATTATCCGCCCGCAACACCCGTTTGAGCAGCGAGCGCGAGTATCGGGAGCTGCAAAACTCCGTCAACAACAAGAAAAGCGATATGGAAGCAACCCGCGCCGAGAAACGAGCGTTCATAAGCGGATGGTTTTCCGGTATCGGAACGGAGTTATCCCAAGTCACAAAGGAGCGCGATGCCGCAGCCAAGGAACTGGTCAAGCTCCGCCGACGCCAAAAAAATGTCAATATCCTTGCGCCCGCCAATGGCGTCATCATTCAAATGGAGAATTTATTCGTCGGCGCGATCGTGAGCGAGGGCATGTCCATTATGTCTCTGGTGCCCAGTGACGTTCCCCTGACCGTGGAATTGGACGTTGATCCCCGCGATATNGGCAACCTGATTCTCGGCACNCATGTGTCGGTCAAGCTCGACGCCGTGCCTTACCAGAAGCACGGCGAACTGGTGGGCGAGATATCCTTTATCTCCGAGGATACGGTTGACCAGTCACTGGATGGAGAGCCCGGTACGTTTTACCGCGCCCGTGCGACGATTCTTTCCAACGAACTCCGTGACCTTCCAGAAAACTTTCGCCTGGTTCCCGGTATGCTCCTGAACGGTGACATCCGGGCCGGGCGACGGCGTATAATCACTTACTTCATCTATCCGATAATCCGGACCATCCAGACAAGTTTCTCTGAACCCGGACGCTAGGGTCAGGAAAAATTCGTTAAAAAGCGCTGTTCGTTGTGCAGTATTTGAACATAATGGATAAGCATGGTATTGGGTATTTAGTCGGGTAATTCCCTTTTTTATGCTGTGGATAGAGGGATGTGGACATGAGTAGTCCGGGTGGAAAAAAGCAGAAACTCGCGCTAGTGGTCTATAGAACTTTTGTTACGGCCGTCCTTTTGGCCGGGTTTGTGGTGTGCAGAGTCCCTTCCGTTACGGCGGAGAACCTGCACGAGTTGTTCCTTGATCTCTCCAAGCGCCATAAACGTATCCAGGCCGCAGAAGCCGACATGGNGGCCGCGCGCAACAATGTCCGGGTGGTTCTGGGGGCCTGGTTTCCAGAATTCAGCGTCACCACCCATTACGGGTATGAAGACCAGACCAAGCCTAATGCCCTCGGCACCCACATGCCGTCCCGTGAGCTTGACCTCAAGATATCCCAGCTTCTCTGGGATTTCGGCGCCACCAACTCGGCGGTGAGACAGGCCAGCCTAACCTTTGAACAGACCAGGAGCGTCTTGGAGTTGACGCGGCAGGGTCTTCTTCTGGAGGCGGTGGTCGCCTATCTCAGCCTGAACAACGCGAAGGAGACCCTTGGTTTTGCAATCCAGTCGGAAGCCAATATCAAGCGTCAGACCGAAATGGAGAATGCGCTGGTTGCCCGTGGGTCCGGTTTCTCCACTGATGTGCTTCAGGCCAAGGCGCAACTCGCCGGTGCCAATGCGCGCCTGGTCCAGGCCCGTGGCGCCCTGCGCACGGCGCAGAACCGTTATCAGGCCGTTTTTTATGCCGCTCCTCCAGCAACCTTGGTCAAGCCCCGCATTCCCGAGGAACTCCTGCCTGCCTCCATGGATGAGGCGGTGGACATAGCCATGAAGAACAGTATCCAGCTCAAGGCGGCGAAAATTGCTGCCGATGTAGCGAAAGAGGCCATCACTCACACCAGGGCGAGCCAGTATTATCCCTCTATCAAGGGTACCGTGGACCGCAAGTGGAAGGAAAATGTCCAGGGCACCCAGGGTTTCAAGGGGGAAACCTTCTTCAAGGCCGAGCTCACCCATACCTTCAATCTTGGCTTTACAGCTTCCAACGCCATGGGGGCCGCGCGGTCCACGTGGCAGGCGGCCGAAGACCGTTATATGGACACCCGCGAACTTATCTCCGAACAGACCCGCAACGCCTGGTCGGATATCAAGACGGCCCGGAACAATGCNGCCTTTCTCAGCAACCAAGCCAATATCTCCGCGGAGTTTCTTGATCTTGCCCGCAAGGAACGGCAACTGGGCCGACGCTCTCTGCTTGACGTGCTGGCGGGCGAGACCGAGTTAATTAATGCCCGCAGCGACGCCGCCGCAGCCAAGACCTCCGTGGCCGTAGCCATTTTCAGCCTTCTCTCGGCCATGGGAGAGTTGGAAGCGGACCTACTCCGGTAGGCTTTTACGCCCGGTTCGACTCGAACGCGCCTCTTTAGCCGACTCTTTCCGGGATTTCAGGTGATCATTTTATTATAAACTGTGATGGGGATCACTCATATTCCCCTGACGGTGGGAGAGGTTGCTTAGGCGTAGGGGACCTCTGAAACACCGTGGGAACGTAAATAGGAATCCTCGGNGCCCTTCGGGTNATCTTCCGCTCCAGCACGTCTATGTNGCTTTCCCCGGTATTGGCTGCGGCGTCGTAGATCATGGTGTCGATCACCATGCGGCTGTCNCCGCCCAGCGAGAAGGTGGTGTCGTCGTTGAAGACGATGCCCAGCTTGCCGTCGGCAGCGGTCTCGATTACGTCGTCCTGGAAGATGGCGGTGCCCTTGGAGATTGCAACCTTGGTGCCATCGGCGCGAGTTATGATGACGCCGCCGGCAAGATTATACACCTTGCCAATGGACCCGGAGGCATTGTCTGCAGCACCTTCGGTCTGGACATAAAAGAACGAAAACACCGCAAGAAAAAACCCTGCAACGATAACGATTGCTCTTGGTTTCACGCTACTAATATACATCGTAATTCTCCATTGCTTCGTTAAGTTTGAACCTGGTGCAACCACCTCCATGTCTTGGGAAGGTGATCACTTTCAAACTGCAGTGTGGAGGAATGGAGTGTTTATTGAAGTGACGGCAGTCACACTTGCTGAAACTTTTTTATAGGGGGCTGAGAAGATATTTTAATAACGAATATCAGATAGTTAGCAGAGGACGCAGGCGCAGGCTCCCAGCAAGCGTTCAGCAAGAACTTATCCGGGAGGACGCAGAAAACGGCACATCTTTGCGGTTCAAGTTCGGCGAGAACACAAAATAACCGTCGGATTTTTTCCTGACTTTCCTAACTGCTGGATATTGTGAAGCCTCCTGTAACAATTTACATTTCCCCGTATGACCCACAGCACCGATGAAACACCGGAACAAAATTCCGGACAACATGAAAAAACCTCCACTGGGGGTTCC
>NZAO01000038.1 GCA_002686135.1 Rhodospirillaceae bacterium
GTGTACCTCGCCTAGAATCCATCCCAGGCCTTCGTGGGTTCCGTGTTCCAACCCGCGCTGGGCCATCAGTTGCATGCCAACGCAAATACCCAAAAACGGCTTGCCCTTTACCCTGACTTCATTTTCCAAGGCTTCCGCCATGCCAGGCAGGGCCTCGAGGCCGGCGCGGCAGTCGCCGAAAGCGCCGACCCCGGGCAGCACAACATGGCTGGCCNTGGAAAGTGCGGCGGCGTCTCCTGTCACCTCCACGGGCGACGTCATCCCGGTCTCGGCCACGGCCCGCTCGAAGGCCTTGGCCGCGGACTGNAGATTNCCGGAGCCGTAATCGATAAGAACGATGCTCATGCCAAAACGGGGGTCATGAAAAAACAGGGGTCATGCCGTGGCCGGCCGGCCGTTGTCNGGANTGTCCGGCNTAACGCTCTCGAGATAGCGGAACATGGCTGCNTCCCTGTTCTCTGCNGCCACCACCGCNCTCAGGGCGTATTCCTGTTTTTCCAGTTCCTCGCGGCGCCAGTTGTTGCCTTCNANCCCAACGATCAACAGCGCGCCCAATATCACCAGGTTCCGTAATGGCGNGGCCACGTCCATGCCCTCGAAAACAAGGTGCAGAACCAGCGCCGCCACAAGCAGGATCGCCCCGTGACGCCACATGCGATGCCANCAGGCCCACAGNACCGTGAACAGCNCCGCCACCCAGCAGAATCCNTCCTTCACGAACACGGTNCTTTCNATTTCTTCCTTTTCCAAAACAAAGGAAGGCAACCGGGATTTGGTNTGAACCGTATATATCTGCATGGGCCGTGATCCCTAGCTTGGTCTCCCCCGGCTGGCGAATCTTNGACGCGAGACGCGTGACAGGCGTTACAAGGCGCCCTTGGTGGACGGGACCGCTCCGCCACGGCGGGGGTCTATTTCCGTGGCCGTGCGCAGGGCCCGCGCAAGGCCTTTGAAGCTGGATTCCACAATGTGATGGCTGTTGACGCCATAGAGATTTTCCACGTGCAGGGTAATCCCAGCATTCTGGACAAAGGCCTGGAACCATTCCTTGAACAGTTCGGTGTCCATGTCACCAACCTTGGGCGTAGGAAAGCTCACCCTCCACACCAGAAAGGGGCGGTTGGACGCATCCACCNCCACCCGAGTCAGGGTCTCGTCCATGGGGGAAAGCGTCGAGCCGTAGCGGCGGATACCGGTACGGTCGCCGAGGGCCTGGGAAANGGCTTCGCCGAGGGCTATCCCTGTATCTTCGGTGGTGTGATGAAAATCGATATGCAGATCGCCCTTGGCCTTTACGGTGATGTCCATGAGGCTGTGACGGGCGATCTGGTCCAGCATATGGTCGAGAAAACCGATGCCGGTGGAAATATCCGACACCCCGGAGCCATCAAGGTTAACGGTCACCGAAATATCGGTTTCCTTGGTCTTTCGTTTCACGGTTGCCTGACGCATAGAATTGCTTTCTCGCGGTATATAATCAAGGCCTCATACCTAACAGGATCGGACATACAGCGCCAGAAATTAGACTTGCCGACCGTGGGCCTTGCGTGACAAACAATGATTTTCCCGGCGCTCCCTTGAGGCGGGGGTGGAAAAAGATACATCCTCTGATATCTTCTTGCGCCTCGTAGCGAAAGCCTTGTTTTCGCCAGTATCATTACGCTCTATAATTCCGCCTCTTTCCACGGAGGAAATATGTCTCCCGCTTCTTCGCCGCCTGTGTCCCCGGCCACCCCGGCGCCGCTTCACGGCACCACGGTGATTTCCGTGCGCAAAGGCAAGTCCGTGGTTATTGTCGCCGACGGTCAGGTGACGTTCGGTGACACCGTGCTTAAAGCCAATGCCCGCAAGACCCGTTCTTTGAGCAACGGCAAGGTGATTGCCGGATTTGCCGGCGCCACCGCCGACGCCTTTACCCTGTTCGAGCGCCTGGANGCCAAGCTGGAACAGTATCCGGGCCAGCTCACCCGGGCTTGTGTAGAACTCGCCAAGGATTGGCGCACCGACCGTTATCTGCGCCGCCTCGAGGCCATGATGGCGGTGGCCGACGCCGACGTTTCCTTGGTTCTGACGGGAACCGGCGACGTGCTGGAACCCGAGGACGGGCTTATCGGCATCGGTTCAGGCGGCGCTTACGCGCTGGCNGCGGCCCGGGCCCTGGTCGGCGTCAAGGGCCTGGACGCCGAGGCTNTTGCCCTTCAGGCGATAGANATCGCCGCCGCCATCTGTATCCACACCAACACCAATTTCACCATCGAAAAACTCTAAGAACTTTATGCACGCTTTTTCCCCCAGAGAAATCGTCTCCGAGCTTGATCGTTTCATTGTCGGCCAGGACAAGGCCAAACGTGCCGTCGCCATTGCTTTACGTAACCGCTGGCGGCGCCAGCAGATTCCCGAAGACCTGCGCGAGGAAGTACTACCCAAGAATATCCTGATGATCGGCCCCACCGGCGTCGGCAAGACCGAAATCTCACGCCGTTTATCGCGGCTTGCCGAAGCGCCCTTCATCAAGGTGGAGGCCACCAAGTTCACCGAGGTGGGCTATGTAGGCCGTGACGTGGAACAGATCATCCGTGACCTGGTGGAGGTTGCTATCGCCATGATCCGCAAACGTATGCAAAAAGACGTTCACGCCCAGGCGGAACTGGCGGCCGAAGAGCGGGTTATCGAGGCCCTTGTGGGTGAGGGCGCTGGGGACGCCGCCCGTGANAAATTCCGCCGCATGCTGCGCAATGATGAGCTTGACGACAAGGAAATCGAAATCGAGATCAGCGAGNGCTCCGCCTTCCCCACTTTCGAGATTCCCAACGCGCCGGGGGCGCAGATGGGNATGATCAATCTCGGCGATATTTTCGGCAAGGCCCTGAGCGCCGGCTCGAAACCCCGGCGTATGAAGGTGGCCGATTCCTACGAGGTGCTGGTAGAGGAAGAAAGCGAGAAACTTCTCGACCAGGACCGAGTGGTCAGGGACGCCATTACAAGCGTGGAACAGAACGGGATCGTCTTTCTCGACGAGATCGACAAGATCTGCGCACAGCCCGAACGCGGCGGCGTCGATGTCAGCCGCGAAGGGGTCCAGCGNGACCTGTTGCCCCTGATCGAGGGCACCACCGTGGCCACCAAGCACGGCACAGTGGAAACTGACCATGTTCTTTTTATCGCCTCGGGCGCCTTTCACCTCACCAAGCCCGCCGACCTTCTACCCGAAATGCAGGGGCGGCTGCCGATCCGGGTCGAACTCGAGGCGCTGTCCCGGGATGATTTCGTGCGCATNCTCACCGAGCCCGAGAACAGTCTCGTGCGCCAGTACGAGGCCCTTCTCGCCACCGAGGNNGTGGCCCTGAGTTTCACCAAAAAGGCAATTGACGAGATTGCTTCCCTGGCCGCCCAGATCAACGAGCATGTGGAGAATATCGGCGCCCGCCGCCTCCATACGGTGCTGGAAAAACTGCTCGAAGAGATCAGCTTTACGGCGTCCGACAAGTCGGGAAGCGAATTCAAGATCACGCCAGAATACGTGCGTGAACAGGTGGGCGAANTGGTGAAGGATGCCGACCTCAGCAAGTTCATCCTTTAGGGTGGTTTTGCTGGGCTAGGCGGTGTTTGCTTTGGCAGATTACGCGTTAATCATCCAGATCGATAAGTCTATCTTTATTTGCTTGCCTAATTCCTTCTTCCACGAAGGTGCACACCACCCCGGACTATTCTGACCCACGAAGGCCTCTCGCCTCAGCGTTTGCGTTTCAGCAACACATAAAATGCGCCGTCGCCACCGTGGCGGGGTTGAGCGTGACAAAAGGCCAGAATTTGGTCGCGGTTGGCGGGATCGTTGAGCCAACCCGGCACCGCCTCGCGCAGCACGCCTGAGCCGCGCCAGCCTTCCTCCACACCTACTCGTTCCCCCTTGCCGGTAACCACCAGAAGACACCGCCTGCCGTCATGGACGGCGTCTTCGATGAAGGCGTCCAAAGCGCGGCGCGCTTGTGGCTGTTTGAATCCGTGCAGGTCCAACTCGCCCTCGAGGGGAAGTTGCCCACGCCGCAGCCGGGCAGCAAGGCGGCGGTCCACCCCCGCCATTTCGCCGGTTCCCCGCCTCCCCACATCCGGCGTCAAGGGGAAAGACGGGGGGGAAGGCCGCAAGGGGGGGGGGTTCGGTGCGGACGACGGTTCGGATTCAGATTTGGTCTGGGGGTTTTCCTGTGTGGACTTTCTGTTCCCGGACTCCTTGTTTTCGGACAGAGGCTTTACATCGTCGGTGACGGTTTCCCAGAGTTGCCGCTCTTTCCCGGAAACGGGGCGTTTGCAGGAGGATCCCGTCATTAGTCTTTTGTTTTGGTGGGATTGGGATGGATGGTTTTTGGCAACAGAAGGTAATAGCGCCCTGGTTGTTTCATGCGCCCTGCCTTTTCCTCGGCATCCCCGCCGAAACCCCAGAAAAAATCACCACGCACCGGCCCCTGTATGGCGCCGCCGGTATCCTGAACCACCACCAGACGCCGCAGGGGCGGCTCCGAATCGGAAGGCCCCGCCGCCGGTTCGGTGGTATCAAGCCAGATGGGAACCCCCAGCGCCATAAAGGCGCGGTCCACGGCAAGAGAGCGTCCCGGCGTCAGCGGCACCCCTTGCGCGCCTGGCGGGCCAGTTTGGGGGTCGGAGACGGGTATCTCGCGGAAGAAGATAAAGGACGGATTGGTTTCCAGAAGTTTTTCCGCCCTTTCGGGGTGGGCCTCGAGCCAGGTGCGGATGCTCTGCATGGACACCTGTTCGATTTCCATGTCGCCGTAATCGATGAGCTTGCGCCCTATGGAAACATAAGGATGGCCGTTCTGCCCGTCATACCCCACCCGCACCACGCTGCCGTCATCGAGAATGATCCGGCCCGATCCCTGCACATGAAGAAAGAACGCGTCCGCCGGGTCATCCACCCACAACAATTCCAGATTCTTATCCTCAAGCGCGCCCTGGTTAATCTCGAGACGGGATTCAAAGGGAACGAGCTGGCGGTTACGGATACGTCCGGCGAGGCGGCGTCCCCGCAGGTCATCCCGGAACAGCCCAAGATTTACGGTGACGAGATCATTGGGGCGGCGGTAGAGCGGCACCCGGTAGCGTTCGGAAGGCCGCCGTGAACCGTACAACTCCGCTTCGTAATATCCGGTAAAGAGCCCTTCCTCTTCTTCGTTATTGGCTGCCAGATAAGATTGAAACCAGTGTTCGAAAAACGCGTGCGCGGCCTCGTCGTCCCCCTCCGCAATCTCCCCCGCTGCTTTGCAGGGTGGCTTCCAGTCGGCGACGGAACCAAAGGAAATGATGCCTTCTCCCGCGGGGAGCTGGTTACGGTAAAAGGGAGACGTGTTTTCACGTGACTGGAGGGTGGCGCAGGAGCGCAGGAAGGCGGGGATCGCCGCCCAAAGGGCATCCTCACCCCAGCCCGGAAGCCGGGAAAATTCTATCGCATCGAGGGTGAGGCGGTCGGGGGGGGGTTCAGAAGGCGGACATGCCGTCAAGACCAGGAACAGAAAGACGGTGAGAACACCCGATAAAGCCCGCATGGCATCAATTCTGACTGCGTGTTTCCACTAGGGTCCAGTTGGGATCGCGGGAACGGAGATTACGTGAAAACGTCCAGATATCAATCATCTGGACGATATGCTCCGGATCCCCGTCGATAACCTCACCTTCCGCGTCGCAGGTAACGCTTATTTGCTCGGACACAAACTTGACGGTCAGGGTGGCAATGCGCCCGTCCAGACCGGCCTCCAGAATCTCCACCTTCTTCAGACCAACCAGGGAGTTTTCCAGAATTTCCCCAGAGTCTTCCCGGGCCTTTATGGCTGAGGTGAAATCATCGTAAACATCATCGCTAAGAAGGGGGCGCAGGGTGGATTTGTCGCCGGCGGCAAAGGTCTCGATAATCATTTCGAAGGCGGCGGATGCGCCCTGGAGAAAATCAGCAGCATCGAAGTTTTTATTGGCGGCTTGGATTTCCTTCAATCCGGCGATTACCTCTTCGTCGTCCGTTCGCCGGGGGGACTCTTCCTTGGCTGCGTCATCCGCGGAAGGCTCCACATCATTGATGGGTTCGTAGTCACCTTCCGGCAGTTGAATGACGTTGCCTTCTTTTTCCTCTTCGTCGGCCGTGCTACGACTAAAGATGTCGGGGGGTGGTTTTTCGTGCCCGGTACGCCGTCCCAGGACCCTGCGCAGCTGCAAGATCAGGAATGCCGCCACCAGGCCNAGAAAAAGAATGTCAAATGGAAAGCCGTCGCCCATAATCATGTCTTTCCGACAGCTGTTGTTCCTTGGGATGTCATCGAGTTTTCAAGGGGTGCCTATTTCCTGGGCTGTTGGCCTGTGAACCGGCAACTGCGCCCACAACAGCGTTGCAGTGCCGTCGGTTTGGATGTTCCCTGAAAGCATATACGAGCTCTTCCTTCCTAGATAAGCCGTTGGCAAAGAAAGAGCAAGCATGGCCATTTTAATTCTGATCGCTTTTCTGGCTCTGCCGCTGGTGGAGATCACTCTTTTCATCCTGGTCGGCGACATTTTGGGCTTGGGGATGACCATAGGGCTTGTAATCCTGACCACACTGAGCGGCGTCTTGCTGTTGCGCTTTCTGGGATTTACCGCCTTTCAGCGGTTGCAGAAAAGCCTCGCCCGACAGGAATATCCCGAGGTGGGGCTTTTCAACGCGGTCTGTCTTTTTGCCGCGGCCGTGTTTTTGATCGTGCCGGGATTTTTTACCGATAGTTTAGGCCTTTTGCTTTTTTTACCCGGTCTGCGGAACCCTCTAAGGCGCTCCATTTTCAATCACCTTGTTTCATCGGGTGTTGTTTTCGTCCACGGGGAAACATCTTCTTCCAATTCTTTTGAAGAAGATGTCCCGGCCCGGCAGCGTAGCGGAGAGGAGGGCGATATTATCGAAGGAGAATTCGAGCTTCTGACCCCGAACAAGAACGAATCTGACCCAGGTTCCCCTTCCTTGCCGAAAGATCCCGAACGGGACAACGGGGGAGAAGAAAAGGGGGGGGCGGCCGACGATAATGGAACATCGTCATTTTCTTGATTCTTTGCCCGATTTACGGGGCTCGTGCTTTCCGGATTCCCTTTTCTATAGCTCTCTGCGGCCTTTAGCCCGGTTGTCAGGAGCGGCGTTCCATGCTAGCCACGGAGAATTTTTTACAATCAGGACGTGGCTG
>NZAO01000039.1 GCA_002686135.1 Rhodospirillaceae bacterium
CCATCGATCGGACTTCTGGTGCCAATGGAACCGGGCGAGCGTCTCAAGGTCGATCCGACGTCCGCCCCCGGAGCATCCCTCCATCAAGAGGTCGGGATGCCGGTCGGTGTTTGCCAATGTCTGATGACTTCCTGATAAAAGAGCGCGGCTAGATGGAATGGCAGGACGAAGGTATCGTGCTGTCGAGCCGTCGCCACGGCGAATCGGCGGCCATCGTCAGTTTGCTCACCCGCGGCCACGGCCGCCATGCGGGGCTGGTGCGTGGCGGCATGGGGCGGCGTCTGCGTGGGATCTATCAGAGCGGGAATCTGGTTTCCGCCGCCTGGCGGGCGCGGCTGGAGGAGCATCTGGGCAGTTTTGTCTGCGAGCTGGTGACCAACCATGCCGCCCACCTCCTCGACGAGCCGGCGCGGCTGGCGGGGTTGTCTTCGGCCTGCGCGCTGATGGAAACTGCGTTGCCCGAGCGCGAGCCCCATGAGGATATTTTCGAGGACTTCCTCACCCTTCTTCACGGACTCGAAGGAGAGGGTTGGGCGGAAACCTACGTGCGCTGGGAGATGAGTCTGCTCGCCAATCTCGGTTTTGGGCTCGATCTTTCCCAGTGCGCCGCCACCGGAGCGATGCAGGACCTGGCCTTCGTCTCGCCCAAGAGCGCGCGCGCGGTCTCGGCTGCTGCCGGGGTATCCTACCGCGACAAATTACTGACCTTGCCGGAATTCCTCACCGGTTCCGGGCCTCATTCCGATACCCATTCCGATTCTGGACCGCCTTCCTTCCGGGACGTGGAACAGGGGCTGGCACTGACCGGGTTCTTTTTACGGCGCCACGTGTTTGCCCCCCATCACCGGGACGAGCCCCCGGCGCGCGTACGATTTATTGACCGTTTGCGGGGAATGTCTGCATTATCTGGTATGTCCGGGGATCTGGAAGGTATGGGAGAAAAATGACCAAGAGCGTCACAGCTAACCCCAGAGCCAAGATCAGCGAGGCGCCCCTGGCCGAGGCCCTGGGCGAGCGCTATCTCGCCTATGCCCTGTCCACCATCACCTCGCGCTCCCTTCCCGATGTGCGCGACGGGTTGAAACCGGTGCACCGGCGCCTGCTTTACGCCATGCGCCAGCTGCGGCTCGACCCCGATCACGGATTCAAGAAATGCGCACGCGTGGTGGGCGACGTGATCGGCAAATACCATCCCCACGGCGACACCGCCGTTTATGACGCTATGGTGCGTCTGGCCCAGGAGTTTGCACAGCGCTATCCGCTAGTGGAGGGTCATGGTAATTTTGGCAATATCGACGGCGATAACGCGGCCGCCATGCGCTATACCGAGGCGCGGCTGACCCGGGTGGCGACCCTGTTGCTGGACGGGCTCGATGAGGACGCGGTGGATTTCCGCGATACCTATGACGGCGAGGAGGAGGAGCCGGTGGTGCTGCCCACTGGTTTTCCCAACCTTCTCGCCAATGGCGCGGCGGGCATCGCCGTGGGCATGGCCACCAGCATCCCGCCCCACAACGTGGGAGAAATCTGCGCCGCGTTGCTGCACCTCATCAAGTTTCCCAAGGCCACGGCGGCGAAACTGGTGGGGCTGATGCCGGGGCCCGATTTCCCCACCGGCGGCGAGATCGTGGAGCCCCGCGATAGTATTCTCGAGGCTTACGCCACGGGCCGCGGCGGGTTCCGCCTGCGCGCCACATGGCAGGTGGAGAAGCTCTCCCAAGGCCAGTTCCGCATTGTCATCAGCGAGATTCCCTATCAGGTGGCTAAGGCACGGCTGGTGGAGAAAATGGCTGATCTCATGAACGCCAAAAAACTGCCCATGTTGGCCGATATCCACGACGAATCGGCCGAAGATCTGCGGCTGGTGCTGGAACCCAAGAGCCGCAACGTGACGCCCGAACACCTCATGGAGACCCTGTTCCGCTATACCGAGCTGGAGAGCCGCATCCCGCTCAACATGAATGTTCTGGACAGTGAGGGCACGCCCAGGGTCATGAACCTGCGCGAGGTCTTGCAGGCTTTCCTCGACCACCGCCACGAAGTTCTGGTGCGCCGCACCAAGCACCGTCTGGAGAAGATCGCGCGGCGGCTGGAAATCCTCGGCAGCTATCTGGTGGTCTACGCCAATCTCGACACGGTGATCAAGATCATCCGCGACCAGGACGACGCCAAGCTGGCGCTGATGAAACGCTTCAAGTTTACCGAATTGCAGGCCGAGGCCATCCTCGACATGCGGCTGCGGCGTCTGCGTAAGCTCGACGAGGCCGCTATCCGCGACGAACACGAGGCGCTAGAGGCCGAGCAGAAGACCTTGAAGAAACTTCTCAAGGACAAAAAGGCACGCTGGAAGGCCATCGCCGGGGATATCACGGAGCTGCGCAAGACCTTTGGCGCGAAGAATAACATCGGCCGCCGCCGCAGCGCCTTTGGCGAGCCGCCGCAGGAGGTGGAGGTGCCGCTGGAAGCCATGATCGAGCGCGAGCCAGTGACCGTGGTCTGTTCGGCCAAGGGTTGGATCCGCGCCGCCAAGGGGCATCTGGCCGACGGTGCGGAGCTCAAATACAAGGAAGGCGACCGCGAGCGTTTCCTACTTCACGCTCAGAGCACCGACAAGCTGGTGGTGTTCGCCACCAACGGCCGTTTCTACACCATCGGCGTCGACAAGCTGCCGGGCGGGCGTGGTCACGGCGAGCCCCTGAGGCTGATGATGGAGCTGGGCAACGAGCAGGATATGGTGGCGCTGTTGGTGCACGACCCGGAGCGCAAATTGCTGGTGGCGGCCAGCGACGGGCGCGGCTTCGTGGTGGCCGAAGCCGACGTCATCGCCCAGACCCGCAACGGCAAACAGGTGTTGAATGTGTCGGGCGGCGTCGAGGCTAAGGCTTGTGTGCCGGTGGCGGCGGATGCGGACAGCGTGGCGGTGGTGGGAACTAACCGCAGGCTGTTGGTGTTTCCGCTTTCCGAGCTTCCGGTGATGGCGCGGGGGCGTGGGGTGATTCTGCAGAAATACAAGGAGGGCGGGCTTTCCGAGGTGCGTGCCTTTGCGCTGGCGCAAGGGTTGAGCTGGAAAAGCGGGCCTGCCACGCGCATCAAGAAGGAACTGGGTGACTGGGTGGGCAAGCGCGCCGCCGCCGGCCGCCTTCCGCCGTGGGGCTTTCCCAAGAGCAACCGTTTTTGAGTTGATTTTGAATCACAGATACTAAGGACTAGCCCCCTTACAATCGCGTTGGCTCAGCTATTGCCGCGAGATCAGGACCCAGGCGGGTGGGTTCGAAAGGAGACTCGCTCGACGGCGGGTAGGGCTTGCCCGTAATGACGCGGTGGCAGACGCGGGCCGTATCGGCGGCCATGACCCAGATCACTATGAGGAAAAACAAGGTCAGCGCGGCGTTGAGGTTGGCGTTGAAGATGAGTTGCGGGATTTTTTCCACCATTTCCGGTGAGAGCGTGCCCGCGGCCAGTTGGTCGCCTAAGATGCGCGCCTTGGCGAGGAAGCCGATGCGGAACTCGTCACTGAAGAGTTTCTCCCAGGCGGCGGTGCTGGTGACGATCAGGAGCCAGGCCAGCGGCATGGCCGTAACCCAGGCATAGCGCGCGCCGCCGTGCTTGACGATGATGGTGGTGGCGACGCAGAGCGCGATGGCGGCGAGCATCTGGTTGGAGATACCGAACAGCGGCCACAGTGAATTGATACCGCCTAGCGGGTCCATGACCCCGGTCCACAGGAAATAGCCCCAGCTGCCCACCACCAGCGCGCTGGTCAAAAATACCCCTGGATACCAACTGGTGCGGCCCAGTGCCGGAACCACATTGCCGAGCAAATCCTGCAACATGAAACGGCCCACCCGGGTGCCCGCGTCCAGCGTTGTGAGGATGAACAGGGCCTCGAACATGATGGCGAAGTGGTACCACACCGCGATGAAGGCACCGCCGAAGAGTCCCGAGAACAGGGTTGCCATGCCGATGGCCAGGGACGGTGCGCCGCCGGTGCGGGCGAATAGCGTGATCTCTCCCACCTCGCGGGCAAGAGCATCCATGGTCTCCACCGCCACCGGAAAGCCCCAGGAGGAAATGGTGGCCACGGCGTCGGCTGGCAGTGCACCGACCACGCCGCTGGGGCTGTTGATGGCGAAGAAGACTCCTGGCTCCATGACGCAGGCGGCGATCATGGCCATGATGGCAACGAAGGATTCCAGCATCATGGCGCCATAGCCGATCATGCGGGCGTCGGGTTCTGAGGTGAGGAGCTTGGGCGTGGTGCCGCTGGCGATCAGGGAATGGAAGCCAGAAATGGCGCCGCAGGCTATCGTTATAAAGACGAAGGGAAAGACCTTGCCGCCGAAGATGGGCCCGCTGCCGTCGATGAAGGGGGTCAGCGCCGGCATGTGCATCTCGGGGCGGAGCGCCACGATGGCGATGGCAAGCAGGAAGATGGTGCCCAGCTTCATGAAGGTAGAAAGGTAATCGCGCGGTGCCAGCAGCATCCATACCGGCAGGGTGGCTGAGGCAAAACCGTAGGCGATGATGATCCAGGCTAGGGTTTCGGGGCCGAGGTCGAAGGCTGCGTGAAGGTCGGGATGGTGGTTCACATAGCCCCCGGCAAGCACGCAGAACAGCAGCAGCGCCACACCGATCAAGGTTACTTCCAGCACCCGCCCGGGGCGGATATGGCGCATGTAGAAACCCATCAAGAGCGCGATGGGGATGGTCATGCCTACGGTAAACGTCCCCCAGGGGCTGTGGGCGAGAGCCTTGACCACCACCAGACCCAGCACCGCAATCAGGATAATCATGATCACCATGACGCCGATCAAGGCCGTGGCGCCGCCCAGTGGCCCTAATTCGTCGCGGGCCATCTGCCCGAGCGAGCGCCCGTTGCGGCGCAGGGAACAGGCGAGGATGACGAAATCCTGGACGCAGCCGCCCAACACCGCGCCCACCAGTATCCATAGGGTGCCTGGGAGATAGCCGAACTGGGCGGCGAGCGTCGGGCCGATCAGGGGGCCGGGGCCGGAGATGGCGGCGAAATGGTGGCCGAAGACGATCCATTTGTTGGTGGGCACGAAGTCGCGGCCGTTGTCGAGGCGTTCCGCCGGGGTGGCGCGGTTGATGTCAAGCGCCAGCACTTTCGCCGCGATGAAGGCGGAATAGAAGCGGTAGCCTAGAGCATAAACGCAGACCGCGGCCACCACCAGCCAGGCACTGTTGATGGTCTCGCCGCGGTAGATGGCGACGCCGCCCAGCGCCAGCGCGCCGAGGGCGGCGATGGCGGTCCAGATGAGTTTTCCCTTCGTGCTCAGGCTTTTATTGTCCGCAGCCATGAATGCCTCTGTGGTTATTTAATCCTTAGCAGCAGCGGCGCACGTCCTTCCAGTCCTCGTCGAGGCGCCATTTGTGGAAGGTCTTACGGTCCATGGGTTCTGCGGGTTCTTCCCCATCGTGGCTATCGTCGGCATCGAGATGCTCAGCATGCCAGTGCTCGAGATAGCGCTCGTAGGCATCGTCGCCGGTAGCACTTCTTAGACCACGCCATAAGGTGGGCAGGCCGCACCACAGGGCTGACAGGGAGGTCCAGGGAGAAGAAGAGAGGCGGGCTGTCATTCTTGAATACTCTCGGAGGCGATTTCCTCTGGGGGTTCTTCCCACTCGAAGGGCTTCCAGCCGCCCTTGGCGAGGTGTTCCAAGGGCTGGAACCTGGTCTTGTAGGACATTTTCTGGCAGCCGGCGATCCAGTAGCCGGGATAGACGTGAGACAGCCCCATGGAGGCGGTTTTCTCCACTAGCCACAGCAGCATGAAATTACCCAGCCCGCGCCGCTCCTCGGCCGGATCGAAGAAGCTGTAGATGGCGGACAAGCCGTCGCTTAGGCGGTCGACGATACAGGCGGCGAGAAGCGCGCAGTTTTCTTCGCTGTCCCCGTCCGCTGCGGCGAGGCGGAATTCGGCGATGAAGGTCTCGGTGGGGGTGTCCTCGGCAAAGGAGAGGTAGTCCTCCCAACTCATATTGGCCATTTCGCCCTCGCCGTGGCGGGATTTAAGATAACGCGAAAAAAGGTCGTAATGTTCCCTGGTGGCGCGGGCCGGCAACAGTTCTGCGCTGAGGTCGCGGTTGGCCCGGAGCACGCGGCGAAAGCTGCGGCCCGGCGCAAATTCGCGGGTAAGGATGCGCACCGGTATGCAGGCCTTGCATTCAGGACAGCTTGGCTGATAGACGGTATCGAGGCTGCGGCGGAAGCCGGCGCGCGAGAGAAGGTCGAACAGGACGGCCGAGTCGTTCCCCGTCAAAACGGTAAAGACGCGCTGTTCCATGCGTCCCTCGAGATAGGGACAGGGCAGGGGAAAGGTACGGTAGAAGGGTTGTGACAGGTCTATGGGAAACCGGGTCATATGGGCAACCCTTTTACAGAAAGTTTTCACCACAGGGACACAGAAGCTCAAAGAAGAGAAGGGATGATTTTCTTAGTGGATTTAATCTCTCTCTTTTTTTACCTCTGTGTCTCAGTGCCTCTGTGGTTATCTAATGCTTACTTAGGGCGTTAGCACCGAGGGTGCCGCCAGGCGCGGCGGGGCGCGTACCACCACCAGCCGGGTGACGAAGTCATGCAGGGTGCGATGATAGTTGTTGAAGGGCGCGATGGCCAGTATGAGCCAGGCGGTGAGGCCCACGGAGATATAGAAAATGGCAGTCATGGCCGCGGCCTGGAGGAGGTTGGGGCGGCCGCCCTCCCAGTCCCGGACCTCGATATCGAACAGGCGCATGCCCCAGGTGGCCGACCGCGCGCCGCCGATAAGCAGGGTGTGATAGGCGAAGGGAATGCAGGCGATGGCCGCCCATAGCAATGGCCAGAGCAGGCCCAGGGTGGCGATGCCGGCGGTGACGGCCGCCATCCAGGCGCCAGTGAGAATGGCGGCGAGAATCACCACGTCGGCCATATAGGCGAAGATACGCCGCCACATGACGCCCCGGTAGAGACCGGTCCCAGCGAGGGGGTCGGGCGGGGGGCCGCGCCAGCGCGAGTGCCCGGAGTCTGTGGACTGTGCTGATTCCGAGGAAGGGACGGGAATGGGAGGCGTGGGATCGGTCATGGGAAGGAGGGGGTAATTGGGGCGCAGCGTCTTATTCGGCACTGGTTATACAAAATGTTATACGAAATTTAGCCTTAAGAGTCTCCTCGATTGAGTCCCCGCAGTTGAGTCTCCTTGTCGTGCCGCCTCAGGAGAGCAGCAAAACCTGGAGGTCGGCCACGTTGGTGCCGGTGGTGCCGGTAACGAGAAGGTCGCCGGACGCCTTCAGCGCTGCATAGGAATCGTTGTCGGCAAGGCGGGCTTGTGGATCGATGCCGGCCTTGCGCATGCGCGCGCAGCTGTTTCCGTCCACCACCCCGCCGGCGGCGTCGGTGGGACCGTCGCGGCCGTCGCTGCCGCCGCTTAGAAAAACCCAATTCCCGGAAAGCCCGGCCTTTTCCGCGACGATGGCGAAGGCCAGGGCCATTTCCTGGTTGCGGCCGCCCCGCCCCGAGCCCTTCAGCGTCACCGTGGTCTCGCCGCCCGCCACTAGGGCCAGGTCCATTTTCTGTGGCCCGCCGGAAGCGCGTTCGTTTTGGGCGGTGAGCGCGGCGGCAGCCCATTTTTCTGCCTCCTCGCGGGCCTCGCCGGTGAGGCATTCGTTCCACACCTGGACCTCACAGCCGGCATCTTGGGCGGCATGGGAAAGCGCCGCCAGGCTAACGCCGTTGCTTCCTATCAGGGTGGCGGCGGCAGCAGCGAACAAGGGGTCGCCGGGTTTCGGTGTTTCTTCGGCCATGCCGGCCACGCCCTTTTCAATATGGGAGCGAACGGCTTCCGGCGCCGCGTCCCAGACCCCAGCGGCTTCGAGAATGCCCTTAGCGTCGGCGAAGGTAGTGGCGTCGGCAACCGTGGGGCCGCTGGCGATAGTGGAAAGGTCGTCGCCCAGCACGTCGGAAAGGATCAGGGCGTGGAGGTCGGCGGGCGCGGCGAGGCGGGCTAGCCCCCCGCCCTTGAGCTGCGAGAGGTGCTTGCGCACGGTGTTGATGGCGCCGATGTCGGCGCCGCTCCCCAGTAGCAGGTCGGTGGCGGCAATCTTGTCTTCTAAGGTGAGGCCGGGGGAGGGATAGGGGATGAGCGCCGATCCGCCGCCGCTGATGAGCGCCAGCAGGAGGTCACCCTCGCTGGCGTTTTCGGCCATTTCGGCCGCCGCCTGCGCGCCTTTCACGCCGTTGGCGTCGGGCAGGGGATGGCCGGCGGCGATGACGGTGAAACCGTCCGTCTCGCGGGCGTTTTCATAATTGGTGACGGCTATGCCGGGGCCGCAGAAGAGATCTCCTGGCAGGACGTCGCGCGCGGCTTCGGCCATGGCCATGGCGGCCTTGCCGAAGGCGGCCACGAAAACCCGCCGCCATGGGGCGCTGCGCGAGGTTGCCGCATCGCCGCCATTGCCAAGGATGTGGAGCCGGCCGTCGCGAGCCTGGAGCACGCGGGCCACGGCTGGACCCGGATCGGCCGCCTCGATGCCAGCGCGAAACAGGGATTCCGCCATCTGGCGCAGGGAATCGGGGCGCGAGGAATCGGAAGGAGGCTGTGAAGCCATAGGGGGACTCCGGCAGGGGCGTGAGGTGGTGCGGTCTTTGATGGTTACGCGACGCGGTCTGGTGGCTCCTTGCCCGCGAAGAAGGCCTCCACGTTGGTGACGACCCGAAATCCCATACCTTCCCGGGTCTCCAGGGTGGCGCTGCCGAGATGGGGCAGCAGCACCACGTTTTCCATCTCGGTGAGTTCCCTGGTGACGTCGGGCTCACACTCGTAGACGTCGAGTCCGGCCCCGGCGATGTCACCCGCTTTCAGGGCCGCCACCAGCGCCGCCTCGTCCACCACGTCGCCGCGTGCGGTATTGATGAGAAAGGCGGAAGCCTGCATGGCCTTGAAACGTTCGGCGTTCATTAGATGCCGGGTTTCCGGCGTCGCCGGGCAATGCAGGGACACGAAATTAGAATCGGCGAGCACGTCCTCGATGGAGCCGCGGCTTTCGGCGTCCATGGCCTTGTTGACGGCATCGGGATCAGGAAGATAGGGATCGAAATAAGCGATCTTCATGTCAAAGCCGAAATGGGCTTTTTTCGCCACCGCCTGGGCGATACGGCCCATGCCGATAATGCCCAGTTTTTTGCCCGTGACCTTGGTCCCCATCATGTGGGTGGGACGCCAGCCCGTCCACTGGCCGCCACGCAGGTGGCGCTCGCCCTCGCCGGCGCGGCGTGCCACTGAAAGGAGTAGCGTCATTGCGATGTCGGCGGTGCAGTCGGTCAGGATTTCCGGCGTATTGGAGACCACCAGACCTTCGGCCTTGGCCACCTCGATGTCGATATTGTTGAAACCGACCCCGAAATTACCGAGCATTTTGGCCTGCTTGCCGTCAACGCCGAGGACTTCCGCCGTCATTTTGTCGGTGACGGTGCATAGCACTGCGTCGGCCGTCTTCAGGGCGTCCTGAAGCTCGGCCACGGTGAGCGGTGTGTCCCCGGTATTGAGGGTGGCGTCGAAGAGTTCCGAGACCTTTTTCTCGACGGCCTCAGGCCAGCGGCGGGTGACGATGACCTTGGGTTTGCCCATTGCTAGTTGTTGCGCCAGTAGTCACTGGCCGCGGCGATGCCGCTTCCGGCCTTGATGTCGAACCCGTTGTCGAGCATGGCCATTTCCGCGCCGACGATGGAGCTAGCCAGCATCAGTTCGTTCAAATCGCCGAGATGGCCGATACGGAATACCTTGCCGGCGACTTGGGTCAGGCCCGCGCCCAGAGAGAGGTGATACTTGTTATAGGCGGTGGCGATGACCTCTTTGGCGTCCTTGTCCTCAGGTACGACGATGGCGCTGACGGTGTCGGATTCCCACTTTTCTTCCTTGGCACAGAGCTTGAGTCCCCAGCCGTCTTTGACGGCGTGGCGCACGCCCTCGGCAAGACGGTGATGGCGGGCGAAAACGTTGTCCAACCCCTCCTCCATGAGCATGTCGATAGAGGCGCGCAGGGCGTGAAACATGGGGGTGGGTGGTGTATAGGGGAAATAGCCGTCCTTGTTGGTCTTTATCATGTCTTCCCAGGAGAAGTAACAGCGCGTCAGCTTGGCCGATTTATTGGCCTCCAGAGCCTTTTTGCTGGCGCAGACGAGACCGACGCCAGCGGGCAGCATGAATCCTTTCTGGGAGCCGGAAATGGCGCAGTCCACGCCCCATTCGTCCATGCGGAAATCGATGCTGGCGATGGAGCTAACGCCGTCCACGAAAAGCATGGCCGGATGATTGGCGGCGTCGATGGCCTGGCGCACGGGGAGAACATCGGAGGTGACTCCGGTGGCGGTCTCGTTATGGGTCACGCAGACCACCTTGTATTCGTGATTGGTGTCGGCCTTAAGCGTGGCTTCCACGTCCTCGGGCGGGGTGCCGGTGCCCCATTCCACGTCGCGCACGTCCACGTCGAGGCCGAGCCTCTCGAACATGTCCACCCAGAGCAGGCTGAACTGGCCGAAACGGTAGATCAGCACCTTTTCGCCNGGCGACATGGTGTTGGTGATGGCCGATTCCCAAGCCCCGGTGCCGGAACTGGGAAAGATGAATACCTGGCCGTCCTTGGTCTTGAANATCTTCTTTAAGTCCTCGAACAGGGGCTTGGTGAGTTCNGGGAATGCNGGGCTGCGCATGTCCTCGGTGGGGATATGGGCNGCGTTCAATATCCGAGGCGGAATATTGGTAGGCCCNGGGATATATGCGTGGAAGTGACCTGTNTACTTGCGGGACATTAATTTTACCTCTTCACGTGCGGATGACTTGGGAGATGATTGGGTGTGCAATGCCGCGTATTTNNGCGGATAATATTAGGCTGGATTCCCGGNCGGAAAAAAGGAATGGGCACNATAATGANGCCGCCCCCTTAAATCAATCCTCTCAATATCCCCTTTCATTTTACGGATTTAGAGCACACTCCGGTCAAACGGTTCTATTTGGCCGGAGTGGGCTCTAGATGNAGTGTGAGGCTGGGTTCTCTGCCATCNCCAGGNCCTCCCGGAAGCACGAGGTAACGGCCGTCGCGCCACGGCATCACGAGGNCGTGGAAATGGCAGGAAAACACGTTCCCCGACTGTCCCGGCGCGATCATGAAGAGTGANCCCTCAAGCCGCGAAAGGTCATAGACGGCACGCATACCCGCTCCGTGAAAATGGGTGAACACTGTGCCCGATTCGTTGCTTTTGTAAGCGCCGCGGCTGATGGTCTCGTTGCCGCCGTCGGTTTCCACGGTCGTCGCCGCCAGAGANCCCAGCAGTGGNAGNCGCGAGAGCAGGGGATTGGCGAAGCTCAGGCGGTGGGCATCGCCCCAGCGCCAGTTTTCGATGCGNTTGCCATAGGCGCTGCGCAGCGCCGCCAGGGCGTCGTCCAGGGCAAGCTCGAGGATGGTGGCGCAGGTTTCCCTCTCTGCCGTGGCCCNGTCATCGCACCAGTGATGGCCGGAAACNGTNTTGCCTTTNAGCACCGCGGNCAGGAATCCTGGGCGTGTGCGGCGGATNTTATCGTAGAGGTCTTCCAGTTCATCNCNGGCGATGCGTTTCTGAAGATGGAACAGCCAGGAGGAGAAAATAAGNGGTTCGGGGCGGTTGCGGTCCATGATGGCGTCCCAGTTCCGCAGCNAAGACAGGGCTTTGCNGCTGTGGNNCCTGTTTCCCTTTATGACCAGCATCAGAGGCAGGAGTTCTTGGGCCATGAGGGAGACGGCGTCGTTCTGGAGTGCGGTCATGCTTTGGGGCCCGTGTTTCGACGCCGCGCCGAGCACATGGTGAATACGCCGCGCGCGGTAGGGTGCGCGCCACTTGGCGGAGAGAAGGTGGGAATAACCGTCTTCGACGATTTTCTGATTGGCGGTGACGGCGCGCCCGGAAGGCGGGTTGAGGGCGTGGGGAAGCTCGGCAAATGGAATGAACCCGGTCCAGTCGAAGGCGCCGTTCCAGCCCGGCACCGGCGCGGTGCCGTCGCCGCTTTTGCGTAGGGGCATGCGGCCCGGGGCATAAAAGCCGATATTTCCCGCCACGTCGGCGTAAACCATGTTCTGCTGCGGCGAATGGAAGTCTTCTAGCGCGGAGGTAAAGTCCCCCCAGTCACGGGCCATGTTGATGCCATGGATGGCTTGCGCGGTGAGGTCGTCGCGGCGCTGGGCCGGATCGGCCAGGGCCAGCACATNGCCGGGCTCCATGNCCGCGCCTTCCNGGATGTCNGAGATCACGGGGCCGTGGCGGGTTTCCAGGACCTCCAGTATTTCNTCNTCGCCGCCGCGCACGGTGATTGTTTCAAANCGNGTGAGCAAGGAGCGCGGGCCTTCGGGGGTAAGGTAGAGGCCGGGATTTTCAGGATCGAGACGCTCGATGAAGAAATCCTGGGAGTCNGAGTGGGTGGTGGTGAAGCCCCAGGCGATGTGGGCGTTATGGCCGAGAATGGTGAAGGGCACGCCCGGCGCGGTGGCCCCAGCAAGGTCGGCCGCAGGCGTGGTGAGCCGCGCNAGATACCAGACGCCGGGCGTGGACATCCANAGATGGGGATCGTTGGCGAGAAGGGGGGCGCCGCTTTGAGTATGGCGGCCCGAAAGCGCCCAGTTATTGGAGGCGCTCAAGAATTCCCGGGGCTGGGGCAGGGCGTCCCAGAGAGTATCGAGCCAGANGCCGTCGAAGAGGCGGCCCAACCCGGAAAAATCCCCAGAATCAGACACGAAAACCGGCTTTCGCGAGGCCGTTTGCCCAGCCCCGGAATCGCCGGAATCGCCCCCGGAATCACTTGTGTCTGTTTTGATGACGCCCGGTTGCGGGGAGGACATCCATAAATCCTCCATCAGCGGCGCTGCGAGCCCTTTGGCCAGCTTTGCGCGCAGCAGTTCCTGGCGGCGGTTGGAGGACAGCCACAACGCCATGAGCTTGCCCCAGATCAGCGAATCCACAGGCTTCCAAGGTTCCGGTTCATAGCCGAGAACCACGAATTCGAGCGGCAGGGCGCNGGATCGGGTGGTCAGATAAGCGTTGACGCCGCGGCTGTAGGAATCGAGCCCATGGCGCACCGGGGGGGAGAGGTGTTCGAGGGAGGCCCCGGCCAGCCGCGCCACCCCCAGCGCCCGGGCCAGCCGGTCGCGGGGCAGCATGTCGGGCCCAAGGATTTCCGAGAGCCGNCCGGCTCCGGTNCGGCGCATGATGTCCATCTGGAACAGGCGGTCCTGGGCATGGACGAATCCCAGCGCAAAATAGGCGTCATTCTGGGTGTTGGCCTTGATCCACGGGATGCCGTGGGTATCGCGCGTGACCGTTACCGGAGCAGTTAGCCCAGGGAGTGTAATCTCCCCTTTAGTTTGAGGCAGAGAGGTGCGTAGCCACAGCAATCCGCCCCCCCCGAGAAGCAGGAAGGCGGCTAGTATTAGAGCCAGAATATGGACAGACAATCTATGTAATTTTTTCATAAAAAATATTTTAAAAGTAATATGTTATATTATTTTATTAAAGTTCTGATAGAATTCTCTTTCGGTCCCTATCAAGCTCTGGAGCAGGCTGCCGCGAGGTGGGATCAGCAACCCCGGAAATCTTGATGGGATTGCCCGACATGGGGACGTTCCCGGCCACTGAATCCTTGCAGGTGACCACCATGTTGCGGGCCGCGATCTGGGGATCGTCCATAACCTGGGCCATGTTGTTGATGGGGCCGCAGGGCACCCCCGCCGCCTCGAGAAGGGTGAGCCAGTGGGTGGTGGGTTTGACGACGAGAACGGATTCCAGTTCATCTTTCAGGGCCTTGGCGTGGCGGGTGCGCAGGTGGTTGTCGGCGAAGAGGTCGTTGCCGGCCAGGTCCATGCGTTTTAAAGCCTGGCACAGCCGTTCGAAGAGTTTGTCGTTGCCGGCGGCGATCACCAGATGGCCGTCGCCGGTAGCGAAGGCGTCGAAGGGTGTGATGGAGGGATGACGCGCGCCCAAAGGCCCGGGCACCTCGCCGCTGGTGGCGAGACGGGCGAGGGCGTTTTCGAGAATCGCCAACTGGCAGTCGAGCATGGCGACGTCGATTTTCACGCCCCGGCCGGTGCTTTCACGCTGGTAGAGGGCGGCGTTGACGCCGGTTGCCGTGAACAGGCCGGCGGCGATATCGCCGATGGAGGTGCCGACCCGGGTGGGCGGCCCGCCGGGATGGCCGGTGAGACTCATGATCCCACCCATGGCCTGGACCACCATGTCGTAGGCAGCGCGCTCGCTGTAGGGACCGGAGTGGCCGAATCCCGAGGCTGCGGCGTAGATCAGGCGGGGGTGGCGCGAGTGCAGCGTCTCCCAGCCCAGCCCCAGTTTTTCCATGGTGCCGGGGCGGAAGTTTTCCACCAGAACGTCGGCCTTTTCCAACAGCTTATGGAGGAGATCGCGGTTCTTTTCGTCACGCAGATCGAGGGCGATGCTTTCCTTGCCGCGGTTGAGCGACATGAAATAGGCCGAACGGTCCTCGATGAAGGGGCCGATGCGCCGCGCGTCGTCGCCGTCGGGGTTTTCCACCTTGATGACGCGGGCGCCGAGTTCGGCCAACACCATGGTGCAGTAAGGCCCGGCGAGGATGCGGGAGAGGTCGATGACGGTAATTCCGGAAAGCGGGGCGGGTNTGGTGGCGGTCATGGCTGTCTCATTTGGTTGGGGCTTGATCGGGGGCGCAAAGAATAGTCTATCATCGGGCGATGAGCATGAAGGAATCCCATATTTCCGTGCCCGTGCGCACCCTTGAAGGCGAGGGGCACTGCCCCATGGCTTACACCGACTGGGCGCCGCAGGGAGAGGCCAGGCTGGGGCTCATCCTGTGCCTGCACGGTCTCACCGGCAACGGGCGCTTCTTCGATGAACCGGCGCGGGCGCTGTCGGAGACGGGATACCGCGTGGTCTGTCCCGATATGGTGGGGCGGGGCAAGAGCGGATGGCTGGCGCGGCCCAAGGACTATAACGTACGGCACTATTTCTCCCATCTCGAAGTGCTGGTTTCTCATCTCGGGGCTCGCGACATCACCCTTATTGGCACCTCCATGGGTGGGGTCCTGGGCATGATGCTGGCGGCCAAGGCGGTGACCCCGCTGNGCCGCCTTGTAATCAACGACGTAGGCGCGGTGATCCCCCACAAGCCCATGAAATATATGCGCGCCTACGTGGGGGCCGACCCCCGTTTTGCCAGTATGGAAGAAGTGGAAGCGCATCTGCGCACTATTTATGCCGGGGCCGGTCCACATGAGCCCGCGCAGTGGCGGGCCCTGGCCGAGGTTGCCAGTGTCCGGCTTGAGGACGGGGNCTATNGCCTNGCNTTCGATCCCGCCATTTCCAAACCTCTGCGCTGGCTGCCACCGTTTTCCCTNCGGCTGTGGCATGTGTGGGANGCCATCGCCTGTCCNGTTCTGCTACTGCGCGGGGCGGAGTCACCGGTTCTCTCAGCAAAAGTGGCAGAAACTATGCAAAAACGCGGGCCGAAACGGGTGGATTGCGTGGAGTTACCGGGAATAGGTCACGCGCCGTCATTGATGAAGCCGGACCAGATTGCACTCATCCTGGATTGGATGAAAAAGAACTAGCCCTCATGGANGGCCTTGGCCATGTCCGACGCGGCGTAAGTGAAAATAGCGTCGGCTCCAGCGCGTTTGCAAGCCATGAGGCTTTCCGTCATGACCGTGGGAAAATCGAGCCAGCCCTTTTCAGCTGCTGCTTTCAGCATGGCGTATTCGCCGCTCACCTGATAGGCCAGTGTGGGCACGGCNAAGGTATCCTTAACCCGGCGGATCACATCNAGATAGGGCAGGCCCGGCTTNATCATAACCATGTCNGCNCCCTCGGCAATATCCAGAGCCACCTCGCGCAGGGCTTCGTCGCTGTTAGCGGGGTCCATCTGATAAGTTTTCTTATCACCNNCGCCCAGTGCCGCCGCCGANCCCACGGCNTCGCGGAAGGGCCCGTAGAAGCCGGANGTGTATTTGGCGGCGTANGANAGGATGGCCACGTTCTGGTATCCGGCCCCATCCAGGGCGTCGCGGATGGCGCCCACGCGGCCGTCCATCATGTCGGAAGGGGCGATGATGTCNCAGCCGGCGCNGGCCTGGGCCACCGCCTGGNGGCACAGCATCTCCACCGTCTCGTCGTTGATCACCTCGCCGCCGCGCAACAGGCCNTCCTGGCCGTGGGAAGTGTAGGGATCGAGNGCNACGTCNCAGATGAGNCCGATGCCGGGATGGGCGGCNTTNACCGCCGCCACCGCGCGGCANACCANGTTTTCAGGATTGAGCGCCTCGGAGGCTTCTTCGTTCTTGAGCGAGGCGTCCACCACCGGAAACAGGGCCAGCGCGGGAATGCCCAGTGCGGCGGCCTCGCCCGCGGCTTTCACCAGAAGGTCTACGGTAAGCCGCTCGACGCCNGGCATGGGAGGGATGGNGGTGCGCTTGTTCNTGCCNTCGNGCACGAAGACCGGCCAGATCAGGTCAGCAGCGCCGAGAGTGTTTTCGCGNACNAGGGCGCGGAGCCAAGGGGNCCGGCGGTTGCGGCGCATGCGGGTGCGGGGNAATCNGGGGCTGTTACGTGAGTGGCCTGGCCGGGGAGGGCGGTTTGCNTCCTCTTCCGCTTCCTCTCTGTCGTCCTTCCGGGCATCGCCGAATTCGTCATCGCCGAAGGCCAGCCAGTTGGGGGAGACGCCGAGCCGGCCNGCGGCNGCCCGCAGGTTGGCGCGGNTGGGNTCCACCTCGTCGCGCTCCCAGTCGGAGACGGTGGGCTGGCGCAGCCCGATCAGGGCGGCGAGCCGGGTCTGCGAGAGTCCCGCCCGCTCCCGCGCCCGTTTGATGCGGTTTCCTAGGGTCATGGGGCCATCATAGGTCTATAGGTATACCCTATACAATATAAATATTTCCTATTTTTGTGCCATATAAAAGGGATGGCGGCGGTGGTGAAAATTTTTGCTACTGATTTCGATTGTGAGTTCCGGCTGTGAATTCGGACGTGGATTCCCCGGGAAGGAATCCCGGGAATTGACATCTCGGGTCTGAGGCAAGAAAAGAAGGGGTCTTTCTTTTTATAGAGGCGCCAGGGATGCCGGAGCGTGTCTTCGCAAATTTTTGTAACGGGCTGGAAACCTCGGGACGGCGCCGGGTCCTGCGTGAGGTGGGACTCACGGCCCCCGGAAAATCTGATTCCGCAGGCGCGAGCCTGCCCCCCGGAAGGGTGGTGGTGGACGGGCGCGAATTGGTGAATGTCTCCTCCAACGACTATCTGGGGCTGTCCCGCCATCCCCAACTGATCGAGCGAAGCGCTCGATGGGGAGAACACTGGGGCGCGGGCTGCGGCGCCTCGCGGCTGGTGAGCGGTAACCTTGAACCATTCGCGCGGGTGGAACGGAAACTCGCCCGCGGCAAAGGCACGGAATCGGCTCTGGTATTTGCTTCCGGTTATCAGACCAATGTCTCGATCCTGCCGGCCCTGCTGGATTCCCGCGTTCACGGGGCGCGGCCGCTGGTCTTCGCCGACCGCCTCAACCATGCCAGTCTTCATACCGGGTGCAACGCCGCGGGCCTGCGCCAGATCCGCTATCGCCACAACGATATGGGGCACCTTGAGGCATTACTTAAATCCAAGACATCGGGTGCGGACAGTGCGCCCGCCTTTATCATTTCCGAGACCGTTTTCAGCATGGATGGCGACCGCGCCGACATTCCCGCCCTGGCCGATTTAGCGCGGCGTTTCGACGCCTTTCTCTATCTCGACGAGGCCCACGCCACCGGGGTTCTGGGCAAGGACGGTTTCGGCCTGGCCGCCGATCATCCAGGCGCGGCCAATCTGGTGATGGGCACCTTCGGCAAGGCACTGGGCGGGTTCGGGGCCTATGCCGCCTGTTCCGACACATTGCGCGACTATCTGGTCAACCGCTGTGGCGGCGTGGTCTATTCCACCGCTTTGCCACCGACGGTTCTCGGCACCATGGATGCGGCGCTGGACCTGCTTCCTAATCTTGGGGAGGCGCGCTCTGGGCTGTTGCGAAAGGCCGAGGAGCTGCGCGCCCAATGGCGCGGGGCGGGGCTCGATTGCGGCGCTTCCACGACCCAGATCGTGCCCTTGATCGTGGGCGATGATGAGGCGGCCATAGCCCTTTCCCGCAGCCTCGAAGAGGAAGGATTCCTGGCCGTGGCGATCCGCCCCCCCACCGTGCCCGAAGGGATGTCTCGCCTGCGGTTTGCCCTTTCCGCCGCCCATGAGGAGGAAGATCTGGCGCGGTTGGCGGCGGCGGTAATCCGGCTGGCGGCGCGTGAGTCTTCGGGTGCGGGTGGGAAAAAGCGGGTGGCGTCGTGATGGGTGCGCAGCTGGTTCTGGTTCATGGCTGGGGATTCGATGGAGATGTCTGGAACCCCCTGTGCGAGCTGCTGGGAGACATGGCGACGCAGGTTCACGATTTGGGTTTTTTCGGCCGCCCGGCGGCAGCTCTGCCCGAGCCAGGCGCGCCGGTGGTGGCGGTGGGGCATTCCTTGGGCTTCATGTGGCTGTTGCACAGGCGTCCCTTCACCTGGGACGCCCTGGTGAGCGTTTGCGGCATGCCTCGCTTTACCGCGGCGGCGGATTATCCTCACGGCGTGACGCCGCGGCTGTTGGAGCGCATGGCGGCGCGCATGAAACGGGAACCCCGAGCCACCGTAGATGATTTCCGCCGGCGCTGTGGCGTCGGCGCGGCTCGGGGGGGGCTCGATGAGTCGCGGCTGGGCGAGGGGCTGGACTGGCTCCGGCAATGGGACCTGCGCGGAGCTCTGGCGGCGGAAACGGTTCCCCTGTTGGCGCTGGGTGGGGAGGCCGACGAGATCGTACCCTGGACGCTGACCGAGGAGATTTACGGGCGGCGTCCGCAAACAGCGCTCCACGGCGCGGCTGGCGGCGATCACGGGCTGCCCCAGACGCAAGCCCAGTGGTGCGCAGAACGGTTGCGCGCCTTTCTAGGTGACCTGTCATGACCGAAGCCGACGGCGTGTTCCATCTCGATTCCGCCCTCGATCCCGGCCGGCGCGATGCCGCCCTGCGCAAGCGCGAGGTGGCGCGGGCCTTTGGTGAGGCTGCTGGGGACTACGACCGCTATGCCGTTTTGCAACGCCGGGTGGCGGGCGATCTAGCGCAAAAAATCACCTCGCAGGAGGGATTACAGGAGGGGGGTTCCTCTTACCTGGAAATTGGATGCGGCACCGGATTTCTGGGGGAAGCCCTGCAGGAAGGGCTGGCGGGCGTTCCCTGCCTTTTCACCGATATTTCGCCGCCCATGCTCGAAAAATGCCGGGACCGGCTCGAGGGGTCGCTCGGGAGCGCCGGTTTCGCCGTCATGGATGGTGAGGCTCCGGGGCTGACGGAAAAATACGACCTCATCGCCGCCAGTCTGGTGTTCCAGTGGTTCGCCGATCTGCCCGGCGCCATCGCGAGGCTTGCAGGTCTTCTTGCGCCCGGAGGGCGGCTCGTCTTCGCCATGCTGGGGGCGGGAAGCCTTGAAGAATGGCGCGTGGCNTGCCGCGATCATGGCATGGAACCCGGCGTTCCCTCTTTTCCCTCGGCCNGGGAGCTGGACAGTTTGTGGCCCGGTGGCGGAACCGGCCGGGTGGAAAAGGCGCGTATTTTGCGCCGTCATGTGTCGGCCCGGAACTTCCTGCATGAATTGAAGGACATCGGCGCCCGCGTCCCCGTCCCCGACCATGTGCCACAGGCGCCGGGTGGAATGCGCACCCTGTTGCAGGAGATTGACGGCAAGAACGGAGAGGGGGAAAACGGTGATGGCTTCAGCGTCACCTATCACGTGCTTTATGGCTTTTTCACCAGGGAGGGGGAAGCGTCATGAAGGGGGTGTTCATCACCGGCACCGATACCGGCATCGGCAAGACCGTGGCCTCGGCCTGGCTCATGCGCGCCCTCGACGGCGACTATTGGAAACCGGTGCAGACTGGTCTTGATGGTGGCGCAAGCGACAGCGAAATGGTGCGTCGCCTGAGCGAATTTCCGGATGAGCGTTTTCACGCGCCCCTTCATGAATTACGGGCGCCCNTGTCACCCCAGGCGGCGGCGCGGTTGGAAGGGGTNGCTATTATGCTGGGCGGGTTTTCCCTGCCCGGAAGTTCCCGGCCCGTGATTGTGGAAGGGGCGGGAGGCGTATTGGCGCCCCTGGGCGAGGGGCTGGTGATGGCCGATCTNATGGGATGTCTGGGGCTGCCGGTGGTGGTGGTGGCGGGCACGGCGCTGGGCACCATCAATCATTCCCTACTGAGCTTGGAGGCTCTGCGCTCACGGGGTCTGGAGATTGCGGGGGTGGTCTTTTGCGGCGCGCCTGATGCCGCCAACCGCGAGGCCGTGGAGCGCTTCGGAGAGGTGGCGGTGATCGGCGAGATTCCCATCCTCGATCCTCTGGATGCGGCNGCCATGGCTGCTCTGGGGGCGAAGGAGAGACCCCGCTTCCCGGAGGCTGGTTATGCCGAGGCTGGGCATGGCTGAAAACGAGGACATCCCCGCCCTCGACTTGCGCCATGTGTGGCATCCCTTCACCCAGGCGGGCACCGCATTCCCGCCCCCAGAGGTCGTTTCTGGTGAGGGGGCGTGGCTGCATACCGCCGAGGGCCGGGATATTCTTGATCTCATTTCATCCTGGTGGGTGACGCTGCACGGCCATGCCCATCCCACCATCGCCAAAGCCGTGGCCGAACAGGCCCAGCAAATCGAACAGGTGATGTTCGCGGGTTTCACCCATGCCCCGGCAGCGCGGCTGGCCTCGCGCCTGGCGGCGTTGATGCCGGGAGAACTGAGGCGGGTGTTTTTTTCCGATAACGGCTCGACGGCGGTGGAGGTGGCCCTGAAGATCGCCTGGCAGTACTGGCGCAACAAGGGCGAGACCGGTCGCANACGGTTCTTCGCCTTTTCCGGGGGCTATCACGGTGACACCCTGGGCGCCATGTCGGTNGGGGCGTCCACCGGCTTCTACGCGCCCTTCGATGAGATGGTGTTGCCGGTGACGTTCCTGCCCTTTGCCGCCACCTGGAGCGGCGACAACGAGGCCCAGGAAAATGAAGCCGAAGCGCTGGCCAAAATCGANGCCGTTCTTGATGCTTCCCACGCGGAGGTGGCGGCGGTCATCATCGAACCCCTGGTCCAGGGGGCGGGTGGCATGCGCATGTGCCGTCCGGAATTNCTGCGCGCGCTGTGTGGCCGTCTGCGCGAGGCGGNGATACTGATCATCTTCGACGAGGTGATGACAGGCTTCGGTCGCACCGGACACATGTTCGCCTGTGACAAGGCGCGCGTGGCGCCAGATATCATCTGTCTCGCCAAGGGTCTGACCGGTGGGTTCCTGCCCCTGGCCGCCACCATCTGCGATGAGGAGATTCACGGCGCCTTCATCGGCGATGATTTCGGGACCGCATTTGCCCACGGCCATTCCTTCACCGCCAATCCGCTGGGCTGCGCGGCGGCTCTGGCCTCGCTCGATCTCTTCGAGAGCGAGGCTACCCTGGAGCGGGTGGCGGCCATGGAGGATCTCCACCGCCGCAGAATGCGCGATCTCGCGCGCCTGCCAAACGTCCGCCGCACCAGGGTCATGGGCTCCATCGCCGCCTTCGATCTTGACCATGGAAATGNCGGCGATGGNNGCGACNNCAAGGCCTACGGNTCATCGTGGAGCCAGNGCCTGCGCGGGGAATTTCTCTCNCGNGGCCTGTTGGTGCGCCCCCTGGGCGATGTGGTCTATCTGATGCCGCCCTATTGTATAGGCGAGGCCGACCTCGACCGCGCCTATGACGGGATCATCGAGGTGGTCTCGAAATTACGGACGGACCNACTTTAANCCGCTCCTTGGGGGGTGATCACCGGAAAGTTCAACNCAGTCCTTGAANATCATCCGGATATCCNGGAAAAACTGGTAAGCCCGTTCATCTGGACCGAACTTGAGGTCAGATGCAGACTAGTAAAGTAGCGGAAGGTTACGTCGGCATATGCTAGAGCGGTAACTATGAGTGTTAGAGCTGGGCGCTTGATGAAACTCATGGTTCAATGTAGCAGTCATTTTCATGGGAGAAGCATGAAACGGCCGTATACTACAATTCTCTCGGTTTTGGCTCTGTTGGCGTTGGTTTTCGCTCTGCCGACGGCCTCTGCGCTGGCGCAGGTGGAAGAGTTGGCGGTGGCGGATATGGTCGCAGAGATGGGCGAGATGACGGAGATAGGCGACATANGCCTCGATCAACGCATCAACGAGACCATCGCCCCGCTTTCCGACGCCGTGACCGGATTTGTCTTCTATACCGTGTTGGTGGGCGAGTCCCGGTTTCCTGTGATCGTGGTGTGGCTGATTCTCACCGCCGTGATCTTCACCTTTTACTTCCGGTTCATCAATTTCTGGGGCTTCGCCCATGCCATCTCGGTTGTGCGGGGCCGCCACACCTGCCGCTCCGAAGCCGGTGAAGTCACCCACTTCCAGGCTTTAACGGCGGCGCTTTCAGGCACGGTGGGGCTCGGCAATATCGCCGGTGTTGCCGCTGCCATTGCTCTCGGTGGGCCCGGCGCCACGCTGTGGATGATCATCGCCGCCTTTTTCGGCATGGCGTCTAAATTCCTGGAGTGTGCGCTGGGAGCCAAATACCGCGAGGTGTACGAAGACGGCACGGTTTCCGGCGGCGCCATGTATTACCTGAGCCGCGGCCTGGCCGATCACGGCCTGCCCCGCCTGGGCAGGGTGCTGGCCACCTTTTTCGCCGTCATGTGCGTGGGCGGGGCGCTGGGCGCGGGCAATATGTTCCAGGCCAACCAGGCGTTCCAGCAGGTCTCGACAGCCACCGGCGACGCGGTGGGATTCTTCAATGAAAGCGGCTGGCTGTTCGGGCTTATTCTGGCGGGCATCGTCGCCCTGGTGATCATCGGTGGCATCAAGAGTATCGCCCGTGTGACCGAGTTCGTGGTGCCCTTCATGGGTCTGTTTTACGTTCTTGCTTCCGTGGCCATCCTGTTCATCCACGCCGACCAGGTGCCGACGGCCCTGCGTGCTATTTTTGTCGGCGCCTTCACGCCAGAGGCCGGGTATGGGGGCTTGATCGGGGTCCTCATGTGGGGATTTCAGAGGGCCACCTTTTCCAACGAGGCGGGGATCGGATCGGCCCCCATCGCCTATTCGGCGGTGCAGACCGACGAGCCACTGTCGGTGGGGTTCGTGTCGCTGTTGGAGCCCTTTATCGACACCGTGATCATCTGTTCCATGACGGCGCTGGTGATCGTGATTTCAGGGGTTTATCTGGACGGCGAGGGCCTGCGTGGGGTGGAAATGACGTCGGCCGCCTTTGCCTCCGCCTTCGACTGGTTCCCCTATCTTCTGGCGGTGGCCGTGACCCTGTTCGCCTTTTCCACCATCATCACTTGGTCCTATTACGGGTTGAAATCCTGGACCTATCTGTTCGGGAAAAATCCCGCTTCAGGCCATATCTTCAAGCTCATTTTCTGCACCTTTACTGTGATCGGTGCCTCCATGGAACTGGGCAAGGTAATTGGCTTTTCCGACGCCATGATCTTCGCCATGGCCCTGCCCAACGGCATCGGCATGTTTATTCTGGCCCGGGGCGTGAAGCGGGATCTTAAGGAATACTGGGCGCGGGAAGGGAAGACAAGCGCCGCACAATAGGGCGCGGCCAGCGCCGGGGGCAGGTGTAAACGGAAATAGAAACGGACCTGAAGAGGTCTTTTTACGCCTTTTTTTTACGGCCCCTGGATCTGCGTCCGAGACCGGTTTTCTTGGCGAATTCGGAACGCTGTTTGGCGTAGTTGGGAGCCACCATGGGGTAGTCCACGGGCAGGCCCCACTTGGCCCGGTATTCGTCGGGAGTCATGCCGTAAGTGGTGCGCAGATGGCGCTTGAGCATTTTCAGCTTCCTGCCGTCCTCAAGACAGACGATGAAACCGGGGGTGATCGATTTACGGATGGACACGGCGGGTTTCTGTTGGCTGTTCCCGCCGCTGTCTCTTTCAAGATTAGAGAGGGTGGAATGGACCGCTCCGATGACATCGGCAAGCTGGGCCGGTGGCAGCACATTGTTGCCCACGTAGGCGGACACCACATCCGCCGTCATTTTGAGTGTTTCACTACTTGAGAAACCGCCAGGTTTTTCAACAATCATCTTCTTTCTTCCTGAAATATATAAATGAACTTGAATATCTTTTCATTACACACCGATTAATTATTGTCAAATAAAATAGATGTTTAGTACTCATTACAGTTGATTTGCAGTATATCTTAAGATTTGCGCCCCCTCCTTTCTTCCACGTATTCAGCCGCACAAGAACAGGGAATGGTCCTCCTTGTATAGGTATTTTGTGGTGGGAGGGTGGCTTTCTTCAATATTTAGTGTTCATATGGCGTTTTGGATGATATACATCCTTCCATTCGGGCGCTTTCAAAGCGCCGGGTTGTGGCATCCTTCAGGTGATGACAACAAGCGTCTATGGAGCCATGTCAGAGGATCAGGATAAGCGGGTGGTGGCCATTGCCTCGGACCATGCCGGCTATGAAATGAAAACGGCTCTTAAGGAGGAAATTTCAAGTCTCGGCTATGGTGTGCTAGACCTTGGAACCGATAGTCCCGATTCCGTGGACTATCCGGATTTCGCTCATGCCCTTGCCGAGGCCGTAACCCAAGGCAAGGCGGGGCAAGGCGTTTTGGTCTGTGGCAGCGGAATCGGTGTTAGCATTACCGCCAACCGGCATCCCGGCATCCGCGCCGCCCTGTGCCACAACGCCGAGACGGCGCGGCTGTCGCGCCAGCATAACAACGCCAATGTTCTCGCTATGGGCGAGCGCATTATTGGCGTGGATGTCGCCAGGGAATGCCTGAGGGCATTTCTGGAGACGGAATTTGAGGGCGGACGGCATGCGCGCCGCGTCGCCAAGATGGGGTAAGCCAGCCCCCGGCAAACAGCGCGGGGAGATGCTGGGAAATTAAATTTGGAAGGGAAAATGCAACCATGACGACGGAAGTTTTCTTTGGTGCTAGGCTCGCCGAGACCGATCCCGATATCCTCAAGGCCATTGAGGATGAATACGGAAGGCAGCGTGACCAGATAGAACTCATTGCTTCGGAAAACATCGTCTCCAAGGCCGTTCTCGACGCCGTGGGCCAGCTGATGACCAACAAATACGCCGAAGGCTATCCCGGCCGCCGCTATTACGGCGGCTGCGAGCATGTGGACGTGGCTGAAACCCTGGCCATCGACCGCGCGAAAAAGCTGTTCGATTGTGAATTCGTCAACGTCCAGGCCCATTCCGGCTCCCAAGCCAACCAAGCCGTCTTTCTGGCCCTGATCGAGCCCGGCGACACCATTCTCGGCATGTCGCTGGCCGCCGGCGGGCATTTGACCCATGGCGCGCCACCCAATGAATCGGGCAAGTGGTTCGACGCCGTCCAGTATGGGGTACGCCGCGACGACCACCTTATTGATTTCGACGAGGTGGAGCAGCTGGCCACCGAACACAAGCCCAAGCTTATTATTGCCGGGGGGTCGGCCTATCCGCGTGTCATAGACTTCCAGAAGTTCCGCGACATTGCCGACAAGGTGGGGGCCTATATGATGGTGGATATGGCCCATTTCGCAGGCTTGGTGGCTACCGGACTGCATCCTAGCCCGCTGCCCATCGCCGATATCGTAACCACCACCACCCACAAGACCCTGCGCGGCCCGCGCGGTGGCATGATTCTGTCGCGCGACGCCGATATAGGCAAGAAGATCAATTCTGCCATTTTCCCCGGCCTTCAGGGCGGTCCGCTGATGCATATCATCGCCGCCAAGGCGGTGGCCTTCGGCGAGGCCCTGAAGCCAGAATTCAAGACCTATATCCAGGCCGTCTGCGAAAACGCCAGGACTCTGGCCGGAGTCATGGTGGAGCGCGGTCTCGATATCGTTTCCGGCGGCACCGACACCCATCTCATGCTGGTGGACCTGCGGCCCAAGAAGCTCACCGGCAAGGCCGCCGAGGCCAGTCTCGAGAACGCCGCCATTGCCTGTAACAAGAACGGGGTGCCTTTCGATCCCGAGAAGCCCATGGTGACGTCTGGTGTGCGTCTGGGGTCGCCTGCTGCCACCAGCCGCGGATTCGGCGTCGAGGAATTCACCGAGGTTGGTAACATGATCGGAGACGTTCTCGATGGGCTGGCCGCCAATCCAAACGATAACAGCAAGGCAGAAGGGGAAGTAAAGGCCAAGGTTCAGGAGTTGTGCGGGAGGTTCCCGATTTATAAAGAAGCGCTTTAACCAATAAAGGAGAGGGGAAATGCGCTGTCCGTTTTGCGGTCATGACGACACTCAGGTGAAGGACTCACGTCCCACCGAGGATAATTCGACGATCCGCCGCCGCCGCATGTGCGCGGACTGTAGCTCGCGGTTCACCACCTTTGAACGCATCCAGCTGCGTGATCTTACGGTGCTCAAACGCAACGGACGGCGCGCGCCCTTCGACCGCGAAAAGCTGATCCGTTCCATGAGCATTTCCTGCCGCAAGCGGCCGGTGGATGCCGACCGCATCGACCGCATCGCCAACAGTATCCAGCGGCGGCTCGAGAGTTCTGGTGAAAGCGAAATTCCCACCGAAACCATCGGCGAAATGGTGATGGATGCCCTGGCCGGCCTCGATCAGGTGGCTTATGTGCGGTTTGCTTCGGTCTACCGGAACTTCCGCGAGGCAAAGGACTTCGAGGACTTCGTGGGGCAACTCGGTGACGAAGACGAGCCCGAACAGCCTATTGAGGACTGACCCGGAAAGCAGGGGGCCGGGAACCGACCCTACAGATCCCAGCGACCTTCCTTTCATGGAAACCGCCCTTGGCTTGGCGCGCCGCGGGCTGGGCAGGGTATGGCCCAATCCCGCTGTGGGCTGTGTGCTGACGGCGGCGGGGAAAGATGGAATTTTCCAAATCGTCGGCCGCGGATGGACCGAGCCCGGGGGGCGCCCCCACGCCGAAACCCAGGCCCTGTCCCGTGCCGGCTCCCGGGCCAAGGGCGCCACCGCCTATATTTCCCTGGAGCCCTGTGCCCATGCCGGGGAAACCCCGCCCTGTGTGAAGGCCCTGATCAAAGCCGGTATTTCACGCGCCGTGGTGGCGCTGGAGGACCCCGACCCCCGGGTCTCGGGAAAAGGCATCGCCGCCCTGGAAAAGGCCGGGATCACCGTCGATGTGGGGTTGTGCGCAAAACAGGGGGAAGCAGTCAATGCCGGTTTCTTCATGCGGGTCAAGGAAGGCCGCCCGCTGGTGACGCTGAAGCTGGCCACCACCCTGGACGGGCGTATCGCTACCCGTCACGGAGAGAGCCGCTGGATTACNGGCGAGNCATCGCGCCAGGCNGTGCANGGCCTGCGCCTGCGCCATGACGCGGTGATGGTGGGCAGNGGCACGGTACANGCGGANAACCCCGANCTCACCTGCCGGCTGCCNGGGCTGGCNGAGGGCTCGCCGGTGCGCGTGGTGATGGATGCCAGGCTGCGCCTGCCTCTGACCAGCCGTCTGGTGCGCTATGCGGAACTATTCCCGACCTGGATTGTGACCCGCCCCGACGGTGATAAGTCGCGGCGTGAGGCCTATGACGACTGCGGCGTGAAGGTGATGGAAAGCGGCTGTGACGAGACTGGTAATCTCGACCCCTTGGCGGCGCTCCACGCGCTGGCCAAGAAAGGTATAACGCGGGTTCTGGTGGAAGGCGGTGGCCATATGGCGGCGGCCATGCTGGGCCGGGGGCTGGTNGACCGTCTGNTNTGGTTCCGTGCGCCCCGTGTNATGGGCGGTGACGGCCTCGCCGTGGTGGCNCCCTTCGGCGTCGACGAGCTGGCCATGACCGCAAATTTCACGCGGCTGTTAGTACGTGCCTCAGGTGACGATATTCTGGAAGTTTACAGCCGCAGGTCTTAGCGTACTATTCAGCTAAATAAAATCATTTGACCGACCTTTAATGAGGCAAATCGGCTCCCCGCGTTCGTTGCGGCCTTTGCTAGATGTGCCGCATCGCGCTTCACGCCGTGTCTGCTCGGGAAACCGATTTGCCTCCATCAAATTGTTCCCATTCGGCTGAATAGTGCGCTAGAACACGCCATGTTCACGGGAATCATCAGCGATAAGGGGCACGTGCGCGGCGTTGAACGCAACGGCAGCACCCGCTTCGTGTTGGCTACGGCCTATGACGCCGCCGGGATCGAGAGCGGTGCCTCCATCGCCTGTTCCGGCGTCTGCCTGACGGTGGTGGAGAAGGGTGCCGATAAAGACGGCGACTGGTTCGCGGTGGAGGTTTCCGGAGAGACCCTGTCTTGCACCACGCTGGGTGAGTGGAAGGAAGGCACCCCCGTCAACCTTGAACGCTCGCTGAGGCTGGGCGACGAGCTAGGCGGGCATATGGTGTCAGGCCACGTGGACGGTGTGGCGCGGGTTGCAGACATATCGCCGCAGGGCGACTCTCTGCTCTATACCTTCGAGGCCGAGGATGATCTCATGCTCTATATGGCGGCCAAGGGGTCGGTGGCCCTTGACGGGGTGTCGCTGACGGTGAACTGGGTTGAAGACGGCCGCTTCGGGGTCAATATTATTCCCCATACCCGGGACTGNACCACTTTCGGCGCCCTGCAACCCGGAGACCGGCTTAATCTGGAGATTGACATGCTTGCACGTTACGTGGCCCGTCTGATGGAAAAGGAATAGCCATGTCCGACCGGGAGCATCTTGCCTCCATCGAGGACGTCATCGCCGAAGCCATGGCCGGGCGGATGTTTATTCTGGTGGATGATGAAAGCCGCGAGAACGAAGGTGATCTGGTCATCCCCGCCGAAAAGGCGAGCGCCGAGTCNGTCAATTTCATGGCCAAGTACGGACGCGGGCTGATCTGTCTTNCCCTGACCGCNGAACGGGTGGCGCGTCTGGGGCTGGGACTCATGTCGACAGAGAACGCCTCGCGTCACCAGACCGCNTTCACCGTCTCCATCGAGGCCCGCGAGGGCGTCACCACTGGCATATCCGCCGCCGANAGGGCGNGCACCATCNCCGTGGCCATAGACGNGNAATCNGACGCCAAGGANATCGTTTCGCCAGGCCATGTGTTCCCGCTGGTGGCNCGTGATGGCGGGGTTCTGGTGCGGGCCGGGCATACCGAAGCGGCGGTGGACATTTCCCNCCTCGCCGGGCTCGATCCTTCCGGGGTCATCTGTGAGATNATGAACGATGACGGCTCCATGGCGCGGATGCCGGACCTCATTGCGTTTGCCNCCGAGCACGGGCTGAAGATCGCNACNATTTCCGATCTGATTTCCTATCGGCGGCTTACCGAAAAGGTGGTGCGCCGGGCCCAGGAAACCGAACTGGACAGCCTCTATGGCGGCAGCTTCCGGATGATTGTCTATATCAACGAGGTGGAATACGCCGAACACATCGCCCTGGTGAAAGGGGATATTTCGGGGCCGGAGCCAGTTCTGGTACGGATGCATGCCATGAACGTGCTGGAGGATGTGCTGGGCGACCTCCATAGCGGCCATGGTGCGGCGCTGCACACGGCCATGCGCATGATCGCCGAGGCCGGGCGCGGCGTGGTGGTGTTGATCCGCGAGCCTCGCCCCACCAGCCTGCTCGACCGCATGAAAGCCCGTCATGTTGATTCGGGGGGTGACTCAGAAAAGGATACGGAAAAAGATACGAGAGCCGGCTCGGGGGTGCATCCCGTTGAATTAAGGGACTATGGGGTGGGGGCGCAGATCTTGCTTGATCTCGGCCTCAAGGAGATGATTCTGCTCTCCAACACCCAACACACCGTTGTCGGGCTTGACGGCTATGGGCTGAGTATCGTTGAACAGCGCCCCCTGANCCGCTCCAGCGCCACAGACATCCGGGAAACGGGATAGCNATGANCGAACAAAAGACCGCTNCGCCCCCCCAGAACCCNCCCCATGTGCTGATGGTGGAGGCNAGGTTCTACGAGGACATCAGTGACGAGATGCGCCGCGGTGCCATCGCCGCCCTNGAAGCGGCGGAGGCCTCCTATGAAAGCATCACGGTTCCCGGTGCGCTGGAGATTCCCGCCGCTATCCGCTACGCCGTGGAGGCGAAGGGAGGCGTGTCCGGGGAAGGTCGGCCCATCGACGGCTATGTGGTGCTGGGCTGTGTCATCNGGGGCAAAACCAGCCATTACGACATCGTCTGCGGCGAATGTTCGCGNGGCATCATGGACCTNGCCCAGGAGTTCACCCTGGCNGTGGGTTTCGGCCTTCTGNCCGTGGAGAACCTCGACCAGGCCTGGGCGCGNGCGGCGGTGGACAANGGCGACCAGGGNGCNCGGGCGGCCCGNGCCTGTCTCCATATGATCCGNCTCAAGCGCGACTTTCAACTGTATCCGAGATGACTCCCGCGGCTGNCNTTGCAGACGNGAACAAGNAAACCACCCCGGATTCCGGGNNTTCTCCNGCCACCGCGCTNAGCGCCGCCCGCCTCGCCGCGGTGCAGGCCCTGTACCAGATCGCGCTCGCCGNNGGTTCGGCAAAAGCNGTGGTCGAGGAATTTATCCGTCATCGTCTGGANGNCGGGNGCGAGGAGCCGGTTGCCGGGGCCGACAGGGGNCTGTTTGAGNNCCTNGTGNAAGGNGTGGCNGGGCGCGNCGAGGAACTGGATTCCATGATCGCCGCAAATCTNGCCGATGATTGGANNATGGAACGGATTCAGCCNATTTTGCTNGCNCTGTTGCGGGCCGGAACCTTCGAGCTGTTGGCTNGNGNGGAGGTGCCGCCGCGTGTGGTNATNACCGAATACGTGGATATNGCCCANGCCTTTTTNGAAGAGCGGGAGCCCGCCTTCGTCAATGCCGTTCTCGACCNCCTGGCCCATNCCCTGCGCGAGGACGGCTGGGAGAGCACGGGCCCCCAAGACCNNGAGNCTCCAAAACNATGAGTCACAAGACCGANGGNAACGAATTCGACCGTATCTCCCGTTTTTTNGCGCCCCTAGCCAGCGNTNGCGAGGGNGCGCNGGGGCTCACCAACGATGCCGCCCTNTTCGAGACCGCGGGTGCGCGCCTTGTGGTGACGGCGGACGCCCTGGTGGCCGGNGTGCATTTTCCCGAANAAGAACCCCCCGAACTCATCGCCAAGAAACTGTTGCGGGTTAATCTTTCCGACCTCGCGGCCATGGGNGCGGTTCCCCNCGCCTGTCTTCTGGTTCTGGCCCTGCCNAAAGAGGTNGATGACGACTGGCTGGNGGCCTTTTCCGCCGGTCTGGGGGAGGANCTAGGGGCCTTCGGNGTTGCCCTGGTGGGCGGCGATATGGTGGCGACCCCGGGCCCGCTGACGNTGTCGCTGACCCTNTTGGGGGAGGCTGGAGAAGAAGGGGTTATGACCCGATCCGGCGCTCGGCCNGGGGATATGGTGTTGGTCTCCGGCACCATCGGCGACGCCACCCTGGGNCTGNAGGTTATGAACGGGGAGCTGGCGGGGNTGGACGAGACGGCGGCCGGGTTCCTNAGTGCACGCTACCGGCTGCCGGAGCCCCGGCTGGAACTGGGGCGGCNGCTCNCCGNGATGGCNAGCGCGGGCATGGATATTTCCGACGGTTTGGTGGCAGATTTGGGCCATATCTGTGAGGCATCAAGCGTNGGCGCGGGCATTGANGCNTCGCGGGTGCCCCTATCGCCCGCNGCGCGTACCGCGCTTGTGTCNGATCTTTCCCTGATGGAGGCTATTCTCNGCGGCGGCGACGATTATGAACTTGTTTTCACCNCNGNCCCCGGGCGCGAACCNGAAATAACNGCTCTGGGGNAGGCAATAGGCCTGCAATTGACGGNTNTCGGCACCATCTTGGAGGGGGAGGGGGTGCGCGTTGAGGACGGCNNTGGCGGTGAAATTGTNCTTANCCATCCGGGCTACAAACATTTTTGAGAGGCCACGCAAAGCCTTGTTGCGNGAAGGGTTTTAATCTGGCATGTTCTCGGCGATTTTGACCCGGCCGCNGGTGCCGGGGTNGTTTTCCNATATGATTTTTAGGGGTAGTCATTCATGTCTGGGACTTACTGGNTNGTGATTTCTTGCGGCGTTNTGGCGCTGCTCTATGGNGTCTATGCGGGNCGTGCGGTGCTTTCTTCGANNGCNGGAACCGAGCGCATGCANGAAATCGCCGCCGCNATTCAGGAAGGCGCCAACGCCTATCTNAACCGTCAATANCGCGCCATCGCNCTGGTNGGCGTGGTGATCGGGGTGCTGTTGGGCCTGCACCTGGGCTCCCACGTGGCCATGGGTTATTTCATCGGCTCCGTGCTTTCGGGGCTGGCCGGCTATATC
>NZAO01000040.1 GCA_002686135.1 Rhodospirillaceae bacterium
TTCCGAATTTCCCCCAGGGTCATTTGGTGGACGCTTCTCTAAAGTTATCCGCCGGAGGCATGATGCGCCTCGTGTTCTCGCCGCAAATCCGCCACCACGTGCACCATAAGCATGGTTCCCATCACAGGGGCCAGAAGATTAATCAGCGGCAGGCTGGAAAGAAAAGCGATGAGGGCACCGCAGAGAACGATCCGTCCAGAGAAGGCCCGCCGCAGAGTCGCCGCGTCTGCGGCTGTCAGACGGCGCAGCGCTACCAGCTCGAAATATTCCCGCCCCAGAAGATAGCCGTTCAACAGATAATAGAGGACGATCCCGATGCCTACGAAATAAAGCAATATGTACAGAGGCAGCGCCAGGACGTTTAGGATGATGGCGATGAAGGCGAATTTCACCGCGATCACCACGACTTCCCGCCACGGCTGAACCCGGGCCGGGCCGAGGTCGGGATGGTGGCGGTCTTCCACGGCCTGGGCCACGTCCTCGAGGAAGAAACTCAGGATCAGCACCACGACGCTGGGAAACAGGATCCAGGCCAGCACCAGCGTGGCGATGCCGCCCAGCCATTCCATCGTGGATTCGAGCCAGCCCATGGCGAAGAACTGGGTCTCGGACAGCATCACGCCAACCCCCATGAACAACAGGATGAAAAGGCTGAGCGCCAGCAGCAGCGTCTTCCACAGGATGGAGCGGATGCGGGGATCGGTGATCTGGCCGAGGGTCTTGGAGAGGGCAGCTAACACGGCACTCCTTCCATAACCTGTTCTCCATGCAAGGAAGAGGCTGCCACCGCGCTTGTGCGGTCATGTGCGGCGGCTATACTGCACAGGTTCCGTGTAGTCACATCCCAGAAAAATTCTGCAAAAGAGATCAAAGTTTGTCTAAAGATTTCGATATAATTTACATATATGAAACCGGCAAAACGAAGGAGGAAATGGTCGATCGTACATATCAAATCAAAAACAAGAACTCTCTATTTAATCCGGAACTGCAAAAGCAATTTCTGATTTTCAATCATGTTAACCGCACCGGGGGCGCGGTCATCAACGATATCCTCCGCAGGATGCAGAATAAAACCGGCCTCCGGCACCAGAAAGCATTGTCCCAATAGACCAGGACATGAAGATGCACTAACATTCAAACCGGACCAGTTAATGGGGGCAGGTCACTACTAAGGACGAGATGCCGATCAGGTTAAGAAAAAAGCTCTCCGCCATGCTTGAAGCAGATCTTGAGCTCTATCACAGCAACAGGCTTATCCTGGAAAATATGCTTGAAAAATCTAATTTTGGCGATGAACTGATACACTATAAACAGCACGCCCGTAATCCCTATAACCGGCTTTATCTCGAGCTCTCAGAAAGATTTCCCGTCGCCGCTAAGACCTTTGGCTATTTTTCCGAGGTGGTGGACAGGGAATTCCGACATTCGCAAGCATTGATTCGGAATATCCGGGAACTCTCGCTGGATTTTCGGGTGACTCGCGCCGAAAGAGAAATGCAAATTGCATCGCACTCCCAGTTCACAAACTGGCTAGAAACATATGACATGGAGGATACGCCTTTCTTCGTAGTTGCACGAAAAGTTAGCATCGCTCACGTCCCATTTGTCCTACTGCGTCGCATCCTTTTGAGGCTTCCAAATACCTTCTCAAGTTTCCTGCAGTATATTTTTGCGAGTTCCCCAAGATTCCTGCAGCGTATATTTGACAGAGTATTTGTCTTTAGTTCTTCATTAAATAGGAAAGGAAAGTAAATAGGAAAGGAAAGTCAGGCCATGGCGCAGACCACTCTTGACCTGGTGGGGATCGGCAACGCTGTGGTGGATATGCTGACCCACACCGACGACGCTTTTCTCGTCAAAAACAATCTCGCCAAGGGAGCCATGACCCTGGTGGACGCCGACCAGGCCCACAAGCTTTATGACGAAATGGGCCCGGCGGTGGAGGTTTCCGGCGGCTCGGCCTCCAACACCATGGCCGGCTTCGCCTCGCTGGGAGGAAACGGCGCCTTCGTCGGCAAGGTGCGCAACGACCAGCTCGGCGGCATCTTCAGCCACGATATCCAGGCCGCTGGCGTGCGTTACGAAACCCCGCTCGCCACCAGCGGCGCGCCCACGGCGCGCTGTCTCATCTTCGTCACCCCCGATGCCCAGCGCACCATGCAGACCTATCTCGGCGCCAGCGTCGCGCTGGGGCCCGATGACATAAACGAGGAGCTAATCGCCAGCGCCCGCGTCACCTATCTCGAGGGCTATCTGTGGGCCTCCGACAGCGGCCGCGAAGCCATCATCAAGGCGGCAAAAATTGCCGCCGGGGCCGGCAACAAGGTCTCTTTTACGCTCTCCGACGCCTTCCTGGTGGACGCCTTCCGCGAGGATTTCCTTTCCTTTATCTGCGACCATGTGGATATCCTGTTCGCCAACGAGGTGGAAATCACGGCCCTGGTGGAAGCGCAGGATTTCGACGATTCCTTCCAGCACACAAGGAGACTGTGCGAGATCGCGGCGCTGACCCGCAGTGAAAAGGGCTCGGTAATCGCCGCCGGCGAGGAAATTCACGTCATCGACGCTGCCCCGGTGGAGCAGGTGGTGGATACCACCGGCGCCGGCGACCTCTACGCCGCGGGATTCCTTTACGGCTATACCCGGAACCGGGATTTGGCCGCCTGCGCCCATATGGGCTCCCTTGCCGCCGGGGAAATCATCAGCCATTTTGGCGCCCGCCCCGAAACGCCACTCGCCGGCCTGTTGCCCCCGGATTGAAACTCCCTCGCTGTCAGGAAACTGTCTAAAGGAAAGACGAGGATAAAAAGGAAAAACCAGGCCAGATATGGCGGGATATGAACGCCAGCGAAAATATAATCATACTGAAATGATTATGACGTCGCGGGCCTAATATACCGGTCATACTGGTAGGATATAGGCATTACGGATGCTCTAAAAGCTGAGAAAAGTTGGGGATATGGTGGGTTTTAAGAATTTTCTCGATGCCAGGGGCTGGGAGCAGGCTTTTGCCGTTTACGGCGACCGTCGCATCGTCGCCATCTTTTTCATGGGGTTTTCCAGCGGCCTGCCGTTGGCGCTCTCGGGTGCGACCTTGGCGGTGTGGATGGCCGAATCGAAGGTCTCGCTCACCACCATCGGCATTTTCGCCCTGGTGGGCATCGCCTACAACCTGAAATTCCTGTGGTCGCCGCTGATGGATCGCGGGCGCATTCCGTGGCTGACGCGACGTCTGGGGCGTCGGCGCAGCTGGGCCCTGGCGACCCAGATCGCGCTAATGGCTGCCCTGGTGGGCCTGGGCCACAGCGACCCCGCCACCAACCTTGAGAAAACCGCGCTGTTGGCGGTTTTGGTGGCCTTTTTCTCGGCCAGCCAGGACATCGTCATCGACGCCTTCCGCATTGATCTCTTGGCTGAGCATGAACAGGGCGCGGGCGCGGCCTCTACCCAGCTCGGCTATCGCGGCGGCATGCTGGCCTCGGGCGCGGGCGCGCTCTATGCCGCGACCTACGGCGGTTGGCCGTTTGCTTATATGGTCATGGCAGGCTGTGTCTGCGTGGGAATGGCCGCCGTGCTGTTGACCCGGGAACCGGAAGACAACGAAAGAGACGATGACAAGGGAGCGGTGACCTCTTTTGCTGGGCAGCTTCACGAGGCAGTGGTGGCGCCCTTTACTGATTTTATGCGCCGTCATGGCGAATGGATGGTGATTCTTGTTTTTATCCTGTTCTACAAGTTCGGTGACGCCTTGGCTGGGGTTATGGCCAGCCCCTTTTATGTAGATATGGGCTTCACCAAGATAGAAATTGCCAATGTGAGCAAGATCTTCGGCGTGGCGGCCACGGTGGTGGGCATCGTGGTGGGCGGTGTCTTGGTTTACCGGCTGGGGATTTTCCGCACCCTTCTTCTTTGCGGTATTCTGCAGGCGCTATCTAACCTCATGTTTGCGTATCAGGCCACGGTGGGCCATGACGTGGGGCTTTTGGCGGCCACCATTGGGATTGAAAATGTTACCGGCGGCATGGGCTCGGCGGCCTTCGTTGCCTACCTCTCCAGCCTCTGCAGCCACGCCTTTTCGGCCACCCAGTACGCGTTGCTGTCTTCGGTCATGGCCCTGGGGCGCACGGTGTTGGCCTCGGGCGGGGGTTGGGCGGCGCAGGAGTTGGGCTGGGTGCCTTTTTTCATCGCCTCCACGGGCGCTGCGGTGCCGGGGCTGGTGCTGCTGTTGTGGCTCATGCGCCGGGCGCGGCCCGGCTAGAGCGTCCTTCGCCGCCTCAAGTTTGTTGACCGCGGGCGATTGCGGCTTCCCCCTTGAGCGCACAGCCCGCATCGCGGTGTGGGAGACTCTGGGGTTTTTGGGGGAAAACGAAAAACCCGGCCGGATGATTTTTGTTTGTTTCGGTACCGCAACGGCGGCCCATTACCGCGCCGTCCTGAAGGGGGCGGCGTGGGGTCCTTTGAGGGTGTTCGGTTCCCGGGAGACTAGGGCGTTACGGGACTTCGAAGGCGTAGCCGGCGGAACGCACGGTGCGGATGACATCCTTCCCGCCACCGTCGTTCAGGGCCTTGCGCAGGCGGCGGATATGGGTGTCCACGGTGCGTTGTTCCACGTAGACATCGTGCCCCCAGACCTGGTCGAGAAGCTGTTCGCGGGAAAAAACCCGTCCCGGGTTCTCCATGAAATGACGCAGCAGGTTAAACTCGGTAGGGCCGAGATGCACTTCCTGACCGCCGCGCGTGACGCGGTGGCTGGTGAGGTCCATTTCGATATCACCGGCGCTTAAGGTTTCATCGTCACCCGTGGGATGGGCGCGGCGCAGTACGGCGCGGATGCGGGCCACCAGTTCGCCGGGACTGAAGGGTTTGGTGACGTAGTCGTCGACGCCTGAGGTCAACCCCCGCACCCGGTCTTCCTCTTCGCCACGGGCGGTGAGCATGATGATGGGAAGATGTTTGGTCTCAGGCGCACGCCTGAACTGGCGGCACAGCTCCAGGCCCGAGATATGGGGCAGCATCCAGTCCAGCAACACGAGGTCGGGGTTTTCCTCGGCGACACGCAGGCGCGCCTCTTCTCCGTCCAGGGCCGCACAGACCGCGAATCCTTCCTGTTCCAGGTTATAGCGGATCATATCCACCAGGGCGGGNTCGTCCTCGGCTATGAGGATCAGAGGCTTCATGGGGGGTGCGCCTATTCCTTCGCGGGTTTCTTGCGGGGCGCTTTCTTGGNCTTCTTTTTCGCCNTCTTTGCNTTTTNGGGAAAGGCGTCTTGCTCAGCCTGTTTCATGACCTTGTANTANCTTTCCTCGAATTTCGGGCGATTTTCCGGCATNGGNTTGCCGTGGACGAAGAAATGAATGTTTTCGGCGATATTGGTCACATGATCGCCCACCCGCTCCAGATTCTTGGCCATGAACACCAAATGGGTGCACACCGTGATGCTGCGCGGGTCTTCCATCATATAGGTCAGAAGCTCGCGGAAGATGCTGGTATACATCTCGTCCACCTCTTCATCGCTTTTCCAAACCCGCCTGGCCTTTTCCGCGTCGCGCTGGGCATAGGCGTCGAGGATGTTCTTGAACATCTGCTGTACCTGGCGGCCCATGCGTGGCACGGTCTGGACAAGATTGACTTCGGGAAACTGGGAAAGGGCGATGGCGCGCTTGGCCACGTTGGAGGCGTAATCGGCGATACGTTCNATATCGCTGGAAATCTTCAGCGCGGCGATGATATTGCGCAGNTCNACCGCCATGGGCTGGCGCAGCGCCAGCAGGCGCACGGTAAAGTTGGCCACCTCGTGTTCCAGTTCGTCCACTTTGTGGTCGCCCTCCACCACCTCCTGGGCCATGGCGCTGTCGCGTTTGAGGATGGACTGAATGGCTCGGTCGAGCTGTGATTCAGCGATCCCGCCCATCTGCATGATGGTCTTGTTGAGATGCTCCAGCTCTTCGTCGTAGGAGGAAACGATATGTTGCTGCGTGGCCATGGTCATGTTCCTTGAAATGGGGTCTAAGCCGGAAAAAATCTAGCCAAAACGCCCGGTAATATAGCCTTGGGTGCGTTCGTCGCGGGGGCTGGTGAAGACCCGTTCGGTGTCGCCGAATTCCACCAATACGCCGAGATGAAAGAAGGCCGTGCGCTGGGACACCCGCGCCGCCTGCTGCATGGAATGGGTGACGATAATAATAGTGTAATTTTCCCTGAGTTCGTCGATTAGTTCCTCGATGCGGGCCGTGGCGATGGGGTCGAGCGCCGAACAGGGCTCGTCCATCAGAATCACTTCCGGGTTGACGGCAATGGCCCTGGCGATGCACAGGCGCTGTTGCTGGCCGCCGGAAAGGCCAGTGCCNAGTTCATGCATGCGATTGCGCACCTCATCCAGCAATCCCGCCTTGGTCAGCGAGGTCATGACGACCTCATCGAGGGCGTCCCGTGACGATACCAGCCCGTGTATCTGCGGGCCGTAGGCCACGTTGTCGTAAATGGACTTGGGGAACGGGTTGGGTTTCTGGAAGACCATGCCGATGCGCGCGCGCAGATGCACCACGTCCACCGCNCGGTCNTAGATATCCTCGCCGTCCAGCGTCACCGTGCCCTCGACCCGGCATTCCTCGATGGTGTCGTTCATGCGGTTGAGGCAGCGCAAATAGGTGGATTTGCCGCAGCCCGAAGGCCCGATAAGCGCNGTCACCTCGTTCTCGCGGATATCGAGATCGATCTCGGTTAGCGCCTGGTTGTTGCCATAGAACACGTTGACACCGGCGGTTTGCATCTTGACCGGCCTTTTCCCGGTGGCCCGCGCCTGCCCGTTATTTTCGGGCATGGCGATGTTCACCCGGGGGGTCTGCATATCCATAATTTTTGCCTCTTGTTTACTCATGGTTCCGGTCTCGTGTTTTTCCCCCTGTATCTTTCTGTGCCCTACCACCGTTTTTCGAACTTACGGCGCAGGATAACCGCCGTGGCATTCATAACAACCAGAAAGACCAGCAGAACCAGCGTCGCGGCGGCCGTCTTTTCGACGAAGGCGCGTTCGGGGCTGTCGGCCCAAAGGTAAATCTGTACCGGCAGCGCGGTGGCTGGATCGAAGGGGCCTTGGGGAATGTCGACGATGAAGGCGACCATNCCGATCATCAGCAACGGCGCCGATTCGCCCAGGGCTCGTGACATGCCGATAATGGTACCGGTGAAGATTCCCGGCATCGCCAGCGGCAGCACATGGTGCAGCACCACCTGCACCGGAGAGGCGCCGAGACCGCAGGCGGCCTCGCGGATGGAAGGCGGCACCGCTTTTAGGGAGGCGCGGGTGGCGATGATGATGGTGGGGAAGGTCATGAGCGCTAGCACGATACCGCCCACCACGGGGGCGGAACGGGGCAGGTGCATGACATTGAGAAACACCGCCAGACCCAGCAGGCCGTAGATAATGCTGGGCACGGCGGCCATGTTGTTGATGTTGACCTCAAGGAAATCGGTCCACCGATTCTTGGCCGAAAGCTCTTCCAAGTATACCGCCGCGGCAACGCCCATGGGAAAGGAAAGAATCAGCGTCACCATAAGCATCAGCGCCGAGCCCACAATGGCACCCCAGATGCCGGCCTGTTCGGGTTCGCGGGAATCGCCAGTTGTGAAGAAAGTGATATTGAAACGCTTGCGCAAGGCGCCGTCTTCTTCCAGGGCGTCGAGCCAGGCGATCTGGCGGTCGTTGATGCGCCGGGTCTTTTCCGGAATATCACGGGCGATGGCGCCTTTGAAGAACATATCAGCGTCGCCGGATACCGGCAGCCAGACCTTCCGGGTGGCGCCAATAAGGGAAGGGTCATGCGCCACCATGGTCTGAAGGTGACGCCGTGCGCCGCGGCTCACTAGTGCGGTGAGTTTTTTGACCTCGCGGCGTTTCTTCACATCGGGGAACCGGGCCCGCAGGGCATCGCGCACAAGCNGCGTGTAATTGGCGTGGGCAATGATCTCGGCGTTACCGGTTTTCCTGTGATCGATCACGTCCTGGGAAAAGACGATGGGAAGGCTGATTTGGGTTTGGAAAAAGGCNCCATATCCCTTNGCGAGGATGCTGGAAAGCANGATAACGAGGAATACCAGGGCGATGGCGATGGCGATGACGCCATAGGCGCGGAACCGCTTTTCGGCGGCANGGCGGCGGTGTAGCGAGGCCGTAATCAGCTTCGATGTGGATGTGTTCGAGGCGATCATGGGGNCACGCNCCTTTGCGGGCGGTTTCGCNGGATGTTTCTCATGCCGGNCTCAATCGTACTGTTCCCTGAATCTCTGAACCACCCGCAGGGCGACCACATTAAGGGCCAGTGTCACGGNGAACAGGACCAGCCCCAGCGCAAAAGCGGCCAGTGTCTTGGCGCTGTCGAATTCCTGGTCCCCCACCAACAGGGTGACGATCTGGACCGTCACCGTGGTCACGGATTCCAAAGGGTTGGCCGTCAGGTTGGCGGNAAGTCCCGCCGCCATGACCACGATCATGGTCTCGCCGATGGCGCGCGAGACGCCGAGAAGACAGGCACTGATGACGCCCGGCAGGGCGGCGGGAAGNACCACCCGGCGCACGGTTTCAGAGCGCGTCGCGCCNAGGGCATAGGAACCGTCGCGCAGGGATTGGGGCACGGCGACGATGATGTCGTCGGATAATGAGGAAATAAAGGGAATAATCATGATTCCCATCACCCCGCCCGCCGCCAGGGCACTTTCCGACGCCACNTCGAGCCCCACCATGGTGCCGGCGTCGCGTAGGAGCGGCCCCACGGTCAGCGCCGCGAAGAAGCCGTAAACCACGGTGGGAATACCGGCCAGCACTTCGAGCACCGGCTTGGTGATNTTGCGCACCCTCGGAGAGGCGTAATCGGCCATATAGATGGCCGACATAAGGCCCACGGGCACNGCCACCACCATGGCGATGAAGGTNACNAGNAAGGTGCCGGCAAANAGGGGGATGGCGCCGAANTCCCCGGAACTGCCNACNTGGTCGGCGCGGATGGAAGTCTGGGGGCTCCANTTAAGACCGAACAGGAAATCCCAGAAAGGGATAAGCCGGAAAAAGCGAATGGCCTCGAAGAAAAGTGAAAGGACAATGCCAATGGTGGTGAGAACGGCAATAGCGGCACTGGCCACGAGCAACCAGCGCAGGGCACGCTCCACCCGGTTGCGGGCGCGAAGGTTGGGCGTGATCCACCGCAATCCCCAGGCCAGCCCCCCTGCGGCAAAGCTCGCCACGGCGGCGGCCAGCCCCGCGAAGCTGGTTTGTTTTAGAGCATTGTAATGATTTGCGGCTTCTTGAAGCGCAGGCGTCACCTCGCCGGGCACGGGGTGGCCGGCGGCCAGGCTGTGTACCAGGCTGAGGACCAGATCAGGGGAACCGCCGCCACTGTAGGGAAGGGCGGTGGCCATTTGGTCAATGACCAGGACGTCAATGAGATAAGGTTCGGCGAGAACCCACAGCAGGAACAACCCGAAAGAGGGAAAGCCGCACCACATGGCCAGATACCATCCGTAATAGTCGGGCAGGGAATGCAAATCCGTTGCCCGGCCGGAAACGCCCGTTAGGGCGCGGCTGCGGCCGAAGAAGAAGCCGATTCCGACAAGGACCACAAGCGTTACAGCAAGGACGAAAAACTGCATAGCTCCTCAATCAGGTCTTTTTCGGGGCCGGACCCCTACATGGAAAGCGGCGCCATCCTGGCGGCGGTTTCCATCTGTTGTTTCCGCTCGGCCCCGCTTAAGGGAATCAGCCCCCTATCGGTGAGATAGCCGTATTTGCCGGTGGCGGCGTCGCTGGTAAACTCGGTAACGAAGGCCTCGATGCCGGGAATGACGCCCACATGGGCGTTTTTCACATAAAGGTAAAGTGACCGCGCCACAGGATACGCGGCGTCGGCAATGTTTTTGAACTCGGGACCAACCTTGTTCACCAGGGAACCTTGGACCTTATCCTGGTTCTGGTCGAGGAAGCTGAAGCCGAAGACGCCGAAGGCATCCGTGTTAGACTCCAGCTTCTGGATGATGAGATTGTCGTTCTCTCCCACTTCCACATAAGCGCCGTCCTCGCGGATGGAATGACACAGCGCCGTGTAGGCTTTCTTGTCCTTCTTCTTCATGGCTTTGATGCCGGAGAAGGTCTGGCACCCGCCCTCAAGGGCCAGTTCGGCGAAGGCGTCGCGGGTGCCCGAGGTGGGCGGCGGGCCCAGCACCTCGATCTTGCCCTCGGGAAGGGAGGGATCGATGTCGCTCCACTTCTTGTAGGGGTTGGGCCGCAGCATGGCCCCGGTTTCATCGGCGGGCACCTGTTTGGCGAGCCCCAGGAAAATATGACGCAGGGTAAAGGAGGCCATGGGGGCCTTAAGGGAATTGGCCAGCACGATGCCGTCGAAGCCGATCTTGATCTCAGTGATATGGGTAACGCCGTTGCTGGCGCATTTTTCCATCTCCGATTTTTTAATGCGTCGCGAGGCGTTGGTCACGTCGGGATGTCCGGTGCCGACCCCGGAGCAGAACAGCTTCATGCCGCCACCGGTGCCGGTGCTTTCCACCACCGGGGTGCGGAACGAAGTTATGGTGCCAAACTCCTCGGCCACGGCAGTGGAGAACGGGAATACGGTGGAGGATCCAACGATGCGAATCTGGTCACGCGCCTGTGCCGGCTGGACCGCCAACGCCCACAGACTTGCCAGCGCGGCGGAAAGGAGGAATGTCTTTCCCATGATGGCGGGCATCATATGCCAGTCGTGTGACAGTTTTATTACAGCGGATTTCGGGGTGAAGCCGGCGGGCGGAAACGGCCTTCCAGAGGCGTAAAGGAAGGGGTTTGAACTAGGCCCCTGTGTCCGGAGCGACGGGCAGAAAGACGGTAAACTTGCTGCCTTCGTCAGGCGTGCTGGTGATGGCTAGATCGCCCTGATGGCGGGTCACGATGTGCTTGACGATAGCTAGGCCCAGCCCGGTGCCGCCCAGTTCCCGTGACCGCGCGGCATCGGTGCGGTAGAAGCGCTCGGTCAGGCGCGGCAGCTGTTCGGGATTGATGCCCAGGCCCTGGTCTATGACGCTGATGGCAAGGTGGTCGCGGCTGTCGCGCCGTTCGGGTCGCACCACAACTTCGATGATGGACCCGTCACCACCGTATTTGACGGCATTATCCATGAGATTGAGAAAGACCTGGATCAGCTGGTCACCGTCCCCGACCACGAAGGGTTGCTCAGGCAGGTCAAACTCGATGGTCTGTTTTCTGGATTCCACGGCCGGGGCCAGCATATCGGCGATGCCATGAAGGACATGGTCCAGGTCCACGGTCTTAGTGGGCGCCATGTGTTCCTGAAGCTCAATGCGTGACAAGATCAACAAGTCATCTACCAGACGGCCCATGCGGCCAGCCTGTTCGGCCATGGTGGCGAGGAACTTTNCCCGCGNCTNTTCGTCGTCCCGCGCGGTNCCGCGCATGGTCTCGATATAGCCNGAAAGCATGGACAGAGGCGTTTTCAANTCGTGGCTGGCATTGGCGATAAAATCCGCCTGCAATTGTTTGGTGCGTTTTTCCGCACTTTGGTCGTAGAGGGTAAGAATAGCTACGGTGCCGTCACTGGCGGGTTCGGGAAGAGGCTCGATCCAGGCCCGGAAAGAACGGGCAATGGGCACCGGCAGGGAAAACTCCACGGCCCCTCCCTTCCCGCCCTCACGCCCCGAGGGGCCAGCCAGCACGGCGTCCACTGTCTCCAGCACATCGGGATTTCGCAACATAGCGGCCAAGTTCCGGCCTTCAGGCGGGCTTCCGAAAAGGCTGTGCGCGGCGCGGTTGGAACGCAGAATCTGGCGGTCGGTCGTTAGCATGAAAAGCGGATCGGGAAGACGGTCGAGGATGGTTTTCAGAACCTTCACCGACTCGGTCAGTTCCTTNTGGTCGCGGTTCCACATNCGGTCGAGCNTGGCAAATGTCGCATCCAGGTCCACCGCGGCGNTGGGAAAGGTCAGGGCCGGGGGATCCCTGTGGCCGNGCCGTGATTCCTCNCCGCCATATTCACGCANGGCCAGCAGATCGGCCAGATGGGGCCGCACGATCCCGCCCAGCGCCAGCACCAGAACGATGGCGGCGAACCAAGCTGGGCCGCTTTCCAGGGCGCCGAGGCTGACGAACAGCAAGAGCACAATCACCACCGGTGCCATCAACGCGGTGACGACGGAAAACAACACTGCGAATGGCACCTTGGGCCGGGTCATGGTCCGGAGATTTTAGCGCACCGCATGATAGGCGGCCAGCGCCGCAAGATTGACGATATCCGATACAGTGACGTTCATGAGGGCAATCTGAGCCGGTTTGGAAAGACCGATAAAAAGTGACCCGATGATATGGCCTCCACCCAGCATCAGCAAGAGCTTGGAGGATATATTGGTAGCATTGAGATTGGGCATGACCAGAACGTTGGCGGGTCTGGTCAAACAGCAGAGGGGATAGGCCTGGTACATCAGTTCCGCATCCAGGGCCACATCCGCCGACATCTCGCCGTCATACTCGAAATCCACTTCTCTCTGGTCAAGCACGGCAATGGCCTGGCGTAGGCGGGGTTCTTGGCGATGTGCAGACAGGGCGCGGCGACGCCGAGTGAACAGGCAAGCAAGAGGTCGCTCTGGGTGGCCAGCGCCTTGGTGGGGGTAATCTCCAGCTTGCTGGGACGCCCCGTGGCGTGTAGACGCAATGCATCCTCGTTGCTCACATGGATGGTTGGAGAGGTGCGGATGGCGGGTTTCTTGCTCATTCGTCTGGCTTGGGGATTTGGGATGGGCATTCAGGGCTGTGGTTCGGAATCTGTTGCTCCCGCGTTGTCGCGCTGGTTGATATGGGCGTTCTCGCCGCCGTGGCTGGTGAGGATGTCCAACGCTTGTGTTTCGCGCGCCGCGTCGTCCACCCGCACCCATAAAATAACCGCCCCGGCTTCCAGGGCGCGGGCAAAGTTCTCCGCATGGGGCGCCGAGGTGGTTTCATCCAGCAATTCCTTGATCGCCAGCCCGCCGATACCGGCCGCCACCAAAGCGGTGAGGACGGCGGCCATGGGGCCGGCTGCGAGCATGATCAGCCCGGCGGCGGCCAGCGGGCCTAAATATTTTAAATCGCTGCCGAGGGCCGTTTTCATATCCGCGAAGAGCCCGCCCTGATGCCGGGCGGCTTCGATGGATTCATGGGAACTCAAGATCGAAAGATCGCTTGGCAGAAACCGCGCCTCGAGTAAGGCGTCAATAGCGCCCTGCAGCTTGTGGCGGGCATCGAACAGGGCCACGGCCTCGCGGATCGAAGCGGCGAAGTCGGAATCTCTGGGGGCGGTGTCGCTCACGAACACTTTTTCTTTAGTTAAAAATGGTATGGACAAAAGGAGTTTGCAGGTCATGTTGCCGTATGCGGGAAGGGAATCCTAGTCTTGTTCGTAGCCTTGGCCTTTTCCCCATGCTAATTTCCGGTGTCTTTACCCCTTTGCTAAGCTTTTCCCGCCCCGCCCGCCAGCGAATCGGCTCATGAGCGAATTGACGCCAGAGACACCATCGAAGAACCCGACAGCGCCCCCTGTCCGTATGGTCGAGGCTGCTCCCGCGGGGGCCAAGGAAGGGAAAAAAGCAGGAAACGATTCACCCCCGGACAAACCAGAAAAAGGCCTCGAAAAAGGCTCTAAAAAAGTAAAAGGGCGAAAGGACAGGACGTCCGTGACGCCTATGATGGAACAATATTTCCATATCAAGCAGGCCCATCCAGGATGTCTGCTGTTCTACCGCATGGGGGATTTCTACGAGCTTTTTTTTGATGACGCCGTGGCCGCGGCGGCGGCCCTGGACATCACGCTGACCCGGCGCGGCAAGCACGAGGGCGAGGACATCCCCATGTGTGGTGTGCCGGTGCACAGCCACGATTCCTACCTCGCCAAGCTGATCCGCAAGGGCTTCAAGGTNGCGGTGGCAGAACAGANNGAAGACCCGGCGGCCGCCCGCAAACGCGGCGGCAAGNCGCTGGTGCGGCGTGATGTGGTGCGGGTGGTGACGGCGGGCACGTTGACCGAGGATACNCTGCTCGATGCGCGCTCNCATAATTACCTGGCGGCGCTGGCCGAGGTGAAGGNNGAGGCGGCGCTGGCTTGGCTTGATATTTCCACCGGAGACTTCCGGGTTCAAGACGTGGNGCGGGCGGAGTTCGCCGCCGCCCTGGCACGGTTCGAACCGAAGGAACTGCTAGTCTGCGAACGGCTTCTCAGCGTCCCCGAACTCTATGAACTCTTCAATGAATGGAAGGATGTGCTGACCCCCCTGGCCGACAGCCGTTTCGACAGCACCGGGGCGAAACGGCGCTTAGAAAACCTCTACGGGGTCAAGGCGCTGGATGCCTTCGGGGCCTTTTCACGGGCCGGGCTTTCNGCGGCCGGCGCGGTGGTGGACTATGTGGAGCTGACCCAGAAAGGACGCCTGCCCCGTCTCGCCCCGCCGCAGCCGTTTGCCTGCGGGTCGGTGCTGGAGGTTGACCCCGCCACCATGCGTAATCTGGAATTGTTCCAGACCCTGTCGGGAGCCAGGGACGGCAGCCTCCTGCATACCGTAGACGCAACCCTGACCGGGGCTGGGGCGCGTCTTCTCGCCGCCCATCTCACCGCTCCGCTGACAGACGTTGCGGCCATCGCCCGGCGTCTCCACATGGTGGGTTTTTTTGTCGAGAATGGCGATCTGCGGGGCCGGATACGGGAGGTCTTGCGGCATTGCCCGGATATGGAACGGGCGCTCTCTAGACTCACGTTGGGGCGTGGCGGCCCGCGCGATCTAGCGGCCATCCGCGAGGCTTTGGAGGCGGCGCGGGAACTCTATGGTCTGCTTGCTGAAGCCGCTGCCGAAACGCCGCAGGGAATTTCGGAATTGGCGTCCGGTCTTGCGCCCGGGGCCAAGTCCGGGTCCGGTGGTGGACATGGCGTGCTCATCGAAAGGCTGGGCCACGCGCTGGCTGCGGAACTGCCGCTGGGCGTGCGCGACGGCGGCTTTATTGCCCCGGGCTATGCCCCCGAACTGGACGAGTTGCGCACCCTGCGCGATGAATCGAAACGCCTTATCGCCGCCCTGCAGGGCCGTTATGGTGAAGAGACGGGTATTGCCTCGCTGAAAGTCCGGCACAACAACGTTTTGGGCTATTTCGTGGAGGTCACAGCAACCCAGGTGGGGAAAATGCCTGAGGGTCCCGAAAGCCCTTTCATCCACCGCCAGACCATGACCTCGGCCACCCGCTATACCACCACCGAACTGGCTGATCTCGAAAGCCGCATCACCAGCGCCGCCGACAAGACCTTGGCGCTGGAGATTGCACTGTTCGAGGACCTGGTAGGCGAGGTGACGGCCCACGCCGAGCCTATCGCCGGCACCGCGGCCGCGCTGGCGGGTCTCGATGTGGCCACCGCCAACGGCGAAATGACCGTGATCAGGCGCTATTGTCGGCCCCAGGTGGATGATAGTTTCGATTTCGAAATAAAATCTGGGCGCCATCCGGTGGTGGAAGCGGCCCTGGAAACCGAGACTGCCGCGCCTTTCGTCCCCAATGACTGCGACCTGGCGCAAGCACAACGCCTGTGGCTACTCACCGGCCCAAACATGGCGGGTAAAAGCACGTTCCTGCGACAGAATGCGTTGATCGCGGTGATGGCCCATGCTGGTCTCTTCGTGCCAGCGGAAAGCGCGCGCATGGGCGTGGTGGACCGTCTTTTCTCGCGGGTGGGGGCGGCCGACGATCTGGCGCGGGGGCGCTCCACCTTCATGGTGGAAATGGTGGAAACGGCGGCCATTCTCCACCGTGCTGGGCCGCGCAGCCTGGTAATTCTGGATGAAATTGGCCGTGGCACCGCCACCTATGACGGCCTCTCCATCGCCTGGGCCTGCGTCGAGCACTTGCACGACGTCAACGATGCGCGGACGCTGTTCGCCACCCATTATCACGAACTTACCGCGCTGGCGGCGTCGCTGAAGGCGCTTTGTCTGCATACCATGCGGGTCAAGGACTGGCAGGGTGAGGTGGTGTTCCTGCACGAGGTGGCACCGGGCGTGGCTAAAGGTTCCTACGGCATCCATGTGGCCGAGCTGGCAGGCCTGCCGCCGGCCGTGGTCACCCGTGCCCGCCAGGTGCTGGGAACCCTCGAACAGGGGGAACAGAGCGGGGCGCTGAACCGGCTTGCCGACGATCTGCCGCTGTTCTCGGCGGCGCCGGCTACCCCCGACACCGCCCCCGCACTATCTCCATCGGTATTGGAAGTGGCGCTGGACGGGGTCAACCCAGACCATCTCTCGCCCAAGGAGGCCATGGATCTTCTCTATCGGTTGAAGGAACTGATGGCGGAAGAACCTTAGCCCGGCATTCATTCCGAATGCGGAACGGTTTCGATTTCCGAGTCTTTTACTTTTTATCCCCGATCCCAGAGTTTTCTTGTTATTTTCCCCCGATTCCGGGGTCTGGGGCCCCGCGTTCGGTGCACCAGCCGGTGATAAGGTGGGCCGGGGTGATATCGAAATAGATATTGCTGACGCT
>NZAO01000041.1 GCA_002686135.1 Rhodospirillaceae bacterium
CATTGTCCAATATTCCCCACTGCTGCCTCCCGTAGGAGTCTGGGCCGTGTCTCAGTCCCAGTGTGGCTGATCATCCTCTCAGACCAGCTACAGATCGGAGCCTTGGTAGGCCGTTACCCCACCAACAAGCTAATCTGACGCGGGCTCATCCTAGAGCGGCCGAAGCCTTTCCCCCGTAGGGCGTATACAGTATTAGCCATCGTTTCCAATGGTTATTCCTTACTCCAGGGCAGATACCCACGCGTTCCTCACCCGTCCGCCACTAAGGTGATCCTGGCAAGCCAGGGCCTTCGTTCGACTTGCATGTGTTAAGCATGCCGCCAGCGTTCGTTCTGAGCCAGGATCAAACTCTCAAGTTGACTTTCCCTCAATGCCTCCGAAACGAAGGCACATCAGAAAGGAACCCGTCCTAACACAAAATGAATTGGCGTTCTGTTTAAGAACGTTGATGCATCAGGACAGGCGAGAGTTAACGACACATCGCCGCCTGTGCATCCCTTTCATATTCACATGTCAAAGAGCCAAAAAACGCGGGAAAGCGACTCCCCGCGCGCCGCCGGCCAAGCTTGCCGCTTGACCATGGCGGAGCCGGTGTATACGTCCGCAAAAGAGCGAAGTCAAACCCTTTCTCCGGACATTATGAAACACGCGAAAACGCCCCGGAAGGGCCGGGGAATCCCCTATGGCGCCCGGCGCGTGCAGCGGACAGAAAAAACCTGCCCGGACACCCGCCCACACGGCCTACACAGTATACATAAACTGCCGCGAAATGTCTTCAAGGCATTGCGTATTTTTTATTGGCAAGACCTTCCCGGCCCAGCCCGGCCTGACCTTCCAAGCCTGGTCCCGCAAGGGGGGAAGTAGTGCGGCAAATAAAAAGCTGGCTCAAAAAATATAGTGTAACACATTGATTCTATGTAAAAAAATATTGACGAATATCCTGTTGACAATATGAAACAATCCCCGCATCTTTCGCAGGCCTTGGTAGAACCTGCTCATTCCGCTGAGATCCAGCTTTTTCCTGGAGACGGTGGAAAGAAACAGACACCAGGCCATATGTGGGAAAGAATCAGAGGTAAGTTCCGTGCGGCGTTCCACAGGACAGACATGGCTGGTTTGCGCCGTTATGAGCATTGGAATCTATGCTCTGTCCACGCCATCCGCATACCGCACTACGGCCGCGTCCTTTACGTTTCCTTCAGACATAGACAGCCCAGCACACCAACAGGTGGCGGAAGCCTCTTCATTGCAGTCCCCCTATCCGATCATGGAAACGCCGTTTTCCCACATTTCCGACCAAGCCCCGCGCGCCGATGAAGCTTCCCTGGAGGAAACGCAAACAGCGCCAACGGGGAAAAAAACCGACGCACTCGGGCACGAAAACATGCTGACCCTAGCGGGCCAGCCTTCCTCCCCTGTTATCCGTTATCCCGACCCCATGTCACCGGCGCCTGATTCGTCTGTATTTCCCGTAATGATCGTAAACGGCGAGGAGGAAGCCCCGGACATTGATCCCCTTCCCGTCATGCTCAACGGTAAGGCCCACAGTGACAAATCCGCGGACAGCGTCGGGAAGGAAACGGTTCTGGCCTACACCCCGCCCACGAAGAAGCCCCACAAGACCTATGAACACACTATCAAAGTGGGCAAGGGCAATACCCTATCCAGCATCCTCATCGATGCGGGTGTTCCCACTTTTGAGGCCGCAGACATCATCACCGCCATCCAGACCGTTTACAATCCCCGCCGCCTCAAGGCCGGACAACAGGTCACGCTTACCTTCGGCCCGCAGAAGAATAGGAAAATCAACGGCAATCACAACGGACACATCAACAGCGCAAACGGTAATGACGCGTATGATCCCGCCTTCCAGAGCCTGAGCCTGCAGGCCAGCGTGGACCGCAAGGTGGGCGTGAAACGTGGTGAGAACGGTGAGTTTTCTTCCTATGAGATCAAGCGCGAGTTGAAGAAGAAGATGGTGCGGGCCGGCGGTGCCATTCATACCAGCCTCGCCCAGGCCACCATTGCCCAGGGTGTGCCCAATGGTGTACTTGCGGAGATGGTGGGCGCGTTCAGCTATGACGTGGACTTCCAGCGCGACATTCAGGACAACGATACCTTCGAGGTCATGTTCGAGGGCCTTTACGATGACAAGAACCAGTTCGTTCNCAACGNCANGGTCNCNTTCGCCAGTCTCACGCTGAGCGGTGTGCGCATNCCCATCTACCGTTACAGGAACTCCANCAACATGACCGAGTTCTANAACGAAAAAGGGGAAAGTGTGCAAAAGGCCCTGCTCCGCACCCCCGTGGANGGTGNCCGGCTTTCCTCACGCTACGGCAAGCGCCGCCATCCCATCCTCGGCTATACCAGGATGCACCGNGGCGTGGACTTCGCCGCCCACAAGGGCACCCCCATCAAGGCCGCCGGTAACGGCGTCATCGCCCAGGCCGGNCGCAATGGCGCCTACGGGCATTACGTGAAAATCCGNCACAACTCGGAATANGCTACCGCCTATGCCCATCTCAGCCGNTACAAGAAGGGCATCCACANCGGCACACGCGTGAAACAGGGNGAAATNATCGGCTATGTGGGCTCCACTGGGCGCTCCACCGGACCNCACCTTCATTTCGAGGTCATCCGCCACGGCAGAATGATCAATCCTTTAAGTGTGAAACTGCCTTCGGGAACCAAGCTGGCGGGTAAGGAACTGAAAAAGTTTCTGGCCCTGGTGGATGATGTCAAACGCCAGTACGCGCAGCTCCCGGAGACGACGAAACTAGCCAGCCATCAGTAGCTCTCTCTTTTCCGCTCTTTTCCGCTCTTTTCCACTCTTTTTCGGTTTTCCGTGAACGGCGCTACGCCGCTTTAACCTGGGCGCCGTTGATGGTGAGCCCGTCCGTCCCGGCGCTGACGGCGACTTTTTCACCGTCCGAAACTTTACCGTCAAGGATAAGGGAGGCCAGCGGGTTCTGCAGTTCACGCTGGATCACCCGTTTTAAGGGCCTGGCGCCATAGACCGGGTCGTAGCCCTTCTCGGCCAGCCATTGCCGGGCCGGGGCGTCGAGAATCAGTTCCATATGACGGTCCGCTACAAGCGCGCTGAGGCGGGCTACCTGGATATCCACGATCGCCGCCATCTGTTCGCGGGTTAGGCGGTGGAACAACAGAATCTCGTCGAGACGGTTGAGAAATTCGGGACGAAAGGCGCCACGCACGATTTCCATAATCTGGCCCCTTACTTCGCTAGAATCGTGTCCTTCCTCAAGGCCGGCGAGAATCTCGCTACCCAGATTGGAGGTCATGACGATCATGGTATTGCGGAAATCCACGATGCGGCCCTGGCCGTCGGTGAGGCGCCCGTCATCGAGCACCTGAAGCAGCACATTGAACACGTCGGCATGGGCCTTTTCGATCTCGTCGAAAAGAATCACCTGATAGGGACGCCGCCGCACGGCCTCGGTCAGGGCGCCACCCTCCTCGTAGCCCACATAGCCAGGCGGTGCACCGATAAACCGGGCCACCGCGTGTTTCTCCATATATTCCGACATGTCGATGCGGACCATGGCGTGCTCGTCGTCGAACAGGAACTGCGCCAGGGCCTTGGTCAGCTCCGTTTTGCCGACCCCGGTGGGGCCGAGGAACAGAAACGAGCCCAGGGGGCGGTCGGGATCCTGTAATCCGACCCGCGCCCGGCGCACCGCCTCGCTGACGGCGGTTACAGCCTCTTCCTGGCCTATCACGCGGCTGCCNAGGGCCTGTTCCATCTTGAGCAGCTTCTCACGCTCTCCTTCCAGCATNTTTTCCACCGGCACCCCGGTCCAGCGCGACACCACCGAGGCAATATCCTGGTCGGTCACTTCCTCATTNAGCATGCGNTGGACCGTGCCCTCGNCCGGCTTNGCGAGTTTGTCTTCGAGTTCGGGAATGATGCCNTACATAAGTTCCCCGGCGCGGGCGAGGTCGCCTTCGCGCTGAGCGATTTCGAGTTCGCCGCGGGCCTGGTCGATCTGTTCTTTCAGCTTCTGCGACCCGGCAATGTCGTTCTTTTCCGCCTGCCATACCCCGGTCAGTTCCGCCGAACGCTCTTCCAGCCCCGCCAGCTCCTTGATCAGGGTTTTCAGGCGCTCCTTCGAGGCCTTGTCGCTTTCCTTCTTCAGCGCCTCCTGCTCGATCTTGAGCTGAATGATGCGGCGGTCCAGTTCGTCAATTTCCTCAGGCTTGGAATCCACCTCCATGCGCAGGCGAGAACCGGCCTCGTCCACAAGGTCGATAGCCTTGTCGGGAAGAAAGCGGTCGGTGATATAGCGATGGGACAGGGTGGCGGCGGAAACGATGGCGCCGTCGGTAATACGCACCCCATGATGCAGTTCATATTTCTCTTTCAGCCCGCGCAGGATAGAGACGGTTTCCTCCACCGAGGGTTCGGTCACCATCACCGGCTGGAAACGGCGGGCCAGCGCCGCATCCTTTTCCACATGCTTGCGATATTCGTCGAGTGTAGTGGCACCCACACAATGTAGTTCGCCCCGCGCCAAGGTGGGTTTCAACATATTAGAGGCATCCATGGCGCCTTCCGCGGCGCCGGCGCCGATCAGAGTATGCAGCTCGTCGATAAAAAGGATGATCTCACCGGCGGTGCCGGAAATTTCCGAGAGCACGGCTTTCAGGCGTTCCTCGAATTCACCACGAAACTTGGCCCCAGCCACCAGCGCCCCGAGATCGAGCACCATCAGCTTCTTGTTGCACAGCCCTTCAGGCACGTCGCCGTTGATAATGCGCTGGGCCAGCCCCTCGACGATGGCGGTCTTGCCCACGCCTGGCTCGCCGATAAGGATGGGGTTGTTCTTGGTGCGCCTTGAGAGCACCTGGATGGTGCGGCGAATCTCCTCGTCGCGGCCGATGACGGGGTCGATCCGGCCCTCGGCGGCGGCGGCGGTCAGGTCACGGGCGTATTTCTCCAGTGCGTCGTAGCTGTCCTCGGCACGGGACGTATTGGCGCGCTTACCCTTGCGCATCTCCTTGATAGCGCGGTTGAGGGCCTGGGGCGTGACCCCGGCCTCTTTCAGGATATCCGCCGATTCGGTGCCTTGCCCGAGAACCAGGGCCAGCAAGAGGTATTCCACGGTGACGAATTCGTCCTTGGCCTTCCGGGCCAGTTCCTCGGCGGCCTCGAACAAACGTGCGGTACCGGCGGCAAGATAGACCTGGCCGTCGCCGCCTTTCACCTTTGGAAGTTTCTCCAGCGCCGCCGTCACGCCCGCGATCACCGCCGCCGGATCGCCTTCGGCGGCGCGGATCAAACCGGCGGCCAGCCCTTCCTTGTCATCGAACAGAATCTTAAGCAGATGTTCAGGGGTGAATTGCTGGTGGTTGCCACGCAGGGCCAGGCCCTGTGCCGACTGGATGAATCCCTTGGCACGGTCGGTAAATTTCTCAAATTCCATATCCTAAATCCGTATCGCCACCGTATTTTTATTGACCCCCCTTGGCGGGCGGGCATATGACGGACCCCGAAGGCATCCGCTGTTATCTATTAGGGGTTATATGGCGTGATTTTATCCTGTCTCAAGACCCTACATGAGGCCATAGGGGCCTGGGATGACGCTGAAACTGACATATATTTACCGCTATCCGGTTAAGGGGCTGAGCCCTGAATCCATGACTGCCGCCAACCTGACCCCCGGCCAAGGCCTGGAACACGACCGCCGATTCGCCATCGCCCACGGCACGGCGGCCTTCAACCCGGCGGCCCCGCACTGGCTTTCCAAGACCCATTTCCTGATGCTCATGCGCAATGCCGGCTTGGCCCGTCTCGATGCCCGTTTTGACGCCGGAACCGGGGTGCTAACACTCAATCAAGGCGACTCCGAGGTGGCCCGTGGTGACCTCTCCACCATAGAGGGCCGAGAGGAGATCGAGTCCTTTTTCGCCGCCACCATGGACGACGAAGTGGAGGGCGCGCCGCGCATCCTCGAGGCGCCGGGGCACATGTTTTCCGATACCCCGCCCAAAGTGGTGTCCCTCATCGGCCTGGCCTCCCTGCGTAACCTGGGAAATTCAGTGGGATCGCTCGTGGATCACCGGCGCTTCCGTGCCAACCTCTATTTCGACGGCAGCGCGCCCTGGCGGGAACTTTCATGGGTGGACAAGGAGATTACCATCGGCACGGCGCGTCTGAAGGTAACGGCGTGCACCGACCGCTGCGCCGCCACCAATGTCAATCCCGACACCGCCGAGCGTGATCTCAATATTCCCAAGTTCCTAATGAAAGGATTCGGGCATATCAATATGGGGGTCTATGCGAAAGTCTTGGAAGGCGGCGCCATCCATCCCGGCGACGAAATCGGTGCCCCGGAATAGACAGGGTTCTCAACAAACGGGATTCCCCATAGACGGGATTTTCCCACAGAGGACTCGCAGAGGATTGGCAGAGAATTCGTCGGAAACTATTTAGTGGCGGCGGAATCGCCTTCCTCGGCATCCTCATCCGTGGCATTCACTGGCTCGTCAGGCACCTTATCTGGCGCCTTCACGGCGTCACCGTCTTCCGACTCCATGGTGTCGGGAAAGACGGCCAAGGCCTCACGGCCGTCGGATGTCTCATTCTGCATTTCTTCCTGATCCTCCGGGGACGCCTCTTTGGAAGCCCCCGTGGGTATCACCTCGGCTTCTGCGGTCTCCGCGGTCTTTGTGGGTATGACCTCGGCCTCGGCCTTGTTTTCGTCACGGGAGGCGCCGTTACCTCCCCGGGACGCTGACGACTGCGACTGCCCCTTACCCTTGCGGCCGCCGGCCTCCAAGCCATTGGCGGCATTGGCGTTGAGCAGACGGTAATAATGTTCTGCATGCTGGTAATAGCCTTCGGCCAGGATACGATCCCCGGACGCGGTGGCATCCCGAGCCAGGACCAAGTATTTTTCCCAGACCTGATGTACATTGCCCCGAACCTTGGCGTCGGGACCGGTGCTGTCTATGACCCTGTTTCCGGACGGCGCGCCGCCCTTGCGGGAGCCCCCCCGGCCCCGTGACCGTCTTGAGTANGTACTCTGTTTCATCTCAACTCTATGGTCCTCGTGGATAGGTTTCTTCCGAATANAATGCATTCCCCGCCCGGCTNGCGTAACCGCCAACCCCANACGATCAACCCGNGNCACATGGCCCTTGCGTTCAACCGTCGGCAGTATCGGAAGAATGCGACGTCCGCCCAAAATCGCTGTCCAGCGTACGGCGCATCTGATAATAAACTAGACGCCACGGCGGCGCATTCCAAGTTTTTTTTCCATCCAGAATGCAGATTTAAGCCAAATGTTTCTGGGAAACCACACAGCGCGGAACCCCGGCTAGGTCGCGGGCCGTGCCTGTTACCGTCAGGCNGTGACCGGCGCAAAGACTCGCCACGCTTTGCGCCTGGCCANCGCCTACCTCTAGGAACAGCCTTCCCCAAGGCACCAGNAGGCGCNNCACGTCCGCCAACAGGGCGCGGTAACAGGCAAGTCCGTCCTCCCCGCCGTCAAGNGCCAGCCNCGGCTCATAGCTGGCCACTTCCGGCTCGAGACCGGGAATCCCAGCGCTGGGAATATAGGGCGGGTTGGCCACAATCACATGGAACNTTTCNTCAAGGCTGCTTCCCCAGTCACCGGCCAGGAATTGCGCCCGCTCNGCCATCCNCAAGGCCTCTCCATTGCCCCGTGCCACCTCCAGGGCNTCCACGCTCACCTCCACGCCCACCCCCGTGGCGCAAGGGAGTTCATGCAAAAGCGCCAACAACAGACANCCTGTGCCGGTTCCCAGATCGAGTATCCGNANCGGCGCCTCGCGGTCCGTAACNNTATCCAGCACCGCCTCGATCAGGGTTTCAGAATCGGGACGGGGATCGAGGGTTTTTTCCGTGACGCGGAAGGGAAGGCTCCAGAATTCCCGGCGCCCCAGAATCTGCGCCATGGGGCGGCGCGCCGCGCGGGCGGTCACGCAGCTGCTGAATCCCGCCGCCTGTTCCCCATGGAACACCCCTTGCTGGCCCCTGANCACNGCTTCCGGTGTCACTCCCAACACATGGGCCGCCAACAGCCTNGCCTCGTGGNGNGCATCGCCGATCCCGNCCTCCNCCAGCTCCCGTGCCGCCTTGTCCAAGGCCCGGGACAGGGTCAGTCCGCCGCTCATGACANCGCCGCCAATCTGGCCGCCTGGTCCTCGGCGGTCAANGCGTCAATNACCTCGTCCAGCCCCTCGCCTTCCATNATCTGTTCGATCTTGTGCAGGGTCAGGTTGATGCGGTGGTCGGTGACCCGTCCCTGGGAAAAGTTATAGGTCCTGATCCGCTCCGAGCGGTCGCCGCTGCCCACCTGNCTTCTACGCATGTCGGCCCGTTCGCTTTCGGCGGCCTGGCGCTCGGCCTCGTAGATGCGGGCGCGCAATACCTTCAGAGCCTTGGCCTTGTTCTTGTGCTGTGATTTCTCGTCCTGGCACTGGGCGACGATGCCTGTGGGCACATGGGTAATGCGTACCGCGCTGTCGGTGGTGTTNACCGACTGCCCCCCCGGCCCNCTGGCGCGATAAACNTCGATACGCAGATCCTTGTCCTCGATGTTGATATCCACTTCCTCGGCCTCAGGCAGGACCGCCACGGTGGCCGCCGAGGTATGAATACGACCTGCCGATTCCGTCTCCGGCACGCGCTGCACGCGATGGGTGCCGGATTCGAATTTCAACCGCGCGAAGACGCCGCGTCCCGCAATCGANGCAATGGCTTCCTTGAAGCCGCCGATTCCGGTTTCGTTGAGATTCACGATGTCAAACTTCCATCCGTGGTGCTCGGCATAGCGCTGATACATGCGGAACAGATTGGCCGCGAACAGCGCCGCCTCATCGCCGCCGGTCCCGGCGCGCACCTCGATGATAGCATTTTTCTCGTCCGCCGCATCCTTGGGCAACAACAGGAGCTTCAATTCCTGTTCCAGTCCGGAGAGGCGGCCTTTAAGGGTCTCACATTCTTCCTTGGCCATGGCGCGCATTTCCTCGTCGCCTTCGGCATCGGCGGCCATCTCTTCCAGATCGGCTATTTCGGCGCGCGCTTTTTTCAATACCCCGATCTTTTCGGCCACCGGCGTCAGATCGGCATATTCCTTGGACAGGCGGGCGAGACCGGCGGGATCATCGGCCACGTCCTCCGCCGACAACATCTCTCCCAGCTCGCGGTGTCTCGCCAATACCCTCTCCAAGCTTTCGTCAAGGCTCACCTGTCTTTCCCTCCTGTCAGGCCGAACAGCCGTCTCAGCGTAGCTTCCATGGACCCAGCAGATCTCCCACTATTCTCAGTGTGCAATTGTCCGGACAGGTCTTTGAGAATCTTCTCCATGAACAGTTCCGTGGCGGAATCCGCATCGGCGCCCTGCGGCTGCGCCAGCACGTCTCCCCGCAATATTTCAAGGCGTTGCCGCAAGGCCCCTACAACGGGGATCTCCCGGGCGTCGTCCTCCCCCCGCACATAGCTCATCAACCCGCTTTCCACAATCTCCCAGGCGGCCTCCAGGGCAGCATTGCTTTCCATCCTGCCCTCCATGACTAGATTCTCAAGGTCATTGAGGTCGTAAAGAAAGGCCCCTTCCAGCTCGCCCACGGCGCGTTCGATATCGCCTGGAATAGCGGCGTCGAAAAGAAGAATTTGCCTCTGCTTGCGTTGCTTGAGCGCAGCCTCGGCCGTCTCCGATGTAATCAGGATCCCCCTGGTTCCAAGGGAAGACACAAGGATATCCGCCTGCGTCAAAGCCTCGGCCAGACCATCCATGGGAACGATGCGACCACCTAATTGCTGCGCCAGATGTTCCTCCCGGTTCGCCGCCTCCCCCACCAGAATGAATTTCGTCAGCCCGAACCTGTGAAGGTGGCGCGCCAACAGTTCCCCCATATCTCCCGCCCCAAGCATTACGCAGGTACAGCTGGAAAGGTCTCCGTGCACGTCTTTGGCTAGGTGAACGGCGGCAGTGGCAAGGGAGGCGGGGCGGGCGGCAATACCCGATTCCAGCAAGACCCGCTCACCGGTCTCGGCGGCGGCCCCAATCAGGGCATCCAGTTCCGGCGCGTTCATGGCCGCCGTAACGGAAAGTTCGTGGCCGGCGCGCACCTGGTCGCGGACATGAGGATCGCCGGGAATAAGGCCGTCGAGAGTGGCCGTCACGGCGAAAACATGGCGCGCGGCTTCCTCGCCCTCGAATATAAAAAGCTGCCCGGTAAGGTCATTTAATTCCAGCCCCGCCGTCTCAGCAAAGGCCCGGGCGACGATTTCAGTCACGGCGGCGGCGGAATCATGGAGAGTCAGCACTTCAAGGCGGTCCCCGGTGGCGATCACCACCGCACAGCCCAGCCCCGCGTCCTTCAACCTACCCAGCAGGCGCGCGACCGTGTCGCCATCGGCCACCAGCTTCTCGCGGATGATCAGAGAGCTTGAACGGTGGTTGGCGCCCACAACCACCAACCGTGACAGGGACGAAGAACGATCAGTCATAACGCTACCGGAAGGCTGAAAGACGGTCTGTCAGGTCATCCAGGGGAATCTCGCTCTGCTCCCCAGAATCGAGGTCGCGCAGCGTCGCACTGTTGCGTTCCAGTTCGTCGCCGCCCAGGATCACGGCGGCACAGGCATTCATGCGGTCGGCCCGTTTCATGCNTTTGGCGAGGTTCCCNGAATATCCCATATCCACCACATATCCGTTCTCGCGCAAGATCTGGGCGATGGTCATGGCCGGACCCTGGGCTTCCTCGCCCACGGGAATCACGGCGATAGGCCGGGTCGGCTCCGGGGACTGCGGCAACAGCATGGTCAGGCGCTCGATCCCCGCCGCCCAGCCCACCCCGGGCGTGGCGGGACCGCCCATCTGTTTCACCAGCCCGTCATAGCGGCCGCCGGCGATCACCGCCCCCTGGGCGCCCAGGACCTCAGTGGTGAATTCGAACGCCGTATGGCAATAGTAGTCAAGCCCCCGTACCAGGCGCGGATTGACGGAAACGTCAATATTCAGCGCTTTCAGGCCATCGAGAACTGTATCGAAAAACGCCCGCGAGGCGTCGTTGAGATACTCGGATATATTGGGTGCCTCGGCCATAAGCTTGCGGTCACCCTTATCCTTGGAATCGAGAATACGCAACGGATTGCGCTCCAGCCGGGCGCGGCTGTCCTCGGACAAGGCGTCGCGATGCCCGGTGAAATAAGCCACCAGCGCCTCACGATAGGCGGCACGACTTTCGCTGTCGCCCAGTGAATTAATCTCCAAAACCGTCTTGTCGGCCACCCCCAGCTCCTCGAGAATATGGACTCCCAAGGCGATAGTTTCCACATCTGCCTGGGGGGTGGGAACGCCGAGAATTTCCACCCCGAATTGGTGAAACTGACGCAGCCGTCCCTTTTGCGGGCGTTCATAGCGGAACATGGGGCCTTCGTAGAAGAACTTGCAGGGCAGGTTCTGCGTCAGACCGTTGGAAATAAAGGCGCGTACGATACCCGCCGTGCCTTCCGGGCGCAGGGTAATCTCGCTGCCCCCCCGGTCCTCGAAGGTATACATTTCCTTAGTGACGACATCAGAGGTTTCGCCCAGGGTGCGCTTGAAGACCTCGGAGAATTCGAAAACCGGGGTGGAAATTTCGGCAAGGCCATAGCGCAGAGCAATGTTGCGGGCCACCGAGGTCACATGCCGATGGCCCCGACATTCCCCGTTCATGATGTCATGGGTGCCGCGGACCGGCTTTAAGGATGTCAAGCGGAGTCTCCGGTTTTTCTGGGCCGGGGCGGCATCAAACCGACTGCCATATCCCCCGGTTCCCCGTTACGCGTAATCAGGCACGCCTTTGGTAGCGCGTCTCCACGTAATCGTCCACGATCTTGTGAAATTCCTCCGCGATATTCGCGCCACGCAGGGTCATGGCTTTCTTGCCGTCGATGAACACGGGCGCGGCGGGATCCTCCCCGGTGCCGGGAAGGCTGATACCGATATCGGCGTGTTTACTTTCGCCCGGACCGTTGACGATACATCCCATGACCGCGAGACTCATGTTCTCCACACCGATGTATTTTTTTCCCCATTCCGGCATGCGGTTGCGCACATAGCTTTGGGTTTTCTCCGCCAGTTCCTGGAAAAGGGTGCTGGTGGTGCGGCCGCATCCCGGACAGGCGATGACCTGGGGCGTGAAGGAGCGCAAACCCGTGGTCTGGAGAATTTCCTGGGCTACGATCACCTCTTGCGTNCGGTCGCCGCCGGGTTCNGGGGTCAGGGAAATGCGGATGGTGTCGCCGATTCCCTGTTGAAGCAACACTGCAAGTGCCGCCGTCGAGGAGACGACGCCCTTGCTGCCCATGCCCGCCTCGGTAAGGCCGAGGTGGAGGGCATGGTCGCATTGCGCCGCCAGATCGGTATAGACTGCGATCAGGTCCTGGACGTCGCTGACCTTGCAGGAAAGTATGATCTTGTCCCGCCCCAGGCCCAGTTCTTCGGCCTTCTGGGCGCTTTCAAGGGCCGAGAGCACCAGTGCCTNGCGGGTCACCTCGGCGGCNTCCCTGGGCTCCNCAAGAACGGCGTTCTCGTCCATCAGGCGCACCACCAGATCCTGATCNAGACTGCCCCAATTGACGCCGATGCGCACCGGCTTGTGGTATTTGAGAGCGACCTCGATCATGGTGGCGAACTGGGTGTCCCGCTTGGCGCGGTGGCCCACATTTCCGGGGTTGATACGGTATTTATCCAGAGCCTCGGCGCATTCGGGAAAATCAGTCAGCAGTTTATGGCCGATATAATGGAAATCCCCCACCAGCGGCACGTTGCACCCTTGCTTGTCCAGCATTTCGCGAATTCGCGGAACCGCGGCGGCGGCCTCTTCCCTGTCCACGGTGATGCGCACCACCTCGGACCCGGCGCGAGCCAGCGCCGCCGTCTGTTCTGCCGTGGCCTCGGCATCGGCAGTATCAGTATTGGTCATGGACTGGATTATGATCGGCGCATCGCCGCCCACGGTGACATGGCCAATTCTGACCGGCACGCTCTTGCGCCTGGAGATGGGAGAATCGCTAGTGGACATCAGAGTCGTTGCTCACATCATCGATGGGAAAAACTAAGGATGCTGTTGTGACCTTTAGTGGCCCGCCGATCAATCATAATACCGCCTGTTGACCTGCTGTTATGGGGAGTTTCATGCGCTTTTTTATGTGCGCATGTTAAAGATCAAGGTCAAGTTTCGCCACTGGGGAAGCCTTCCTACTGCGAAGTGCCCCCTATTGTGAAACAGCGGTGCCAGCAAGCAGGCGGTCGGGATCAAGAATCACACCCCGCCGCACCGAGCCCGGAGGACCGATAGAAGGCACCAGATTTCCGTCCACTAGGAATTGCAGAGCACCGGCGTTGCCAGTCATTAGGGTNAGACCCTCTTGCTTGGGAACCCGGTAACTGTTCCCGGGATGAAGAATTTGGGAAATCAGCAAGGCACCGGAGACATCGCGGACCTGAATCCAGCTGCCTTCGGTGACATGGATGACGATCCGCACATCCCCATATTGCTGACCGAAGACCACAGGCTCCCGCGGCGAAAGCAGAGTGGCTTCCTCACTGTCTTCCATCTCCATGAATTGAAAATTAGAGGCCTCCCCCGATATGTCTTCGGCCGGGACGTGATCGGCGAAAATGGGCGCCAGGGGGGACTCCCCATACTCGGCCACATATTCCCTGCCAAATTCGTCGAAATAGGTGATCACTACCCCCTCCTCCAATGCCACCACGGAAGGCGCTTCCCCGGAGGCGGCTCCCGGCGGCGTGGAATCTTCCCCTGCATCCTGAGCCGGGCTTTCACCGGCAATGTCATCCCCGGCATTGCCTCCGACTTCATCCTCGGAGGAAAACCTGTCGTCGTGCGCATCTTCGGCGGCGAGTTTCTCCTCCTGNTCGAGCAGCGGCTCCTGTGGAGGCTGGGCCTCATCCCACAGAGAACCCGTCAGACGCTCCGGTACATCTGTGACAATTTCCATATCTTCTCGACCCTCCATTGAAAAACGGTACCAGCTTCCGTACGCCACGGCCGCAAGAAGGATCGAGACAAGAATGATGGCGCCGCTTGGGACACGGGTTTCAGGTTCCAGCACGAGAAATTTCAGTTCCGCCTCTTCGCCCNCCCCTTCCATCTGAGAGCGGAACCTGGCCATAACGGCCTGTTGGTCGAGTTTTAGAAACTCCGTATAGGCGCGCACGAACCCGAGAGCATAAGTGGCCCCGGGAAGATCGGCAAACCGGCCGTCCTCTATGGCCTGGAGGTGAATGAGGCGGATATTGAGCTTCGTGGCCACATCCCGTAACTCTACCTTCTGGCGCAACCGCTCCTCGCGCAGNAACGCGCTGATATCCGTAACATCCTCAGGGGAGAGTCTTAGTTCCTCGGCGGGCGTTTTTTTGTCTTCCCGCGCCTCATCGCTGGATCGCTTGCTCTTAGCAGCGGATTTTCCATTTCCCGGTTCAGGGTCATCCTTTCCGGCGAACAGGCCCCCCGAGCCTTCCTTTTTAGGAATACCAAAGTGGAGTTTCTTTCTTCCCGCCATTTCTTGCTCCGGAGGCCTTACCCTTTGTCATGTAACGGAAAGGGCGATAAAACTGGAATCAAAGATTAAACATAACCGAATCGCAATCAAGGCAGACAAAATGCCCGCTTAGAAATTGGCAACGACAATCCAAACAAGAAATTAAAGAGTCGAGAAAGATCAGGAAATGCAGGCTTCTGATCTTCTCTACTGTAATAGCAAACAGCGCCGTTGAAATGCAACGCACATGGCGGGCTTTTCTAGGCCCCCTCTCTGGAATCAAGGGCCTGGACGGCCTCATCCACAAGTTCCCGAATGATTTCCGCGGTCGATTGCTCCTCTTTNACCATGCCNACGCTCTGTCCCGCCATCATGGAACCATTTTCAACGTCGCCATCAATGACGGCGCTGCGCAAGGCCCCGGCCCAGAAATGCTCGATCTCAAGCTGGGCATTCTTCAACTCAATTTCATGACAGTTGTAACGGTCGATAATTTTGCGCTGGAATTGCGTGAACCGCTGCGAAGACTTGTTGGCCAGTGCCCGCACCGGGATTACCGGGAAACGGGGGTCGAGTTGAACTGAGGACACGGCATCGCGGGAATTGGCCCTGATAAACGCTTGTTTGAAGTTGAGGTGAGCGATGGATTCCTTGGCGCAGACGAAACGGGTTCCAAGCTGACAGCCCGAAGCACCCATTTCGAGGTANGAAACGATAGCTTCGCCGCGCCCGATTCCGCCGGCNACAAAGACCGGAACATCGTGGATATGGGGAAGGATTTCCTGGGCCAGAACACTGGTGGAAACCGAGCCGATATGGCCCCCGGCCTCCATGCCTTCGATGATCAGGGCATCGGCGCCCAGCTTTACCAGTTTGCCGGCGAGCTTCAGGGTCGGTGCGAAACATAAGACCCGCGCCCCGCCCTGTTTGAGCTTTTCGATGATTCCCTTCCTCGGCAGGCCTCCGGCCAGAACCACGTGACCTACCTTGCGCTCCAGACANACATCGGCCAGGGCANCGAGTTCGGGATGCATGAGGATGAGATTGACCCCGAACGGCTTTTCGGTGATCTCCGCAAGACGGTCTATCTCNTGGCCCAGAAGGTCGGGGGTCATGGAGCCACAGGCCAGCACCCCNAACCCGCCGCCATCGGAAATGGCCGCCACCAGATTATGCTCGGACAGCCATGTCATGGCGCCGCCCAAAATGGTGTATTCACAGCCGAGAAATTCCTGGCCGCGATGCCACAGGCGATCCAGCCGTGCTTTGGCTTCGGCGACAGTCATGATCTCAGGCTGCGTCTAGATCGTAGGCCGTATGCAGAGCACACAACGCCTGTTCAGTAAATTTCTCTTCGATCAGGACGCTTACTTTGATCTCGGAGGTGGAAATGACCTGGATGTTAATGCCGTTCTCGGCCAGGGTGCTGAACATCTGCTGGGCCACGCCCACATGAGACCGCATGCCGACCCCGATGACCGAAATCTTGGCAACATTGGGGTCGGGAACCAGCTCGGCATAGGCAAGCTCGTCCCGCCGTTCCTCCAGAACCACCTTCGCCCGGTCAAGATCATCCTTAACTACGGTAAAGGTCACATCCGTGGACGCGCCGTCATCGGAGACGTTCTGGACAATCATATCCACATTGATGTTGGCATCCGCCAGGGGGCCGAAAATACTGGCCGCAACACCGGGGCGGTCGGGCACTTTCACCAGGGTGATCTTCGCTTCGTCACGGCTATAGGTGACTCCACTGACAACTTCCTTTTCCACGACTTCATCCTCATCAACAACAAGCGTTCCAGGGGACTCATCAAAACTCGACCGGACCTGAAGGCAGACCCTGTGGTTCATCGCCATTTCGACGGAACGCGTCTGCAGGACCTTCGATCCCAGAGACGCCATCTCCAGCATCTCTTCATAGGTGATTTTATCGAGCTTTCGCGCCGACGCAATGATACGGGGATCACAGGTATAGACCCCGTCCACATCGGTATAGATATCACATCTTTCCGCCTCCAGGGCAGCGGCCAGCGCCACCGCACTGATGTCGGAGCCTCCGCGCCCGAGGGTGGTGATGCGGTTATCTGGACTCACCCCCTGAAAGCCCGCCACCACGACCACTTCGCCTTCGCCAAGCCGTTTTGCGATCTCGTCCGCTACGATGCGGCGAATGCGGGCCTTGCCATGGGTGGCGTCGGTTTCAATGGGAATCTGCCATGACAGCCAGGAACGCGCCGGAACCCCCATATCCTGCAAGGTCAGTGCCATAAGGCCGCTGGATATCTGTTCGCCGCTTGAAACTACCGTGTCGTATTCACTGGCGTCATGGAGGCTGCCGATGGAATTGACATAGTCCACCAGACGGTTGGTGACGCCTGACATGGCCGAAACCACCACCACCACTTCGTTACCGGCATCGCGCTCGGCCTTGGTGCGCAGGGCCGCGTTGCGGATATGGTCCATATCCGCTACCGACGTGCCACCAAATTTTTGCACGATACGTGCCATATTCTCTTTCCTCGGTCCGGAGCTGGAGCCGCCACCCGTTCGTAGCAAAACCGGCAAACAGCATCAGGAGTAAATAAAACAAAGACCTGTGGTTGCGGTGCCTAGGGCGCATATACATAATTTACCCAAGATCAGGCAAGCATCCTGATGCAAACCCCGGATGACGCAAACTTCGGAGACCTTCCATGTCCGGAACCGTCGATGCACGTGAAATAGAAAACTTCGAAGCCCTGGCCGAGGCTTGGTGGGACCCGGAGGGAAAGTTCCGTCCACTCCACCGCCTCAATCCCGTTCGCATCGGCTATATCTGTGAACATCTGTGCGCTTATTTCAGTCGTGACCTTCAGTCACCCGAACCGCTGAAGGGGCTGCGGCTTCTCGATATCGGCTGCGGCGGCGGCCTGTTGTGCGAACCCATGGTGCGACTAGGCGCGCAGGTCACCGGCCTCGACGCCGGGGAAAAAAACATCCGTATTGCCAGGGCCCACGCCGAACAAGGCGGCCTCGTTATCGATTACCACCACGGCACGGCCGAAGCCTTGGCCGAGGCCGGGGAGCGTTTCGACGCCATTCTCAATATGGAAGTGGTGGAGCATGTGGCCGACCGGGCGCTGTTCCTGCGTTCTTGCGGCGCCCTGCTCAAGGATGGCGGCACCATGGTCCTTTCCACCCTCAACCGCACCGCAAAGTCCTTCGCTTTTGCCATTATCGGTGCGGAATATGTCCTGCGCTGGCTGCCGCGCGGCACTCATCAATGGGATAAATTCATACGGCCCTCGGAACTGGCCGATGATCTACGAAGCAACAACTTGACGATTTCCCACATAACAGGTGTCTGCTTCGATCCGTTGGCAGGCGCCTGGCGCCTGTCGGACGACATTGACGTGAATTACATGATGTTCGTTACGAAAGAGGGGCCGTAAAAGGCCCAGCAGCCGCACGCCTGTCAGGAATCGCGGCGGCGCGCCCAGGGAATGCGGAAAAACTCGACACCCTCTTCCGTCAGCTCTTCGGCTTGCGACTCGGTGGCTTCGCCGTAGATTCCCCGTTCCTCGGCCTCGCCGTAGTGAATCTTGCGGGCCTCTTCGGTAAACTTGCNCCCCACATAGTCACATTCGACCTCNATATGGCTGCGCAGTTCCCCCAGCCTGCCGGCAACTTCCTTCACCAGTTCGGACACCTTTTCCTCGCTGAGGCCGACCACCGCTGCGGGCTGGGAATGATCCGGCCCGCACGGCCCCGTCTCCGGCAGGTCATCGGCCGAGACTTCCCTCTCCATGACGTCATGGGCAGGGGTTCCCGTCCCGGCCAANCGCGGNGCCATTGGCACCTTAGATATTTCGTCATCCCCGCAATAGGGACAGGCGATCTCTCCGGCCTCCGCCTGGNCGTCGAAATTCNNGCTGTTGCGGAACCAAGCCTCGAAGACATGGCCCAAACCACATTTCAGATCGAAAAGTATCATGAACAGTAACTCACAGCCGTTGATGTTCTTGGTTTTTGAAAAAACCAAATATACTAGGGACAGCCTTTACCAAATGATAACAAAGAGGTCAAAACCTTCTCATGACACGACATGGTGAAAATAGCAGACCGTCTTCACATCAGGAGACGCNACCCCCCTCTCCCTGGGTGGTGCGTTTCATGTCGCTTATCCCTAAATCTGGAGAGATTCTCGACCTTGCCTGCGGCGGTGGCCGCCACAGCCGTCTCGCGCTCGGCTCAGGGTACAGGGTCGTTGCCATGGACCGCGACACCTCCGGACTGGAGGATTTTCGGGGNAACAAATCCCTGGAAATCATCGAAACGGACCTGGAAACCGCCACTCCTTTTGCGCCGAAAGGTCTTCTTCATGGCAGAACATTCACGGGGATTATCGTCACCAATTATCTTCATCGCCCGATTTTATCCGGCCTGATCGGCGCGCTGGCCGATGACGGGGTGCTTATCTACGAAACCTTCGCCGCCGGAAACGAGCGTTATGGCCATCCCCGCAACCCCGATTACTTGTTGCGCCCGGGGGAATTGCTGGAAACCGTACAAAACGGGGTGCAAAACGGATTACAGGTCATCGCTTACGAGTATGGCCTGATACATGACCCGCGCACGGCCGTGGTACAGCGCCTTTGCGCCGTCAAAACACCATCGGGCCAAGGCGGAGAATATCCCCTGTGTTCACCCTCGAGATAAATGCGCCTGCGTGCTGAACGCTTCCGGCGCGCACCGGCTCCCTTCAAGCGAGGAGTGTGAATTTCCTGTCATGTTCTAAGGACGGAATCATGGCCCGCACCGCTGCCACCCGCGAGGGGTCGATATCCGCCGCGATGACGCATGGGCTGTCCCCGGCCTCGGCCAGAATCTTGCCCCAGGGATCGATAATCAGGGAATGGCCATAGGTCTGACGGTCATTGGCATGATCGCCGCACTGCGCCGGGGCAAAGATATAACAGCCGGTTTCCACGGCGCGGGCGCGCAATAAAACGTGCCAGTGGGCGCGACCGGACACCCTGGTAAAGGCGGAGGGAACCGACAGGAAATGCGCTCCGGCCTGGGCCAGGGACCGGTAGAGATAGGGAAAGCGGAGATCGTAACAGATGGTCATGCCAAGCCCGCCCCAGGGCGTGGCCGCCACCACCGCATGCGCGCCGGGACGATAGGTCTCCGATTCGCGGTGACTTTCGCCGCCTTCTATATTCACGTCGAACATGTGAATCTTGTCGTAGCGGGCCATGATCTCCCCCTGGTCGCTGATCAGGAGGGAACGGTTGGCAAGCATGTCTTCGCCGCCGCCGGCCTCATCGAGGCGCACCGAGAGCGAACCCACCATCAGCCAAACCCCTTTTTCCCGGGCCAACTCCGTAAAAACCGGAAGCGCCTTGTGGCGGGCTTCCGGCACCGCCATGGCGAGTGCCTGTTCCCGGTTGGTCCCCATCAGGGAGACGTTTTCTGGCATCAACACCATTTGCGCGCCGTTATCGGCGGCATCACGCACCAGCGCCGAGGCCGCCTCCAGATTGGCGTCCATGTCGAGCTGGGAACTGGTCTGAACGCAGGCAGCCTTGAATGAAGAAGACATGCGCCTCAGCCCCCCGTCCCCAACAGTTCATCGAGCCGCCCCGAATTTTCCAGGGCCGCCAGCTCCTCCGATCCGCCGATATGTTCTCCGTTGATGAATATCTGCGGCACCTTGCGGCCGCCTCCGGCGCGCTTGACCATTTCATCACGCATTTCGGCATCACCGAGAACGTTGATCTCGGTGAATTCGACGCCTTTCCCGGAGAGCAGTTTCTTGGCGCGGGAACAATAGCCGCACAGCGGCGAGGTATAGATTTCGATGGTGGGCATGTGTTCGATTCTGGGGTTGGTTGGCGTTCGCATCTTCTATAGGGAGGCAACATATAAGGATCATCGTCCCGGAAAGCTATAGATTCATAGAGAGCCTGCCGACCCGCGCCAGGGTCAGCACCATCCACACGGTTCGCCCCGGAATCATAATGTGAAATCACACCATAGGATCATATCGTCAATTGCCATCGATTACCGTCCCAATCGGCCCCATTGCGCCTATACTTCTCCCATGTCGGATGCCAGGGCTCTCTTTGACCGTGCTCAGCTGCGCCGCCGCCGTGAACGGGCGGCGGAAAACTGGGGAAACCATAATTTCCTCGTGCAGGAAACAGCGATACGGCTAGTGGACAGGCTCGATGATATCAGCCGCGGTTTTTCTTCCACCCTAGATTTAGGTCGTAATGGCGGCGAAATTTCCGCGCAGATAGCCGCGCGCGGTGATGTGCAAACCCTGGTGGAATGCGACGTTTCCCCCGCCATGCTTCGCCTCAGCGGCGCCTCTTCCGGAGCACAGGCACCCCGGGATAAGAAGCCAAGGATTCACCAGCTGGCCGCCGACGAGGAATGCCTCCCCTTCGCCGATCACAGCTTCGATCTGGTGCTGAGCTGTCTCGCTCTGCACCGGGTCAACGATCTGCCGGGAACCATGGTGCAGATTCGCCGGGTGCTGCGTCCCGACGGCCTTTTCCTGGGCTGTTTCTTCGGCGGCAGCACCCTGGGCGAAATGCGCGCGGCCTGGACCGAAGCGGAAATATCCGAAGAAGGCGGCGCCAGCCCCCGGATCGCCCCTTTCGTGGATATCCGCGATGCCGGCATGCTGTTACAGCGGGCGGGATTCGCCCTGCCCGTGGTGGACAGCGACACCCTCACCGTGTGTTATGAAAACGCTTTCGACCTGATGCATGACCTGCGCGGCATGGGGGAAACCAACATCCTTCAGGGCCGCCGCGCCGGGTTCACGCGCCGCGCCACCCTGATGCGGATGGCCGATCACTACCAAGACATGTTCGCCCAGGAAGACGGCCGCATTCCCGCCAGTTTCGAGATCATCACCCTGACCGCATGGGCGCC
>NZAO01000042.1 GCA_002686135.1 Rhodospirillaceae bacterium
GCAGGAACCTTCACCAGCAACGAAGGCCGGGTGCAGAAGCTGCGGCCCATACGCCGCCCCGCCTTCGAGGCCAGAAGCAATATGGAGATTTTTGCCTTGCTAGCTTCGGCCCTGGGCCATGACCTGGGCTCCACTGCTGCGCCAGACGTCTTTTCCGAAATCACACATCTGGTGCCGTCCTACGGTGGGCTCGGTAGGGATGCAATCGGTTCCGCAGAGGGCGCGTTTACCGTGTCGTCTGTGCCGTCCGTGGTCCCCGCCGACAACGGAGGTCCGGCTTCCGGCGATATGCCCGTCGCGGCCCCGGGGGAGTCCCAAAGTCACGAATCGGGGGAGCTTGAACTAGTAACTGGCGATTGCCTCTTCCATTCCGGGTATATCTCCCAGAATTCCACGATTCTGGAAACGCTCGCGGCCGAGCCCTATGTGGAGATGAGCCNGCGGGAGGCTTCGGCGCTTGGTCTCTCGGACCGGGACCAGGTTATTGTCANATCCCGTCACGGTGAGGCCAAAGCACGGCTCAGGGTCACCAGACGCTTTCCCGACGGGGTCGTTTTCATCCCAGAAAATTTCGCGGAAATGCNCCTCAATCTNTTGATAAAACAGGGAGAACACCCTTGCCGAGTGGCGGTTTGCAAGGAGGAGGGCATTCGGGACACCATCGCCACGTAAGNACCACNAAGATACAGGCCGTGCCACTTGACCAAAGCCGTCCGCCCCTGCCAAGCTGATAGTTTCAGACATCAGAGAGAAGCAGGAGGGAAACGACATGAAGCGAAAAATCGTTCCCGATGTCGTCGAAAACCAAACCATTCGAAGCATTTCAGGTTCAGCCACCGCCCGCGAAGCGGTCGAGATTATGGCCGAGCATCATATCTCCGCCCTTCTGGTCACCAATGGGGACAAGCTGGAGGGAATTTTCACGGAACGCGACATTTCCGTGAAGATAATCGCCAATGGAAAGGATTCGGGTAAAACGAAAATTTCCCAGGTCATGACCAAGAATCCGGTAACCATAAGTCCCGATGACTTGGCCATGGATGCTCTTCAAAAAATGTGCGAGCTGGGTTTTCGTCATCTTCCCATCGTCGACGGGGAGCGGGTCGTCGGCATGGTTTCGGTACGCGACCTTTACGTTACCGTTCAGGAGCAGCTTGAGGACGACATGAAATTCCGCGATGCCTACATCTTCGGGACCGGGTGATCTGTCTCTTGCCGTGGCGTTCATCCCGGAAAAGGGAAACGCTCAGGAAAAATAACAAACGGGGCCGTGACATGTCAGTCCTTGCCCCCGCCGTCACCGCGTTTCTCCAGGACGATGAACAGGGTGCTGGAAAGCAACATGCGCAGGGGTTTTAGGAGTCTTTCGACGGCCATGACGGGCTCGAACATCCAGCTGGGAATAAGCGCAGGATAGCTGTAGCCGCCGGTAAGCAGGTAGATGAAAAAGGTGTGATAATTGGTACGCACTATCTTCAGGCGGGGAAGCCTTTGCTTGAAGTCGGCCAGCCGTTTCTTGAAGATAATGGTGGCCANGGCCAAGTTGCAGTCCATCAGCGGCTGCCCCCTGTCNAACTTCCAGTCGGCTNCAGGATCGCAGAATTCGAAATGGATGTATTTATAGATGAAGTGGGAAAAGGGAGAAATATAGGGATCGTTGATGATGACCCTGCCGCCCTCGGCAAGCACGCGCTCGCATTCCTCGAAGAACAAGATGGGATCGTATATGTGGTGAAGTACCCCCCGCATCACGATGTTTTTTAGGGAACTCTCCCGGAACGGCAGCTGCGTGGCGTCGCAGACAACGTCGATGCCGGGTATCTGTAACATATCCGAGGAGATGGCATGGGGATGGTGTTCGTGGAAGAATCCGCCGCCGCTGCCGATTTCCAGGGTCGGTCCGCCTTCCTGAAGCGCGGCGGCCATTTCCCGGTAATATTCGGTGATCAGTTTTCTGAATACCGGCTTGTTATTCAGAATTTCCTGGTTAACCAGGGTAACTTCCAGGTCATCACCCCACACTTTTTTTAATTTTTTGTTGAAAAGAAATTTCATTATGTTTCCGACAGGGATTGAAAAAATATCTTTTTCCTGATGAAAGGAAGGGGACGATAACGCTGGCACGGAGGGGCGTCAAACCGCATTCCTCACCCCCTTATTCCGTTCCTAGTGTACTTGGGGTGACCTGGCTTAAGGGCTATACACCCGGCGTCCGCATCCTTTATAAATCGGCCATATCTTATGAGCAGTCTCCATCAGAATCATATCCCGGGAAACGAGGGGGAGTCTGCCCTCGCCAGCCCTTCGGACGGCACCGGCCTGTTGGTGTCTCGAGCGGGCCAAGTAATCCTCATTCTTTTTATTCTGGTTAACCTGGCGCTTCTGATGACTGTGGAGGAAGGCGCACAGCTTTTTAACGGCGCCGATGCCGGCACCTGGCACAATCCAGCTCTGGCTCTGCTGAAATACGGTGCCTTGGTGGAGCTGGATAATCCTGCCACCCCCATGACCTACCGCCAGCCTCTCTATCCTCTGTTCGATGCAGCGTTGCTGTGGCTGGGGGGAGGAAAATCGCTGATTCCGGTTATCGTGGGACAGGTGGTGCTGCTGTGGATTACGGGATTATTCGCCCGCGCTATAGTGGCGGCCTGGCTGCCGGGCTATGGCGTGGCGGCGCTGGCGCTGGTGGTATTCAACCCCAACGCCATGGCCACGGCCCATCTGATCCAAAGCGATACTCTTTACAGTCTGTTTATCACGGCGTTTCTGTGGGCCGCCTTGCGTTATGCTAGGGAGCCCTCACTGAGGCCGGCGCTATTGGCGGGTTTGTTTCTGGGACTGGCCTGTCTTGTGCGTCCGGCTGCCCAATACCTTATTTTGCTGCTACCTCTTCTGTTGCCGCTTCTGGCCCTGGCCGGGGGGGTTGGACGTCCCTTTGCAAGGCGGATCGGACAAGGCGCGGCGGCAGCGATCGTGGCGGCGATGTTGATAGTGCCGTGGATGGCCCACAATGCCCAGGCGGGGAAAGGATTTGCCCTCTCGCCGCCGGCTATGATGCTCGCCTATGTCCAGGTCCATGTGGGCTATCTGGAAAAATATGCCACTGGAGTTCCTTTGGCCGAGGCTCATGGTAGAATCTCCGCCACACAAGCTGCCTATGTGGCGTCTCGGGGGGCGAAATGGGAAGGGATGAGCTCACGGGAACGTGAGAAGGCTCTGACCGCTTTCTATACACGTACTTTCTTTTCCTATGATCTTCCCGTGATCGCCAAGGCGACGGCCTATGGATGGGCGCAGTTTTTCGGGGCCGCCGGGGCTGCCAACTTCCACAATCTTCTGGATCTGGACGCGCCCAGCGCCTTTACCGCCATGCGTGAGAAGAATTTTGAAAGCCATCTCGGTTCCGTTATTGACGCCCTGGAGCGTTCTTCCGCTGCGGCGGTAACGATTTCCATGACGGCGTTTATATTCGTGATCATCTTGCGGGCATTGGGGTTGGTTGGTATCACCTGGATGTTTATGCGGCGCCATTACGCCGTTCTGCTGTGCTGCGCGGGGCTCATCACCTATTTTGCCGTCTTCCATCTGTTTATAGGGAATTCCCGCTATCGGTTGCCCATGGAGCCGGCGCTGATTTTTCTGGCCCTTTATGGGGTTGACGGGCTGCGCGCCCGTCTGCGCCGCGAAGNTTAGCCATGTCTGAAATCNTTGATTTCGACCATGTGATCCTCGGCGCCGGACCCAGCGGGCTGACTTTCGCGCATATGCTTTTGGATGCGGGAGAAACGTCTTTTATCGTCATCGAGGCGGAGGAGGAAGCGGGTGGTCTGTGCCGCAGCGCGGAGGTGGATGGCGCCCCCCTCGACATCGGCGGCGGGCATTTCCTTGATGTGAAGAACACCCGAGTGACGGATTTTCTCTTTCGTTTTTTGCCCGAGGACCAGTGGAACAGGTATTCCCGGATCACCCGTATCCGTATGGGTGGCTTCAACGATATCGATTACCCCTTCGAGTCCCATATCTATCAGCTTCCCGAGGAGGAGCAAGCGGCGGTTCTTGATTCCATCGCCAAGGCGGGATGTGTCACCGGCACGCCGGAACCTTCGCGGTTTTCCGACTGGATCCGCTGGAAGCTCGGTGACCGGATCGCCGAAATTTACATGCTGCCCTATAACCGTAAAATCTGGTCGGTGAACCTTGACAGTCTGGGCGCCTATTGGCTTCACAAGCTGCCCGATGTTTCCTACGAACAGACCCTGCAAAGCTGCCGCGAAAAAAAGCCTGCGGGGACCGTCCCCGCACACGAGGCTTTCCTTTATCCTAGGGCATTCGGTTATGGCGAAGTGTGGCGGCGCATGGGGGAGAAGCTTGGCGATCGCCTGTGCCTCGACACGAAAGTAACGTCGGTGGATGTGGAAACGAGAACGGTTAATGGCAAATTCCGGGGGAAGCGGATCATCAATACCATTCCCTGGCCCCTGTGGCGGGAACTGGCCATGCTTCAGGGCGACGTGGCGGAGGCCGCGAGCCGTTTACGCCACACTTCCGTGGATGTGGATTACGTGGCCCGGAGTGAGGCCAGCGATGCCCACTGGATCTACGTGCCCGATGAGGATATACACCATCACCGCCTGTTATGCCGTAACAATTTCATTGCCGAAGCGCGTGGTGGCTGGACCGAAACCAACAGTGCCAGAAGCGGCCCTCCGGGGGAGTGGCGTCATCACAACACCTTCGCCTATCCCTTAAACACCGTCGCCAAGCCTGATGAGATAGAGCTGGTTCTGACCTGGGCGCGCTCGCAGGAGATTTATGGACTCGGCCGCTGGGGTGAATGGGAACACATGAATTCCGACGTGGCCGTAGCCCATGCCCTGGACCTGGCCGGGGAACTGTTATCAAGGAAACTGGAGGCCCCGTGACGGAGAAAAGGAAAACCGTCGCCTTGTGCCTTCTGGTGATGAACGAGCGCAGGGGCTGTGAGCACGATGTGCCGCTGATAAAGCGCGAGGCCTTCGACGAGGTGTTCGCCGTTGATGGGAACAGCACTGACGGCACGGTGGAATATCTGGAGGCTGAGGGCATCCCCGTTCACCAGCAGCCCGAAAAGGGGTACAGCGCAGGCTGCTGCCATGGCTTCCGCATGTGCAAGTCGGATGCGCTTGTCTTTTATTTCCCGACTGGAAGCGTGCCCGTGGAAGAAACACTGAAATTCCAAGCCTATTTCGACGCAGGCGCCGATCTGGTTATCACCAGCCGTAATATGAAGGGCGCACGTAATGAAGAGGATGTCAGTTTTTTGCGGCCGCGGAAATGGTTCGTACTTGGCCTGTCGCTTCTTACCGCGCTTTTGTGGCGGCGCGAGGGGCCGGTGGTCTGGGACGTGCTTCATGGTTTCAGGGGGATGACGGCAGAGGCCTTTAAGCGTATCGGACCCCGGGATACAGGCGTATCCATTGATCTGGAAATGATAGCCCGCGCCTACAAGATGGGCCTGGCCATAGAGCAGTTCCCTACCTCCGAAGCCGGCAGGATCGAGGGTGCCACCCATTTTCCAGCATTTAAGACCGGATCGCGACTGTTGGGATATCTTTGTCGCGAAATCTTGCGCCGGGACTAGGTCCGCCCCCCGCATCCTTGTGTCGGGCAGGGATTGTCTGTATGAATTTTCCCATCACATGCCCCTTAAGTTCTTGAAAAGAAGACAGGATGACAAACGCACGTGAGATCGCCTTCGAGGATCTTTCTCCCGGTGTTTCGGCGGATATTTCCTGGACCGTCGAGGTGGCGGAGATAGAATCCTTCGCCGACCTCAGCGGCGACCGCAATCCCCTGCATATGGACGGGGCTTACGCCCGTGAACGGGGATTTGCCGATCGCGTGGCCCACGGTTTTCTTCTTGGCGCCAAGGTTTCGGCCTTGATCGGCATGTTCCTGCCGGGGCGGCGCTGTTTGTTGATGGAGGAAAATTTGAATTTTCCCAACCCTGTTTATCCCGGAGATGAAGTAACCTTATCCGGAGAGGTGGTGGATACGCACACCGACCACGCCCTGGTCAGCCTTAAGATCAGAGGTGAAAAGAAAGACGAGGATGGGGCGCAAAGCGTGGTCAGGGGGAATGTCCTATGCAAAATCCTGTCCTGATACTGGGTGCTTCTGGCGTCATCGGCGCGGCTATCACACGGCGTCTTTGCGGGGACGGGCCGGTGGTCCTGCACGGACATGAGGGGACAGGCCGGCTGGAATCCCTGGCTGGGGAAATAGACGGGGCGGCGACGGTGAACGCCGACCTTTGCGATCCCGGGCAGGTGTCGGCCATGTTCGAAAGACTCGCGGCAGATCATGGCGCCCTGCGCGGGGTGGTGTTCGCCGTGGCCAGCCCTTTTCCCCACAAACTGACCCATAAGACGGACTGGTCCGTGTTCGAGGCCCAGCTAGACATCCAGTTGAAGGCTTTGCATCTCAGCCTGTCAGCGGCCCTGTCTCTTCTGGAGGCCAATGATGGAACGGCCCGCGCCCTGGTGCTAAGCACCGAATATGTGTTAGGCGCGCCACCGGTGAAGGTTGCGCCCTATGTGGCCGCCAAAGCCGCGCTCACCGCCTATGTCCGTATTCTGGCGCAGGAATGGATAGATCGTGGCGTACGGGTCCATATCCTTGCACCGGGCATGGTGGAATCCGCGCTGACCGCCGAATTGCCGGAGATGTATCTGCAACAGGTGGCCGAGGCCATGCCGGAGAAACGCCTTACCTCGGCTGAAGATGTGGCGGCGGCGGCGGCTTTCCTTATGAGCGAGGCGGGCGACGCGCTCTATGGCACGGTGGTGCCGGTAAGTCGCGCCCAAAGGCGATGAAAAACACAGGGAAGATGCCGGCCCGAGCCAGGACATCCCCACCCAAAGAAGACATCCCGTCTTTCTATGGCGGCGCCGACCTGTTGTCGCGCCCGGCGGAAGAGATCACCCGGCTCGCCAAGCGGCTGAACAAGGACAAGGCTGCTCTGGCCGCGGTGGGCCCGGGGATCAGGGTCACAGTGCTGTCCTCTTTTCTTACCGATTACCTGGCGGAGATGCTGCCGCTCATGTTCGCCCGCAGGGGGATGGCCGCCACCGTCACCACGGGAGATTACGGCGCCATAGCCCCGGCGCTTCTCGAGAAGAAAGGAGTGCTGTTTGCCGATACGCCGGATTTCCTTATTCTGCTGCCTACCCACCGCGACCTGGCGCATCTTCCAGCCCCCGGTTGCGACGCCCGGGCGGCGGAAAAGGCAGTGAAAAAGGAAGTGGCGCTGTGGATGGATTTATGGGCGCATCTGCCCTGTCCGGCGGTGCAGTTAAGTTTCGATCCGCCGCTGCTGCGCCCTCGGGGCGATCAGGATGGGTTGGCGCCAGGGGGACTGGTCCGCCATGTGAGGCGGGTTAATATGGAACTTTCCGACCAGGCACCGCCNCAGGTAACGCTNTTGGATTGCGAGCANTTGGTGCAGCGTCTGGGCCAGGACAAATGGCATGACCCCCGCCTTTATCACATGTGCAAGCANCCTTTTTCTTTCGAGGCGCTNCCTGAACTGGCGGACAGTCTCGCCGCGACCCTATCGGCCCNCGCCGGGCATGGACGCAAGGTGCTGGTGCTTGACCTCGACAATACGTTGTGGGGCGGTGTGGTGGGCGATGTGGGTCTGGAAGGGCTGGAGCTTGGTCCGGAAACGCCAGAAGGCGAGGCCTTCACCGCCTTTCAGGAATACGTAGCGGCCCTTAGCCAGCGTGGCGTGATCTTGGCCGTGTGTTCCAAGAATACGGAAAAAATGGCGCGGCTGCCTTTCCGGGAACATTCGGGTATGGTTCTGGGCGAGTCCGATATTGCCTGTTTCATCGCCAATTTCGAAGACAAAGCCAGCAATCTTCTGGCTATCGCCGAAGAGCTTAACCTGGGGCTCAATGCCCTGGTTCTGGCCGATGACAGTCCGGTGGAGCGAGCCTGGGTGAGGGAGCAATTGCCCGAGGTTCTGGTGCTTGACCTTCCTGAGGAGCCGGCCGATTTCCCCCGCGCCATTGACGAGGCCAAAGCCTTTCCTTCGGGCAGGCTGACACAGGAGGACCTGGAGCGCGCCGCTTCCTATCAGGCGCGGGCCCAGACCCGGGAGGCCATGAGCCGGGCGGTAGATATGGAAGCCTTTCTTGCAGGTCTTGAGCCGCAGGCCACCATCGAGCCCGTGGGGCCGGGGTCTCTGGACAGGATTGTGCAGCTTATCGCCAAGACCAACCAGTTCAAGCTCAACCCCAGGGTTTTTTCCACTGACGAAATTTCAAAACGGGCGGAACATGTCCTCGCTCTTCGTCTGCGCGACAGGCTCCAGGACTACGGGATTGTCTCCGTGGCTGTTCTGGAGCCCGGCGACGAAGTGCTTGCCATCGAAAACTGGGTCATGAGCTGTCGTGTGTTTTCGCGAAGACTGGAATATGTTATGCGCCATCTTATCTCTGAGCGGGCGCGAAAGGCGGGCGTGGAACACCTGCATCTGGTCTATCAGCAGTCTGACCGCAACGGTTTGTTGGTGGACCTGTTGCCGGAACTAGNCTTTGCTTCCGGGGGGGGGAGTGGAGAGGGAGCGGCATGGGTTTCCGCCGCCGATTCCCCCGACGGNATGCCNGCACACCATATGACAATCATCTGTTCTTGAAGAGCTTGAGATCATGATGCTTATTTCCCCAGATCAGGCCCTGACGATCCTGACCGAGGTTTTCCGGGAGGTTTTCGATGAAGAGAGCCTTGTTCTCACGCTGGAGACAACGGCGGACGATATCGAGGAATGGGACAGCCTCAACCAGATCAAGCTCATCATTGGCTGTGAGAAGGCCTTTGCCATCCGTCTCAAACCACGAGAGATCAACGGTTTGCAGAATGTGGGCGAGATGGTGGACCACTTGGTACGTCATTTCTCCGGCACCTGACTGGTTTTCCC
>NZAO01000043.1 GCA_002686135.1 Rhodospirillaceae bacterium
GTCAGCCGGCCGGGGCCGGGCGAAATTCTCCTCAGCGTGGAAGCGGCCACCACCTGCGGCACCGACGTCAAGGTCTACCGGCGCGGCGGCCACCCCCGCATGCTTCAGGTGCCGACCCTGTTCGGCCACGAAATGGCGGGCCGCGTTGCCGCCGTCGGTGATGGCGTCACCACGTTCTCTATCGAGGATGCCGTGGTGGTGGTCAATTCCGCCCCCTGCGGGGCTTGTGGTCCGTGCCATGAGGAGAGGGAAAACCTGTGCGAGGACCTTCAGTATATCAACGGCGCCTACGCGGAATTCCTGCTCGTCCCGGAACGCTTCGTCCGGCGCAACACCCACCTTATTCCCAAGGGCCTTTCCTTCGAAAGGGCAGCCCTGACGGAACCCCTGGGCTGCGTGATTCACGGCATCAATGCCTGCGGCCTTTCCGGCCCTACCTTTTCCTGCGACCTTCCCCGTTACGGCAAGTCCAGCGAGATGGAGATCATGGTGTTCGGCGCCGGTCCCATCGGCCTGCTGTTCGTGGCGGTGCTGGCTATGGAGGGGCACCGGGTCCTGCTTACCGATCCCAGCCCCGACCGTCTCGCCGTAGGCAAGAAGCTGGGCGCGGCGGAAGCTTTCGAAAGCGGACGCGCGGGCAGCCAGGCGGAAATGGTGCGTGCCAGAACACAAGGTGGTAAGGGCGCGACCGTAGCCATCGACGCCTCCGGGGTTCCGGAGGTGTGGCTGGACGCCATCACTTGCGCGCGGCCTGGCGGCACGATCAATCTTTTCGGAGGCTGCGCGCCGGGCACCACCATTCCCCTTGACGCCCATCTTCTCCATTACAGAGAACTCACCATCAAGGGGACCTATCACCACCGGCCGGAAACCATCAAAAGCGCGCTCGACCTTCTGGCCGATCCCGGCCTCAAGGCCGATCTTCTGTTTTCCAGCGAACGGCCTATCGAGGGCGTGGAAGACGCACTGCGGAGCATGATGAGCAAGGAATCACTCAAAGTGGTAATAAAGAAGGAACTTAGGACAAGCTGACGGTGGCGGCCCCAAACATCACGGCCGCTACGCCATCACAAACCCCATGCCGTGGTCAGCCCGGGGCTGGCGCTTCCTATGCCGTCGGCAACCTGTCAACGATGGCGTTGTAGAGCCAAGCAAATATGGCCCCCGCGATAAGCCCATCAATGACGCCCCANACGAGGCCGATCACGCTGCCCACGGGACTGATNTCNTAGCCGATATAGATGCGCGCCAGNAAGGTGGGTTCNCCCGTGGNCCCNCTTGTNGCGATGACCCACCATGTGCCGAGGAAAAGTCCGACCCCCCACCACACNGCGAAAGCNAGGGCGAANGCNCGAACGTTGAGTTTCATTTCGTAACCCCCTCTCACTTTNAGCTTTGNCGATCNNNCGATCGCCNTCCTGATGTTCNCTTACGTTTCTTAGTATATCTCCCCTTGGGCGCGCTACCNATNCGTGATTCAAGGCTGTTTTCAGGCTGTCAGGCGCGGGCCTGGCGCTCCTACCGCGTCTCTTTGTGGCGTTTTTCGATAGCGTCCCAGATGCGGGCCTCCAGGGTGTCGCCGCCGGCAAGTCCGTCGAAGCGGTTGATTTCCTGCAATCCCGTGGGCGAGGTGACGTTGATTTCGGTGAGGTAGTCGCCGATGACGTCGATTCCAGCGAAGATCAGCCCCCTTTTTTTCANCGCCGGGCCGATGCGNGCACAGATTTGGCGTTCNCGCGCCGTCAGCTCGGCGCGTTCGGCNNNGGCCCCGGCGTGAAGGTTGGCGCGCGCCTCGCCGGCNGCGGGCACGCGGATAAGACCGCCGGCNGCCTCCCCGTCGATGAGGATGATGCGTTTGTCGCCCTTGCGTATCTGCGGAAGATAGCGTTGGACGATGATGGGCTCGCGGCTCTGCGTGGTGAACATCTCGATCAGGGCCGAGAGGTTCTCGTCATCGGGGCTGAGATGAAAGACCCCGGCGCCGCCGTTGCCGAACAGGGGCTTGACGATAATGTCTTTGTGCTCGGCGCGGAAGGCGGCGATTTCGCCGCCGTCGGCGGAAATCAGGGTCGGCGGCATGAGGTTGCCGAAATGGGAAACGAACAGTTTCTCCGGGGCGTTGCGCACCTCCACGGGATCATTGACCACAAGGGTGGCGGGGTGGATGTGCTCGAGCATGTGGGTGGCTGTGATATAGGCCATGTCGAAGGGCGGATCCTGACGCATGAGGATGACGTCGAATTGCGCAAGGTCGCGGATTTCGGAATCGCCTAGCATGGCGTGGTTTCCCTTCTCGCGGCGCAGGGCTAGCGTTCGTGTATGGGCGCGAACCCGCACGTCACCGTCGCTGCCGGTAAAGCTCATATGACGGGGCAGGTAATGATACAGCTCATGGCCCCGGCGCAGGGCTTCCAGCCCGAGGACGAAGCTGCTGTCGGCGTCGATATCGATGGACTCCACTGGATCCATCTGAAGGGCGACGGTCAAGGTCATACTTTGCCCCGCCACAGAGACGGAACCCCGCGTAGCGGGAGAGGCGGAATTAGATAGCCCGTCCTAGGTGCCAGGAAGCCGCTCGGCCTTGATGCGCACATGGCTCACCACTTTCCTTACATAGTCGATGTTGCGGGCGTAGCGGATGACCCGGTCGATCTCTGCCTCGCTCTGGGCGACGCCCATAAGATAGACCACCTTGTTGACGGTCTCGATACTGTAATTGATGGCGAGGATTTCGGAATCGAAAGTGATCTTGGAACGCAGCTGGGCGGTAATCCAGACGTCACGGGAGTAATCGAGGACCCCGCCTTCGTCCGTGACCTGGATTTCATCGATCACCTGGCGTACGCTTTTCACCTGCCAGGCCAGCCGCACCGCGTCGAGCCGGTTCTGCGGGCTGTTGATGGTGCCTGTCAACAGGACTCGGCCTTCATGCACGTCGACCCCCACCTCGAGAAAAATATGTGGATCGGTATCGAGCCACAGCCTCCAGATTTTTGCGTGGATGGCGGAATCATCGATGGCGACGCCAAGCCCCCGTTCCTGGGAGGCGGCTACGCCCGCGGTGGCACCGGCTCCCGCCGCCGTGGCACAGGCCGAAAGAAGGGAAGGAAGGGCCAGCAGAAAGAAAAGGGTGAGAAGACGTTTCATGTCCCGGAATGAATATCGGATTTTAGAGGCAAAGCCCAGCCTTCGCTATGACCAGCTTTTGCGCCAGGCATCCGCGATATGGCGCGGCGGGCGCAGGGGCGATACCAGTATCACGTCGAAGCATATGTCGAGATTCCCCAATTCGGGGCGGCAGGCAAGGAAATCGCTCACCGCCCGGGTGACGCGCCAGCGTTGGTGGGGAGTGATGGAGTCCGCCGCCATGGCGAAATCCCGCTGCGCCTTGGCGGGAGGAGGTTCCGTCATTGGCCACCGGGATCATCTACGCTGGTCTTGCTGCCCTTAAGGGCCAGCGCCAGGTCATAGACCTTGCGACGGGAAACACCGGTGATACAGGAGACGGCATCGGCGGCGTCGCGCAGGCTGTGTTCCTCCAGGGCTAGTTCCAGCAATTCCCGCGCCAGATTGTCCCGCTCCCGGCCATCATCGGGTTGCGGCGGGGCCACCACCACCACCACCTCTCCCCTGGGCGGGCCGTCGCGGCTATAGGCGTCCGCTAGCTCCGTCAGCGAGCCGCGCCGTACCTCCTCGTGGAGTTTGGTGATCTCGCGGGCAACGACGGCCTGTCTCGGCCCCAGCACTGCGGCCATGTCTTCAAGGGAGACCGCCAGCCGTCTCGGGGATTCATAGAAAATCAGGCTCCCTCTGGTCTTTCCAAGGTCTTCGAGAAAGGTCCGTCGCGCCACCGCCTTGGTAGGCGGGAATCCAGCGAAGAGAAAACGGTCGCTGGGCAGGCCGGAAAGCNCAAGCGCCGCCAGCGAGGCGGAAGCGCCGGGGACCACCGTCACCGGGAGCCCTTCGTCGAAACAGGCCCGCACCAGCGCGAAGCCGGGATCGGAAATCAGCGGCATGCCCGCATCAGTGACAAGGGCGATGGCCTCACCCCGGCGCAGGCGCTCCAGAATACGGGGCCGCATACGGGCCGCGTTATGTTCATGATAGGACAGGGTGGGGGTGGCGATACCGTGCAGGGTCAGCAGCTTGCGCGAAACCCGGGTATCCTCGCAGGCGATCACATTCGCCTGGCGCAGTGCATCAAGCGCCCGCAGCGTGATATCGGCGGCGTTGCCGATGGGGGTTGCCACCAGGGTCAGGCCGGGGGAAATTTCCGAAGACGGCNCTGGTTTACTTCGCGGCGCGCTGTCAGTAGGCTTTGCCCTNCCGGTCTGTTCCCGGGTTTGGGTTCCTTTGCCTTTTGGAGATGGTTTTCGCGTTGCGGACACTGCGCTTGCCTCGCCTTCCTTTCACTATCCGGCNCTTTTCCTCAAGGGCTCCGTGGCGGATTCCGGGCCGCACTTACAGGGTGTTGGCGNTGGTGGCNTGTTTCTTCGCCATGACCGCCTGCGAAGGGGGAACACTACCGGACCTTCTTGAAAGCCCGCAAGAAGAGACAATGTCCTCGACGGGAAAGATGCCGTTGCCGCCACGCCTGCCCGAATTCCACACGGCGCAGGACGTCCCTTTGCAAGACGAAAAAGTTTTTGAAGAAGTCTATGAAGAGAACGTGGAAGAGCCCCCCCCCCCGATTCCTTCCGCCGCGCGGGGGGGCACTGAATCCGAGCCCCTGTCTCCGTTCCTTGAGGAGGTTCACCTTATTCCGCCGCCCGGTGTCCATGATCTGATTCGTATCGCCATTCTGCTGCCCCTGTCGGGTCCCCATGCGGCTCTAGGAAATGCCATGCTGCACGGCGCGGAGATGGCGCTTTTCGATCTNGCGGAAAAGAATTTCTCGCTGCTTCCCCTTGATACCACCGGCACGCCCGCGGGCGCCCGCCGCGCCGCCGCCCGGGCCTTGAGCAACGGAGCGGAGCTGATCCTGGGGCCGCTCTATTCCGCCTCCGTGGCCTCAGTGGCGTCAAAAGCGCGGGAAAAGGGTGTGCCCGTGGTGGCTTTTTCCACCGACCGCTCGGTGGCCGGTAACGGCGTGTTCCTGATGGGCTTTTTGCCCCGTGACGAAATCGAACGCGCGGTGGCCTTCGCCCGCTCCCGCGGCCTGTTGCGCTTCGCCGCCCTTGTGCCCGATACGGCCTATGGTCGCCGCGCCGCCACGGCCCTGCGCGAGGCGGTGGCGCGGCATGGCGGGCAGGTGGTGAAAGTGGCCAGCTTTCNCCCCGGCTCCCCCGATGTCTCGGCGGTGGTGCGTCACTTCGCCGACTATGATCAACGCCGTGCCAGCCTGGAGGAACAAAGGAAGGCTCTGGAAAAACGAGACGATGAGGTGTCACGCCAGGCCCTGAAACGGCTGGAANAGCTAGATACNCTCGGTGAGCTTCCCTTTGACGCGGTTCTGCTGCCTNCCGGTGGCGACCGGCTGCGCACCATNGCNCCACTGCTGCCNTTCTTCGANATCGATATGCCTAAAGTACGCCTTCTCGGCACTACCCAGTGGGACAATGCCTCTTTAGGCACGGAACCGGCCCTGGTGGGGGGCTGGTTTGCCGCGTCGCCGCCCCGAGCCAGGGCCGATTTCTCAAAGAAATTCAAGGATATATACGGCCGCTATCCGCCGCGCCTGGCAACCATGGCCTATGATGCGGCGGCCCTGGCGGCGGTCCTGGCGCGTGCTCCCGGCGGCGGCGATTTTTCTCATTCGGCCCTGACCGCGGCCAATGGGTTCGCCGGACTCGATGGAATCTTCCGCTTCAAATCCAATGGCGTGGCAGAACGAGGCCTGGCAGTCCTGGAAATGCGTCGCAACCATTTCCGGGTTATATCCCCGGCGCCGGAGTTCTTCGAATAGGCCTCCGGTAAAGAAGAGTAAAGAGGTGGCGCCGCCCTAGCCCAGAAGCGCCGCCAGCACCCCATCCAGTCGCTGCCGGCCCTGCGCCGTGGCCCGCAGCCCGGCCTCGTCGAGTTCTAAAAAACCCCTGGAAATTAAGGGATTCAGCCGCTCCAGGTCGAGTGCCTCCGGCAGCGTTTGCCCCGTGATTTCATGGAACAGGGCGCGCTCGACCCCTGCGCTCAGACGCAGCCCCATCAACAGCATTTCCGTAACAACCTGGTCCCCATCAAGGGGCGTCTCTTCGCACGTGCCGTGGCCGGTTTTCTCCACCGCCGCCAGCCAGGCCCCGGGGGCCGGGATTCGGTGCAGGGCAGTTTTGGCACGGTTCCAGAACGATTTCTTATGAAGAGTCATACCGGAAGTAATACCCACAAGATTTTCAGCCGTTGATCCGCAGGCTAGGGTCAGGCGGCCATGGGCGCCAGGGCCGATTCCGGCATAATCTTCATAGCGCCAATAGGTGAGATTATGGCGGCTTTCCGCGCCTTTGTTTGCATGGCTTGAGATTTCATAGGCATACATTCCTACCTTTTCCATGACCTCCTGAGTGGTCTCGTAGAGGGCCGCGGCACTGGAGTCATTGGTTGGGGCCAGACCCCCGGCCTTGGCCCGGGCGGCGAAGGGCGTGTCCGGGGCGATGGTGAGCTGGTAGAGAGAGAAGTGATCGCCGCCCAGGGCCAGCGCCTGGCCCAGCTCGGCACGCCAGGCGGTAAGGGTCTGTCCGGGCCGGGCATAGATGAGATCGAAGCTAGTGCGGGGAAACGTCCGCTGCGCCAGGGCCACCGCCGCCAGCGCCTGGGCCCTGTCGTGGTTGCGCCCGAGGAAGGCCAAAGCCTTGTTATCCAAAGCTTGCACGCCCAGTGACAGACGGTTTACCCCGGCAGCACGGAACTCAGCGAAGCGTCCGGCCTCCACCGAGGTGGGGTTGGCCTCGAGGGTGATTTCTATATCCTGTGACAGGGAAAAATGATCCCCGGCACGTTCTATCAGTGCCGCCACGGTGGCCGCCTCCATGAGCGAGGGGGTGCCGCCGCCGAAAAAGATACTGGTGAGGGGACGTTTTTCTCCCTCCCCGCCGATCCGCGCCGCCATGTAGTCCAACTCACGCAACAGAGCGCGGCGCCAGCGCTGGTGATCGGTTCCGGATGCCTCGTGGCTGTTGAAATCGCAATAGGGACACTTGGAAAGACAGAAGGGCCAGTGGATATAGAGGCCGAATCCGGGGTCGCCCGACGCCATCGCCCCGGCAACCGCCCCGGGATGGTTTTTTCCGCCCGGAGTATCCGCTTCGTTTTCGCAATGAGCCTGGAGTGGAAGCATTTCAGCCTTCCCCGAAGCACGCCGCTACCAACTTGGCAAAGGCGTCCGCGCGGTGGCTAATGGCGTGTTTCGTCTCAGGAGTCATTTCGCCGAAGGTGATGTCATAGCCGTCGGGCATGAAGACGGGATCATAGCCGAATCCTTTATGGCCGCGCGGCGGAAACACCAGGGTTCCCGCCACCGTACCTTCGAAAACCACTGTTTCCGGGGACGTTTCGGACGCCGCCCACCCTTCGCCTTCTTTTGTGGGCCAGGCCAGGGCCAGGGCGCAGACAAACCGCGCGTGGTTGTCTGGGATTCCCTCCAACTCTTGCTCCAGACGCGCCATGGCGGCGGTGAAATCCCGTTCCTCGCCAGCCCAGCGGGCGGAATGAATGCCGGGCCTGCCATCCAGCGCCTCCACGGCGAGACCGGAATCGTCAGCCAGGGCGGGCAGACCGCAGGCCAGCATCGCGGCATGGGCCTTGAGGACCGCATTTTCGGCGAAGGTAGTCCCGGTTTCCTCAGGTTCGGCGAGGCCGAACTCGGGGGCCGGGGTGACTTCCACGCTAAAAGGAAAAAGCAGGTCAGCGATTTCCCGCACCTTGCCCGGATTGTGGCTGGCGATGACCAGCTGTTGCTCGGCAAAACGCCGCGTCATCCGGGGCGCCGCCGCACGGGTCTATTCAAGCCCCAGCGCNTGGCGCTGTAGGCGGAACAATTCGTCCGCGCCCCCACCGGCCAGATCCAGCATGACGGTGAGGTCGTCGCGGGAGAAGGGCTTGGTTTCCGCCGTACACTGAATCTCGATCAGCTTACCGTCGCTGGCGAGGATGAAATTGGCGTCNGTCTCGGCGGCGCTGTCNTCGGCATAGTCGAGGTCGAGGACGCAGTTTCCCCCGAAGATGCCGCAGGAAACGGCGGCCACCTCTCCGGTCAGGGGAATCTCCTTAATCAGCCCGGTTTTAGTCACGTTCTCAAAGGCCTGATAGAGCGCCACGTAAGCGCCGGTGATGGCGGCGGTGCGGGTGCCGCCGTCGGCCTGCAACACATCGCAGTCTATGCGCACCTGAATCTCACCCATGGCGTTGAGGTTAGTAACGGCACGCAGGCTGCGGCCGATAAGGCGTTGGATTTCCTGGGTGCGGCCGGTCTGTCTGCCGCGCACCGCCTCGCGGTCGGTGCGGCTGTCGGTGGACCGTGGCAGCATGCCGTATTCCGCCGTCACCCAGCCCCTGCCGGAATTGCGCATCCATGGCGGCACGGAATCCTCGACACTGGCGGCGCACAGCACATGAGTGTCGCCGAAGCGGGTCAGGCAGGAACCTTCGGCATATTTGCCGATGCCGATTTCGAGGGAAACCGAACGCATTTCATCAGTNGCTCGGCCGGAGGGGCGCATGGGGGTTCCTTACATCGGGGGCAGGCGGGCATGACATCTGGAAATGCTCCGGAAATGCCAAAGAGGGGACGCTAGCGTGCCGATGCCGCGCCGTCCAGCCCGCTATGGGGAATTTCCCTCGTTTACGCGCCGTGAACGTGTGGTGACAGGCCACGCCGTTGACGCCCCGGCGTTCACTCATTACATATCCCTTTCAGGGGCGTGCACCGCGCCCTATCATGGCAGTTAAAATCATAGTTTTCCGATCTTTTTTGCCCAAGCCGGCCCACAGGCGCAGCTAACGGACAGGCTGGCTGGCAAGCGAACAGGCAGGCAAACAGACGAGCGGACGGGGACAACAGTGAAAAAAATCAGCGACAGTGAACAGGCGCCGGTGAGCGAGCTCAATGAGCGTTCCCGTGAGATATTCCGTCTCATCGTCAGCAACTATGTACGCACCGGCGATCCGGTGGGATCAAGGATACTGGCGGAACAGATGGAAGGCGCCCTGTCCCCGGCTTCCATCCGCAATGTCATGGCCGATCTTCAAGATGTGGGCCTGCTTTACGCCCCCCATACCTCTTCCGGGCGGCTGCCCACGGAAGCGGGGCTGCGTCTTTTCGTGGACGGGCTACTGGAACTGGGGCCGCTGACGAAGGAAGACCGTGCCCGGATCGAAAGCAGCTGTCACGCCTCGGGCCGCAGTTCCACGGAGATTTTTGAGGAAGCCACGGAAATGCTCTCGGGCTTGTCCCATTGCGCCAGCCTGGTTTTGGCGCCGAAAACCGAACGCCAGCTGAAACATGTAGAATTCGTCCACTTGGGCGGCACCCGCGCCCTTGTAATCATGGTGGCGGATAACAGCCTGGTGGAAAACCGCATCATCGAAATTCCCCAGGGCATGATGCCATCGACCCTGATCGAGGCAGGGAATTATCTCAATTCCCGGCTTGTAGGGCGCACGCTCAACGAGGCGCGCGGCGAAATTCTTGAGGAAATCAAGGAACACAAAACCCGGCTCGACGATCTCTCCGCCCGTGTGGTGGGGGCCGGGGTCGCCACCATGGGTGACGCGGCGGGGGAACCCCACCTTATCGTCCGTGGCCAGTCGAAGTTGTTGGAGGACGTCACCGTCATCGAGGATTTGGAGCACATCCGCGCCCTTCTTGAGACGCTGGAAACCCGGGAAAGCCTGACCGGCCTGCTGCAGGCGGCCGAAGACGCCGAAGGCGTGCAGATATTTATCGGCTCCGAGAACAGCCTCTTCAGCCTGTCGGGCTGTTCCATGATCGTGAAACCCCTTGACAACGACAAACAACAGATTATCGGTGCCATCGGCGTCGTCGGCCCGACACGGATCAATTACGCACGAATCATTCCCATGGTGGATTACACGGCCCAGCTTGTAGGCCGCTTGTTGGGATGAGAACCGTGCAGAAGAACCATACCCCCTGGAAAACATGCCAGGAAAGATGACAGAAAAAATGGACGATAAAACGCCTTTCGAGGACCGCGAAGACGAAGAGTCCGACAACGCAGACGAAACGGCTTGCGGTGATGACGGGACCCCGCAAATACCTCCGCAATCCGGCGAGAAGGGCGATTCCACGGAAGGCGCTACAGAGACCAGTGAGGCGAGTGAATCTGCCGAGGCCGTAGAGGATGCGCCCGGTGAAGAGGAAAAAGAAGAGGAAAAAGACCCCGAAGCCCAAATTGCAGAGCTTGAGGACAAGCTTCTTCGCACTCGCGCCGAGATGCAAAACCTGCACCGCCGCCTTACCCGCGAACTGGAGGAAAAGGCTAAATACGCGGCCACCGCGCTGGCCCGCGATCTTCTCACCGCCGCCGACAACCTGCAGCGCGCTTTGGACAGCATCAACCCCGAAGCCCGCGAACAAGACGAAGCCCTGGAAGCCTTCGCCGCTGGGGTGGAGGCGATCGAGCGGGAAATGCTCTCAGCCTTCGGCAACCACAATATCCGCAAAATCGAACCTCTGGACGAAAAGTTCAATCCCGAATTCCACCAGGCCATGTTCGAGGTGGAAAATACGGGCCGCGTGTCGGGCACCGTGGTGGAGGTGGTACAGCCGGGCTATCTGCTGCACGACCGGCTGTTGCGTCCGGCCATGGTGGGGGTGGCCAAGGGCGAACCCAGCGAAGAAAGCGTGGATACCAAGGTCTGACGGATAGGATGTTGTGCGCTGCGGGGGAATTTTAATCATCCCGGNGCTCTTGCGGGGNTGCCTCCCGCTGCTTATATAACCTTCCGATTCAATAGGGCGTGATCATAACCAAAAGGTTCCCCGCCGGCGCTTTTTGCCGGCAAGGTTTGGGGGGCCTGTTTATTGTTTAAAGAGGATGGGCATGAGTAAGGTAATCGGCATTGATCTGGGAACCACCAATTCCTGTGTCGCCATTATGGATGGCAAGAATCCCAAAGTAATCGAGAATGTGGAGGGCACGCGCACCACGCCTTCCATGGTCGCTTTCAGCGACGAAGACGAACGCCTGGTGGGCCAGCCCGCCAAGCGCCAGGGCGTGACCAACCCGGAAAATACGCTCTTCGCCATCAAGCGCTTGATCGGCCGCCGTTTCGACGATCCCATCGTCGAGAAGGACAAAGGCATGGTTCCCTATGCCATCGTCGGCGGCGAAAACGGCGATGCCTGGGTCGAATCCCAGAGCAAGCCCTATTCGCCGAGCCAGGTCAGCGCGTTCATCCTGCAGAAGATGAAGGAAACCGCCGAAAACTATCTCGGCGAGACAGTGGAACAGGCGGTTATCACCGTGCCGGCCTATTTCAACGATTCTCAGCGCCAGGCCACCAAAGACGCGGGTAAAATTGCGGGACTGGAGGTTCTGCGCATCATTAATGAACCCACCGCCGCGGCGCTCGCCTATGGGCTTGAGAAACAGGAAAGCGGACTCATCGCCGTGTTCGATCTCGGCGGCGGCACTTTCGATATCTCGCTCCTGGAAATCGGTGACGGCGTGTTCGAGGTCAAGTCCACCAACGGCGACACCTTTCTCGGTGGCGAGGATTTCGACAAGCGCGTCATCGATTATCTCGCCGACGAGTTCAAGAAGGAACAGAGTATAGACCTGCGCGAGGACAAACTGGCCCTGCAGCGCCTCAAGGAGGCCGCGGAAAAGGCTAAAATCGAACTTTCTACCGCGCAGCAAACCGAGGTTAACCTGCCCTTTATCACCGCCGACCAGTCGGGCCCCAAGCATCTCAACATCAAGCTCACCCGCGCCAAGTTCGAGGCCTTGGTGGACGACCTGGTGGAACAGACCATCGCGCCCTGCAAATCGGCGCTCAAAGACGCTGGTGTCAACGCCGGCGAGATCGACGAGGTGATTCTGGTGGGCGGCATGACCCGCATGCCCAAGATTATCGAGACCGTGAAGAGCTTTTTCGGGCGCGACCCCCATCGCGGCGTCAATCCCGACGAGGTGGTGGCCATGGGCGCGGCGATCCAGGCCGGCGTTCTTCAGGGCGACGTGAAGGATGTGCTGCTTCTCGACGTGACGCCGCTCTCCCTCGGCATCGAGACCCTGGGTGGCGTGTTTACCCGCCTCATAGAACGCAACACCACCATCCCCACGCGCAAGAGCCAGGTCTTTTCCACCGCCGAGGATAACCAGACGGCGGTGACCATCCGCGTCTTCCAGGGCGAACGGGAAATGGCCTCAGACAACAAGATGCTGGGACAGTTCGACCTTGTGGGCTTGCCCACGGCGCCGCGTGGCGTGCCGCAGATCGAGGTTACTTTCGACATCGACGCCAACGGCATCGTCAACGTTTCGGCCAAGGACAAAGCCACCGGCAAGGAACAGCAGATCCGTATCCAGGCGTCGGGCGGACTGGCCGATGAAGACATTGAGCGCATGGTCCAGGAGGCCGAGGAACACGCCGGCGAGGACAAGAAACTGCGCGAGATGGTGGAAGCTAAAAACCAGGCGGAATCCATCATTCATATGACTGAAAAGAACCTTAAAGAATTCGGCGACCAGGTTTCCGAGGACGAACGCAAGGCCATCGAAGCCGACATGGAAGCCCTGCGTGAAGTCAAGGAAGGCGAAGACGCGGCCGCCATCAATAAAAAGGTGGAAGCCCTGTCGCAGTCGGCCATGAAACTGGGTGAAGCCATGTATAAGGCGAGCCAGGCCGAAGCCGCCGCCGCCCAAGGCGCGGAGTCAGGGGAAAGCGAGAAAGGTGACGAAAGCGGTGCCGGGGGCGGAGAAGACGCCACGGTGGTGGATGCCGACTTCGAGGAGGTGGGCAACGAAGACAAGGAGCCGGCTGCGGAAAAAGACGGGGACCCGGCCGCGGAAAGCGACGGTGATGACGCCAAAAGTGATGACGCCGGAGATAGTGACAAGAAAAAGTCCGCTTAAGTCCGTCACCGCCGGGGACTTTATATTGTGAGTGCAACAGGGGAAACATTCCGC
>NZAO01000044.1 GCA_002686135.1 Rhodospirillaceae bacterium
ATGTCCGGCCCCGGCAGGTCTGGAATTCCATTACCGCCCTTGATGATCGGGGGGCGGTATTAGGTAATTATGACAAGTTCCATCTGGTTCCTTTTGGTGAATACGTCCCTATGCGCTCGGTTCTGCCGCTGGACAAGATTACCCATGGCGGACTCGATTTTTCCGCCGGATCCGGACCGCGCACGCTGCACCTGCCGGGCCTGCCTCCGTTCAGCCCCCTGATCTGCTACGAGGTGATCTTTCCCGGAAACGTGACCGATGCTAAGGATCCGCCGCAATGGATTCTCAACGTCACCAATGACGGCTGGTTTGGCCTGTCTTCGGGACCCTACCAGCATTTTGCCAGCGCCAGGCTGCGTGCTGTGGAAGAAGGCCTGCCCCTTGTCAGGGCCGCAAATACGGGCATTTCCGCCGTTGTCGATCCCTATGGCCGGGTCATAGCTTCCTTGGGGCTGGGCCGTGAGGGGATCATCGACAACCCCCTGCCCCAAGCCTTATCCGGGGGTACGGTCTATAGCCGGTTTGGCGATGTCATTCTGCTGGGACTTCTCCTCCTAGGGGTTACGGCAACATGGCGCAGCCGTAAAAAGACCTGATTTCTACGGCCTGTCCCGGTCTCTTTCCTGGCCGGGCCGGTCATCCTTTGGCTGTTCCCCCTGGGATATGACTTGCCCTTTCCGATACGGGCCCCACATATCCGAAACACCTTGACGGTATTGGAAAAGGCTGCAAAAAGAGCGTGCCGAAGAATTCAAAACGGCGGTCTCCATCAGATGGTCAGGCAATTATGGGGGTGAATTTGGCCCGTTCCAAATATGTATTCACAAGCGAATCCGTGTCCGAAGGGCACCCCGATAAGGTATGCGATCGGATATCCGATGCTGTTCTTGATGCCTATCTGAGGGCTGATCCTCTTTCCCGTGTAGCCTGTGAAACCCTTGTTACCACTGATCTTGTGGTCCTCTCCGGCGAAGTGCGCGGTCCCGACATCGTGACCCGGGAATTAATCGAGGAAGTGGCACGAAACGCGGTCAAGGAAATTGGATACGAACAGGAAGGCTTTCATTGGAAGACCGTCGAGGTCGAAAATCATATTCATGAACAGTCCGCCGACATCGCCGTAGGTGTCGATGCTGCCGGCAACAAGGATGAGGGCGCCGGCGACCAGGGCATGATGTTCGGCTATGCCTGCCGCGAAACCGATGTTCTGATGGCTGCCCCCATTCATTATTCCCACCAGATTCTGAAATCGCTGGCCGAGGCCCGTCACTCAGGCGCGTCCCCCGGGATCGGTCCCGATTCCAAAAGCCAGGTAACTCTGCAATACGACAACGGTAAGCCGGTGCGGGCCACGGCGGTGGTGGTGTCGACCCAGNACGCCGATAATCTCGACCANGATCAGGTGCGCGAGATCGTCCGTCCCCATGTGGTNAACGTCCTTCCCGAGGGGTGGATGTGCGAGGAGGAAAATTTCTTCGTCAATCCCACGGGGATTTTCGTCATCGGCGGTCCGGTCGGCGATTGCGGGNTGACGGGCCGTAAGATCATCGTCGATACCTATGGCGGGGCGGCGCCTCACGGGGGCGGCGCCTTCTCTGGCAAAGACCCAACCAAGGTTGACCGTTCGGCGGCCTANGCGGCCCGCTATCTAGCCAAGAACGTGGTGGCTGCGGAACTGGCAGAGCGCTGTACTATCCAGCTTGCCTACGCCATCGGCGTCTCNCGCCCGATCTCGGTTTATGTGGAGACCCATGGTGCCGGCAAGGTGGACGAGGCCCAACTCTCCGACGTTCTTCAGGAAATGGTGGACCTTTCGCCGCGCGGTATCCGCGAGCATCTCAGCTTGTCCCGGCCCATTTATGCCCGCACGTCGGCTTATGGTCATTTCGGGCGGGCACCGGAAGAAGACGGAGGTTTTTCTTGGGAACGCACCGATCTCGCGGATGGCCTGTCCTCCGTTTTNGGCTAGAATTCCCGCTCTAGAACCACGCCGGGGCGCGCGNCGGAGTCTATGACCNGCAACGAACAACATCCATGTGATGCTTCCCCGACGAAAGGACGCATTCTTTACGGCCGCAGGCACGGACGCTCCTTGCGCCCTGGTCGCAGGGACCTGTTCGACACCATGTTGCCGCAACTCTCCTTCATGCTTCCCAGCCGGGGTCTGCTCGATCCGGCAACGCTGTTCCCCAAACCGCCCGCCGAAGTCTGGCTGGAGGTTGGTTTTGGCGGCGGGGAGCATCTGGCGGCACAGGCGGACACCCATCTGGAAACCGGTTTTATCGGCTGTGAACCCTTCATCAATGGCGTAGCGAGCTTGTTGGCGAAGATCAAAAAGCAAGAGCTGACCAATATCCGTATTTTTCCCGATGACGGACGAGCTCTCCTTGAGTGTCTGGCCGAGTCAAGCCTGGGAAGAGTTTTCATTCTGTTTCCCGATCCCTGGCCGAAGAAACGGCACGCTAAAAGACGGCTGATTTCACCCCAGATNGTCGATGTGATGGCCCACGTCATGAAGGACAATGCGGAGTTNCGGCTGGCCTCGGACGATCCGGAATATATCTGTTGGATGCTTGAGCATGTGCGCCGCCATGAGGCCTTCCAATGGTTGGCGCAAGGTCCCGCCGATTGGCGGCAACGGNCCCNGGACTGGCCCGCTACCCGCTACGAGGCCAAGGCCCTGCGGACGNGCCGTTCTTGTGCCTATCTAAGATTCTGCCGCCTCCCCCGTTGACCGCTACAGAGAGTCGAGGGACACCGTTGACGTTACGGTNATGACACTTATTCTTAAAAATGCTTGCAGACGCGGTAAAATAGGCTACATTCCGGGGAAATTCTGTTGAGCCNGACCGGGCTTTTGCAGTGGGCCGATGGCCCACTTTTTTATTTTTGGCCTAGTTTTTGGACATGTTCCATGGGGCAGAAAGACGCCAACACTTTTGAGGGCNGGATCGAAAGCCTGATAACGCCGACGATGGAAGCCATGGGCTACGAGATGGTTTGCATTCGTNTGCAGGGCAGCGGTGGTGGCCGNGTGCTTCAGGTTATGGCTGAGCGCCAGGACANAGAGGGCATGACNGTNGAGGATTGCGCCACTATCAGCCGCGATNTCTCCGCCGTGCTCGATGTGGAGGATCCCATAAAGGGCGCNTATAACCTTGAAGTATCCTCACCTGGACTCGACCGNCCNCTGGTGCGGCAAAAGGATTTCGAACGATTTGCAGGATTCGAGGCAAAAATCGAGACCCACGAGCTGCTCAACGGAAGGCGGCATTTCCGAGGACGCCTTCTCGGGCTTGCTGGCGACAAGGTGCGGATCGCGCTGGATGACGGGGAATGGCAGGTTCCCTTTCCGGGTATCCGTAGCGCCAAACTTGTCATGAACGATGAATTGCTGACGGCACCCGGCGAATAGTTAAGAGAACGAGGAAATGTCAGAAAATATGGAAACCACAGCACCCGCGTCCGGACTGGCCGATCTGATCCAGGTCGCCGACGCGGTAGCGCGTGAAAAGGGTATCGAACGCGAGGAAGTTCTCGAAGCCATGGAAATGGCGATCCAGAAAGCCGGGCGTTCGAAATACGGACACGAGTTTGATATTCGCGCCGAAGTGGACCGTGATACCGGAGAAATTCAGCTCGCGCGTTATATAGAAGTGGTTGACGAGGTGGAAAACGAAGCCACCCAACTGACTCTTGACGAGGCGAAAAAAACCAAATCCGACGCTCAGGTTGGAGAATTTTTGGTGGACCCGCTGCCGCCCATGGACTTTGGCCGCATCGCCGCCCAGACCGCCAAACAGGTCATCGTGCAAAGGGTGCGGGAAGCCGAACGCGCCCGCCAGTACAAGGAATACAAGGACCGGGTCGGCGAGATCGTCAATGGCGTGGTGAAACGGGTAGAATTCGGCAATGTGGTTGTGGATCTTGGCCGCGGCGAGTCGATCATCCGCCGCGAAGAATTGCTGGGCCGGGAAACTTTCCGCAGGACCGACCGGGTGCGGGCCTATATCTACGACGTCCGGGAAGAAACGCGCGGCCCGCAGATTTTCCTTTCACGGGCGCATCCCCAGTTCATGGCCAAGCTGTTCGCCCAGGAAGTTCCTGAAATCTACGACGGGATTATCGAGATCAAGTCGGTGGCCCGCGATCCCGGAAGCCGCGCTAAGATCGCCGTCCATTCCAACGACAGCGGTATTGATCCCGTAGGCGCCTGTGTGGGCATGCGTGGCAGCCGCGTCCAGGCGGTCGTCAGTGAATTACAGGGAGAAAAGATCGACATCATTCCTTGGTCTCCCGATACGGCGACCTTCGTGGTAAATGCCATGGCCCCGGCCGAGGTGATCAAGGTGGTTATCGACGAGGATGCCCATCGCATCGAAATGGTGGTACCAGACGACCAGCTCAGCCTTGCCATCGGACGGCGTGGCCAGAACGTGCGGCTGGCGTCCATATTGGCCGGCTGGGATATCGATATCCTGACCGAGGCGGAAGAATCCGAACGCCGTCAGGAGGAATTCCATGCTCTTTCGCAGATATTCATGGATGCACTGGATGTGGATGACGTGATCGCCCATTTGCTGGTAACGGAAGGGTTTTCGACGGTGGAGGAAGTGGCCTTCGTTCCGGAGGAAAATCTGGTTGAGATCGAAGGATTCGACGAGTCCATTATCGAAGAACTGCGTGAACGCGCCCGCAATTATCTCAAGGAAAGAGACGAGAAACTGAACCAAAAGCGAAATGAGCTTGGCATTTCCGACGAACTTCTGAAGATGCCTCATATGACGCTTGAATCTCTGGTGACGCTTGGAGAAACCGGGGTCAAGTCCCTGGACGATCTTGCCGACCTTGCCAGTGATGAACTACGTGAGATTTTGGGGGTCACCAAGCTCAACGAGGAACAGTCTAACGAGACCATCATGGCCGCCCGTGCCCACTGGTTTGATGACGAGCTCACCGAAGAGGCCGACCAGGAAGAAGCAGAACAAGAAGGTGAAGCCGGGAATGATTCCATCGAGACCGCCGCCGAGGATGCCGCCGGGAACACCGATGAGGATACTGCCGAGAGCGCTGTCACAGAGACGGCAGAGACAGCCAAGGATGCCGAGGAGAAGGATGCCGACTGACGCCACAGTTGAAACCGATAGCATTGCGTCCGCCCGGAATGTCCATGCGACAGAGGGTGCGCCGCCACGCCGCTGCATCGTTACCGGCGAGACCCTGCCCAAGTCCCGTATGGTGCGTTTTGTCATTGCGCCGGATGGCGTTGTTACCCCGGACGTAAAGGGCAATCTTCCGGGACGTGGTTTGTGGTTGACCGCGCGCCGAGATATAGTGGACAAAGCATGCGCTAAGGAATTGTTTTCCAAGGCGGCGCGGCGCCGGGTCACCCCAGGTGACGACCTGTCGGACCGTGTGGAGGCCCTGTTGGCGCATCGTTGTCTCGATCTTCTTGGGATTTCCAGGAGAGCCGGAGTGGCCGTGGCCGGCTATGACAAGGTGCGTGCCGTTCTTGCCCCTCGGGTAAAGGAGTGGAAAAAGGGTTTCCGGATTCTGTTTGCCGCGTCGGATGGATCCAAAAGCGGTTGCGAGCGGCTGCACGCCATGATGCCGCAAGCGCCGCATGTGAAGTTTTTTACCGGGGCGGAACTGGGTGCCATCTTCGGGCGTGACCGGGTCGTCCACGTCTTGGCCGGCCCCGGCGCATTGGCTGAAAATCTGGCTGTTGAAATATCNCGGCTGGGCGGCTTTCGCGCCCCTTGTCTGTCCGGGGATAGGGAATAAGGAATTATCGAACCAGAATCATGACTGAAAGCAGCGACGATAAAAAAAAGAAATCCTCACGTCTTTCNAGCCCGGGAACNCTGGAGCTGAAAAAGACGGTGGAAACCGGCCAGGTGAGACAGAGTTTCTCTCATGGCCGGTCGCGCGCGGTGGCCGTCGAGATCAAACGCAAGCGCGTCTACGCCCAAGACAAGGGCGGCGACATGGCTGAGATCAAGCAGGGACAAGAAGCATCCCAGGAGCTCGCCACTACCACCAACGGACGCTTGCGCGGTGCCACCGGGCTTGGCGGCCTCACCGAAGAGGAAAAAGCCACCCGTTCCCGCGCACTGCAGGACGCCATGCAGGATGATGTGGTTAGGCAGGCCGAGGAGGTCTTTGCCCCCAAAACAGAGGAAAAACCTGAACCCCCACAGGAAGAAGAGGCAGGAACAGAGGCTCCGGCGGGGGAAGAGGTGACGCCGGAAATATTCCCCGAGGTTCCACCTGAATCTGAAACCCTTCGTGAGGAAGAAAAAACCTCACCCCCCTCAGCAAAGACCAAAGAGGTTGTTCCAGATGTTCCCCTGCCTGAAGCGGCGGCGGATCACAAGGGAAAACACAAGGAAAAACCTCAAGACCGCGCCAAACAGGACCAGGAGGCTCCCCGTAAGGCAGGGCGCCGTTCTCAGCGGCGGCGGCGTGAAGGCAAACTGACCATCAGCCAGGCTCTCAATGATGATGGCGGCCAGCGGGTTCGTTCTCTGGCGGCTGTGCGCCGCGCGCGTGAAAAAGAAAAGGAAAAACAACGCGCCAAAAACGCCAGTTCCGAGCCCGCGCAAAAATTCGTCCGCGAGGTCGTGGTGCCCGATCACATCATTGTTTCCGATCTCGCCAACCGTATGGCCGAGCGCGCCAATGACGTGATCAAGATTCTAATAAAAATGGACGTCATAGCCACTATCAACGATCCCATTGACGGCGATACGGCGGAACTCGTGGTCGCCGAATTCGGACACAAAGTCCGGCGCGTCAGTGACGCCGACGTGGAAATCGGCATTAAGGGTGAAGAAGACACAGATGAAAACCTTCAACCGCGCCCGCCGGTGGTCACGGTGATGGGCCATGTGGATCACGGCAAGACGTCGCTTCTGGACNCCTTGNGGCAGACCGACGTTGCCTCCGGCGAGACCGGCGGCATCACCCAGCATATNGGCGCCTATCAGGTGGCACTGAAATCGGGAGGACANATNACCTTCCTCGACACGCCGGGTCACGAAGCCTTTACNGATATGCGCGCCCGCGGAGCCAATGTAACCGATATCGTTATTCTGNTGGTGGCCGCCGATGACGGCATCATGGATCAGACCCTGGAGGCTATCAANCACGCCGANGCTGCCGAGGTGCCCATCATTGTCGCCATAAACAAGATCGACGCCCCCGGGGCCGATCCCAATCGCGTGCGCACCGAACTTCTCCAGCACGGTGTGGTGGTGGAGGAAATGGGCGGCGAGGTTCTTTCGGTGGAGGTTTCGGCCAAGGCAAAGACAAATCTCGACAAACTCGAAGAAATGATTCTGTTGCAGGCGGAGATTCTCGAACTTAAGGCCAATCCGGACCGCGCCGCCGAAGGCACCATTGTCGAGGCCAGGGTCGAAAAAGGCCGCGGTCCGGTGGCCACGGCCCTGGTTGAGCGCGGCACGCTTCATGTGGGCGATATTTTTATTGCCGGAGTGGAATGGGGCAAGGTGCGGGCGCTGGTGAACGACAAGGGCAAGAGCGTCAAGAACGCGGACCCGGCGATGCCGGTGGAGGTGTTGGGCATATCCGGGGCGCCGTCGGCGGGCGATCACTTCGCGGTTGTGGAAAACGAGGCCCGAGCCCGAGAGGTGGTGGAATACCGCACCCGCCAGCACCGCCTCGTCAATGCTGCCGACGATGCACGCGGTTCCATAGAAGAAATGCTTGCCGAACACACTGAGGGCGAGGTTAATGAATTGCCTGTCATCATAAAGGGTGATGTCCAGGGCTCCGTGGAGGCAATCACCGCCAGTCTCCACAAGCTCGCCACTGATGAAATCAAGGTCTTCGTGCTTCATTCCGGTGTCGCCGGGATTAATGAATCGGATGTGACCCTTGCCCACGCGTCCAATGCCCTGATTATTGGATTCAACGTCCGGGCCAATCCTCAGGCCCGGGATCTTGCCCGGCGCGATCATGTGGATATCCGCTATTATTCGATCATTTACAACGTGATCGACGACATTAAGGTGATGATGAGCGGCATGTTGTCGCCTACGGTGAAGGAAAACTTCCTCGGCAATATCGAAATTCGAGAAGTTTTCTCCATCAGCAAAGTGGGCAAGGTGGCAGGCTGCATGGTGACCGAGGGCATGGCCAAGCGCGGCGCTAAGGTGCGCCTTCTGCGCGACAGCGTGGTCATTCACGAAGGCGAACTGTCCAGCCTCAAGCGCTTCAAGGATGAGGTCAAGGAAGTCAAGGAAGGGTATGAATGCGGCCTGGCCCTGGCCAATTACCAGGATATCCATGTCGGCGACGTGATCGAGTGCTTCGAAACTGAAGAAATAGCACGTGAAATTTGACCGAGTCTTCAACGAGGTTTTCGTGACCACGCCGCCTTGAATTGTGGGGCATCTTAAGGGCCGTCCTGTGGTTCGGTTTATGTCCCGTCGGGGACTCTAAGACCGGCCCGCCGGAAGGTAAAACGCCCATGACTCGAAAACACAGCCGGGAACCCAGTTCACGCCAGCTTCGCGTGGGGGAGGAAATCCGCCACGCCCTTGCTGATATCTTCGAGCGTGGCGACATGCATGATCCCGACCTGCGGGACGCTCTCGTAACCGTGACAGAGGTTCGCCTCAGCCCCGATCTGCACAATGCCACGGCCTTTGTTACCCGGCTTGGCGGCGGCGGGACGGAGACACTGATCGCTGCGCTGGGCCGGGCGGCACCTTATTTCCGCCGCCAACTTGCCCATAATCTGCGCCTGCGCTACGTGCCGCGGCTCGTCTTCAAGTTTGACACGACCTTTGATGACGCCGATCATCTTGATGATCTTCTGCGGCGCAAACTGGGGAGAGCCAGGAGCGAAAATGCCTAAAAACAAGGGCAAGCCCATTCACGGCTGGCTGGTGGTGGACAAAGCCCAGGGCGTGACCTCGAATTGGGTGGTGGGCCAGGTTAAGAAGCTCACCGGCGCTGCTAAGGTGGGCCATGCAGGAACCCTCGACCCCTTGGCCACGGGTATTCTTCCCATTGCCTTGGGCGAAGCCACCAAAACCGTCTCTTACGTGATGAACGGGCTCAAGGAATATCGTTTCACCATCGTTTGGGGGGAGGCTCGGGACAGCGATGACGCAGAAGGCAGGGTGATCGGAATGAGCCCGGTTTGTCCAGAAAAAAACAATATTATAAAAGCACTTAAAGACTTTGTTGGCGATATAGAACAAATCCCCCCGGCCTTTTCCGCGGTCAAGGTCGACGGCCGCCACGCCTATGATTTGGCGCGAAAAGACGAGAAGGTGGANCTGTCCCCGCGCCGTGTTCATGTGGAAAATTTNGAGCTTTTAGAGATTCCTGATTGCAATCATGCAACATTCAGGGTGTCTTGCGGCAAGGGCACCTACATACGCAGTCTGGCGAAGGATCTGGCGCGGCATTTGGGGACGTTGGGGTATGTTTCGGCCCTGCGCAGAACCCGAGTCGGATCCTTTTGCGAAACTGACGCGATTTCGCTGGATTCCCCAGAATTCCTGGGGCATATTGGCGCGTTTTCGGAGCATGTGCTGTCGATTTTGACCGTGCTGGACGACATCCCGGCACTGGCCTTGAGCGAAGATCAGGCGCGATGCCTCAAGAACGGCCAGGCCGTTCCCTTGTTTAAAGTCANGGTCCGGCCCGCATCATGCAGCCCGGAAAGCCCGTCGATCCTCTGTGAGGATCTTTCCCCGGATTTGCTCAAAAAGCTGGATGGGGGCCACACAGAGGCATGTGCCATGTGCGGTGACAGGCTGGTGGCTCTGGTCCGATGCGAGGAGGGGCGGGCACGTCCCTTCCGGGTTTTTAACCTTTAACGTAAATCATAAGGAAACGAACCGATGTCGATTGCTGCCGAGCGTAAACAGAAACTCATCGACGAGTTCGCTACGGAAAAGGGAGATACCGGCTCTCCGGAAGTCCAGGTGTCCATCCTCTCCGAGCGAATCANGAATCTCACCGAACATCTGGCTCAACACAAAAAGGACCACCACTCGCGGCGGGGATTGCTGATTATGGTCGGCAAACGCCGCAGGCTCCTGGATTATCTCAAGCGTAAAAACCAGGAGCGTTACCTGACTTTGATCAAGCGACTNGATTTGCGGCGCTAGGNGTGACCGTGAATGTAAGGAACGNCTCCTGGGAACGTCTGTTCCCAGGATTTCGTTCCGGCCATCCGTTGATGGTTGCATNTATNAGGTCAGAATAGGAAAACCAGAAACTAAAACCCTGAAACCGGATGCGGTCTAGGGGGCGTTGGTTGGTTGGAAATAGAAAAACCGTAGGTAAAAGGAAAAGAAATATGTTTGACGTAACGAAGAAGGAAATGGATTGGGACGGCCGCAAGCTGACCCTCGAAACTGGCCGTATGGCCCGGCAGGCCGATGGAGCCGTGCTGGCCACCTATGGCGAAACCTCTGTCCTGTGCACGGTGGTGNGCGAAAGCACCCCCCGCGAGGGCCTCGATTTTTTNCCCCTTGCCGTCCACTATGTAGAAAAAGCCTATGCGGCGGGCAAGATTCCAGGCGGATTTTTCAAGCGCGAAGGCCGTCCCGGTGAAAAGGAAACGCTGACTTCGCGCCTTATCGACAGGCCTATCCGGCCCTTGTTTCATCNCGATTACCNCTGTGAAACCCAGGTTATCTGCACGGTTCTCAGCCATGATATGGAAAATGATCCCGATATCGTCGCCATGATCGGCACATCGGCCGCGCTCTGCATTTCCGGGCTGCCTTTTATGGGTCCCATCGGCGGCGCCCGCGTCGGCTACAGGGATGGCGATTATCTGCTTAATCCCTCGGTTGATGATCTTGCCGGAAGTCAGCTCGATCTCGTGGTNGCCGGCACCAAGGAAGGTGTTCTNATGGTGGAATCCCAGGCCCAGGAACTGTCCGAGGACGTCATGCTGGGCGCCGTCACTTTCGGCCACGAACANATGCAGCCCGTAATCGACATGATTGTTTCTATGGCTGAGGCCTGCGCCAAGGAGCCCCNGGNGCTTCCGCCCCCGGCCGAAGGCCAGGATGCGCTGAAGAAACGCATTGCCGAGGCGGCCGAATCGAACCTGCGGGAGGCCTATGGCGAAACCGTCAAACAGGTCCGCCAGGAAAAAATCGCCGCGGTCAAGTCGGCGACTGTTACGGCCCTTGAGGGAGAAGATTGCGATGCNGGAATGATCTCCGGCCTGTTCAAGGGGCTGGAAAAGGATATTGTCCGCGGCAACATCCTAAAAACTGGACAGCGCATTGACGGCCGCGACACCAGCACCGTGCGCCCTATCTCCTGCGAGGTGGGCGTGCTGCCCAGGGCCCATGGCAGCGCCTTGTTCACGCGCGGTGAAACCCAGGNGCTGGTGGTGACCACGCTGGGCACCGGCCGTGATGAACAGATCATTGACGCGCTGGAGGGCGAATCGCGCGCCACCTTTATGCTTCACTATAATTTCCCGCCCTATTCGGTAGGTGAGGCGGGCCGTTTCGGCTTTACCGGCCGCCGCGAGGTGGGCCATGGAAAGCTGGCATGGCGTGCGTTGCGTCCGCTTTTGCCCGACGGCGAGGAATTTCCNTATACCATCCGCGTGGTTTCCGAAGTCACCGAATCCAACGGTTCAAGCTCCATGGCCACGGTCTGCGGCAGCTCGCTGTCGCTGATGGATGCCGGTGTCTCTCTGCCGCGTCCGGTGGCCGGTATCGCTATGGGACTGATCAAGGAAGGTGATGATTATGCCGTGCTGTCCGACATTCTCGGNGACGAGGATCATCTGGGCGACATGGATTTCAAGGTNGCGGGCACCCAACAGGGCNTTACCTCGCTGCAGATGGACATCAAGATCACCAGCATCACCAAGGAAATCATGGAAAAGGCCCTAGCCCAGGCCAATGGGGGCCGACTCCATATCCTCGGCGAGATGAACAATGCACTGANTGCCGCTAGAGATGACGTCAGCGACCACGCACCGCGTATCGTCACNCTGACCATCGCCAAGGAAAAAATCCGTGAAGTGATTGGAACCGGCGGCAAGGTGATCCGGGAAATCTGTGAGGTTTCCGGTGCCAAGGTGGATATCGACGACGACGGCACCATCAAGGTAGCNGCCGTGGACGCCGCCTCNATCGACAAGGCTATCGACATGATNAAGGCCATCACCGCCGAGCCCGAGGTNGGCGTGATTTACACTGGNAAGGTGGTGAANGTGATGGATTTCGGCGCCTTCGTGAATTTCCTCGGTCCCCGCGACGGCCTNGTCCACATCAGCGAGCTCAAGCCCGAGCGNGTGGGCAAGGTGACCGATGTGGTGAACGAGGGCGATGAGGTCAAGGTCAAGGTGCTGGGCATGGACGACCGCGGCAAGGTCAAGCTCAGCATGAAAGCCGTAAACCAGGAAACCGGAGAGGAAATCGCCAGTTAAAAAAACCATTGGCCAAGGGCGCCGGGAAAAGGCTTGCGCTTTAATTCCGGGCTAGTTTTTATCTCTATGGTGCATATATCGAAGAGATGCAAACCGCCACCGGCGCTCCCCACCTCCTTTTTCCTTCCCCGCTCTGGGGCAAGGCTGGAGCTAAGGTTCTGTGAGGTGCTGTGGGGCGGGTTTGGCAGATGAAGGATGAAGCCGCGTGATTCCTCTTAAACCCCTGATGATTTCCGGCCGCGAGGTCCTGCCCCTGATCGAGGGTGGAAAAGGTGTTTCCGTAACCAAAGGCGAGTGCTCCGGAGCCTGGGCGGCAGCGGGCGGAGTCGGCACCTTCTCCGCCGTCAACGCCGACAGCTATGATGAAGAAGGCAACCTGATCCGTCAGATCTACCATGCTGCAACCCGGCGGGAGCGACAGAGGGAATTGGTAGATTACGCCATCAAGGGCGCCCTCTATCAGGCCCGCATGGCCCATGAAACGGCGGGTGGCGAAGGCCGCATCCACATGAACATTCTGTGGGAAATGGGTGCGGCCGAGGAAATCCTCACCCGCATTCTCGNAAGCGCCAAGGGGCTGATCCACGGCGTCACCTGCGGCGCTGGCATGCCGTACAAGCTCTCCGAAATCAGCGCCCGTTTCGGCGTTCATTACTATCCCATCATATCCTCGGCCCGCGCCTTCCGGGCGCTGTGGAAACGGGCCTATCACAAATGCCANGAATGGCTTGGCGCCGTGGTCTACGAGGACCCCTGGCTTGCCGGTGGCCATAACGGCCTGTCCAACAGCGAAGACCCGCAAACCCCCGAAGACCCCTATCCACGGGTGCGTCTGCTGCGCGGCATGATGAACGAATGCGGTCTTGAGCAGACCCCCATCATCATGGCCGGGGGTGTGTGGTTCTTGCGTGAATGGGAGCAATGGATCGACAATCCTGAGCTTGGCCCCATTGCTTTTCAGTTTGGCACGCGGTCGTTGCTGACCAAGGAAAGCCCCATCTCGGAGGGGTGGAAACAGAGGCTCCTTACCCTCGAGGAAGGCGACGTCTCGCTCCACCACTTCAGCCCCACGGGCTTTTATTCTTCCGCCGTGCACAACGATTTTCTGCGGGAACTGGAAGAGCGCTCCCATCGCCAGGTGGCCTATTCCCTGGAAGACGTGGGCGAACACGACACCCCTTATGGCATTGGGGTGCGCAACCGCGCGGTTTACCTGACAGCGAGCGACCGCGATCTAGCCGAGAAATGGAAAGCGCAGGGCTTTACCGAGACCATGCGCACACCCGATTCCACCCTTGTTTTCGTGACCCCGGACAAGGCCCGGGAAATCCGCGCCGCCCAGACCGCCTGCATGGGCTGTTTGTCTGCCTGCCGCTTTAGCAACTGGGCCCAGAACGAGGCCGGCACCACAGGAAAGAAGGCCGATCCCCGCTCATTTTGTATCCAGAAGACACTGCAGGCCATCGCCCATGGGGACCCCGTGGATAACGAACTGATGTTTTCCGGCCACAATGCCTACCGCTTCGCCCAGGATCCTTTCTATTCCAACAAATTTATTCCCACCGTACGGCAGCTTGTGGACCGCATCGCCACCGGCGACTGAATCCACTGGAGACTGAGCCCACCGCCTTTCTGCTTTTTTCGTTTTTCCGGTTTCGGCCGTGCAGCCGTTAATAGGGCTTGTAGCTGCGCCCTTTCTTGCGGGCGCCGGGAGGCAGCCCCACCACGGCGACAATCTGAACGCTGCCGGAATATTTGAACGACAGGACCAGGGGAACCTTGTCGCCGTCCTTCAGGGGCTTGGTCAGCCCGATCAGCATCACGTGACGCCCCCCCGGTTTAAGGGCGACTAGCTGGCCGGCGGGAATAGTGATTCCCAGAACCGGTGCCATCTGCATCACGTCACCCACCATGCGATGGACATGCAGGGCCACGTTCCTGGCGACGGGGGAAGTGACGGAAATCAGGTAATCGGCCTTGGAACCGCCATTGGTCATGGTGAAATAGGCAGCTCCGGTCTTGGCCCCCCGGGGCGTTTCCGCCGCCCAGGCGCTGCCGATCACCATAGCAACAGCCTTGTAGGTTTTCTCGCCCGCCTGCGCCGCCGTGCCCGTGAAAAGGGCGGCACTGAAAACGGTAGTAAACAGCAGCAGGACGGGAGATAGGAACTTTGTGCGCATCAAACCGTGTCCGGGTTCTGATATGTATGAGGCTCTTCTTGGGCTTCATTTAAGGCGAAGATAAGGCAGCAGGGAAACGTGCTCCGGAAGGGAAATAACCGCGACACAGAAGGGAAATCGTGCCCAGCGATAACAAAAAACAAAATATGGCGGCCCTGGCCACCCAGGCCCGNCGCATGATTCGCGCCGCTGACCGTNCCTCGCTGGCGACGGTATTACGGGAACAGATGGAGGCTGACGGGGATGCGGGCCTGGGCGTTGTTTGGACCGATGTTAGGCTTGTCTGGGAGACATTAAGGGTGGTTTTCCGCGCCGAAGGCCTTTAACGGCCAGATTTACGGAGGAATTTAGAATAATTGTTGCCTGAAGGGCCTCTCCTGAGTATCTTGCCGCCGATCNAATTCATGANCAAGTAATAGACCNTCGGAAGAATCTCTCTGGCGTCGGAAAGACTACTTTGCGCCGTCCGGGAGNCAGCCTCGCTGCGGACGATGGACAAGAAAGGAACATATAAAAGTGGAGCAGCCAACGCAGAACGCCAAACTTCTTGCNTGGGTGGATGAAATCACAGCCATGTGCAAGCCCGCTGACATTCATTGGTGTGACGGCAGCCAGGAAGAATACGACCGCCTGTGCAATGAAATGGTGGAGGCCGGAACCCTGATCCGTCTCAACCCCGAGAAACGCCCCAACTCCTACCTCGCCCGCTCCCACCCCTCCGATGTGGCTCGTGTGGAAGACCGCACCTATATCTGTTCGAAGAAAGAGGAAGACGCCGGTCCCACCAACAACTGGGCCGATCCCGNCGAGATAAAGGCTACGCTGAAGGGCCTGTTTGATGGCTGTATGGCTGGCCGCACCATGTATGTGGTGCCCTTTTCCATGGGGCCGCTGGGTTCGCCTATTGCCCATATCGGAATCCAGATCACCGATTCGGCCTATGCCGCGGTCAATATGCGCATCATGACCCGCATGGGCGGCAAGNTTCTCGACGTTCTCGGTGAGGACGGTGACTTCGTGCCCTGCCTCCATTCCATCGGCGCGCCGCTGGCCGAGGGTGAGGAAGACGTGGCCTGGCCCTGTAACGAAGAGAAATATATCGTCCACTTCCCCGAGGACCGGACCATCTGGTCCTACGGTTCGGGCTATGGTGGCAACGCCCTGTTGGGCAAGAAATGNTTNGCCCTGCGCATTGCCTCCACCATGGCCCGCGANGAGGGCTGGCTCGCCGAGCATATGCTGATTCTCGGCCTGGAAAGTCCGGAAGGNGAGCGCACTTATGTGTCGGCGGCGTTCCCATCCGCTTGTGGCAAGACCAATCTCGCCATGCTGATCCCGCCCGAGGGCTTCGACGGCTGGAAGGTGACCACGGTGGGCGACGACATCGCCTGGATCAAACCCGACAAAAACGGTGTNNTGCGCGCTATCAACCCCGAGGCTGGCTATTTCGGCGTGGCGCCGGGCACCTCCATGGATTCCAACCCCTCGGCCATGAGGATGCTGGCCAAGAACTGTATCTTCACCAACGTGGCATTGACCGATGACAATGATGTGTGGTGGGAAGGCATGGACGGCGATCCGCCGGCCCACGCCATCGACTGGAAGGGCAATGACTGGACGCCGGATTCGGAAACGCCGGCGGCCCATCCCAACGCTCGTTTCACCGCCCCGGCTAGCGAGTGCCCCTGCCTCGACCCGGCCTGGGAAGATCCCGCCGGCGTGCCCATATCGGCCTTTATCTTTGGCGGCAGGCTGTCGAAAACCTTCCCCCTGGTATTCCAGTCCAATGACTGGAACCACGGCGTGTTCCTAGCTGCCACTATGGGTTCAGAGGCCACGGCCGCGGCCATCGGCCAGGCCGCCATCCGCCGCGATCCCATGGCCATGCTGCCCTTTTGTGGCTACAACATGGCCGATTACTGGCGCCACTGGATCGACATAGGCGCCAAGATCAACAGCCCGCCGGGCATCTTCCGAGTTAACTGGTTCCGCAAGGACGAAAACGGCAAGTTCATGTGGCCCGGATTCGGCGAAAACATGCGGGTGCTAAAATGGATCGTGGACCGGGTTAAGGGCAAGGCTGAAGCCGTGGAAAGCCCCTTCGGCACGATGCCCAAGNGTGAAGACCTGGTCTGGGAAGGCCTCGATTTCGATGCCGATACCTTCTATTCCATCATGGATATCGCCAAGACCAACGGCTTGGCGGAAGCCGAGGAGCTGAAGGGTCATTTCGGACAGTTCGGCGATAAACTGCCACCCGAGCTGGAGGCCGAGCGCCAGAAACTGGCCGAGCGGCTCGAAGGCGCGCCCGACGTGTGGAAACTCAACGACGCGGCGTAACCCGCCCTTCCTTCTCGCTCTTACCGTTTTCAGACTGGCGGGTTGAAAAGAGGCTTTTTGCGGCCCTAATGGGCGTCGGCCCAGTTGGCGGCGGCGCCGGCCTCGGCCACCAGCGGCACCGAGAGAGTGAGCGCCGGGGAGCAGGCTCCTTCCATCACGTCGCGGGCCAGTTCGGTGGCCTTATCCACCTCTTTTTCCGGCACCTCGAACAGCAGTTCGTCATGGACCTGGAGCAACATACGCGTCTTCAGCTTGCTCCCATTTAAGGCGTCGTGCATGCGGATCATGGCACGCTTGATGATGTCGGCGGCGGCACCCTGGAGGGGCGCGTTGATGGCGGCCCGTTCGGCGAAGTTGCGGCGCGCCGGGTTCTTGCTGGCGATCTCTGGTATATGGCATTTGCGGCCGAACAGCGTTGTGACGAAGCCGTGCTTACGACAAAAACTTTTCATCTCCTCCATGTAGTCGCGGATGCCGGGATAGTTCTCAAAATAAGTCTCCATATAGGCCTTGGCGTCGCCCAGGGTAATGCCCAGCTGGCGCGCCAGCCCGAAGGGGGAAATACCGTAGATAATGCCAAAATTGATGGCTTTGGCGCGGCGCCGGGTCTCGCCGTCCATGTCCTTTAAGGCCACGCCGAAGACCTGGGAGGCGGTCAGGGCGTGGATATCTACGCCATCGGCGAAGGCTTCCTTGAGCACGCTAATTCCGGCCACATGGGCGAGCAGCCTGAGTTCGATCTGGGAATAGTCCACCGAGAGCAGTTTGTGGCCCGCCGCGGCCACGAAGGCGCGGCGGATATGGCGGCCTTCCTCAGTGCGGACGGGAATGTTTTGCAGGTTGGGGTCGCTGGAGGCGAGCCTGCCGGTGGAGGTGGCGGCCATGGAAAACGAGGTATGGACGCGGCCAGTTTTGGGATTGATCTCGCGCACCAGGGCATCGGCGTAGGTGCTCTTGAGCTTGGCCAGCTGGCGCCAGTCGAGAACCCTCCCCGGCAGGTCGTGGCCCAGGGCGGCCAGCTCCTCCAGAATCTCGGCCCCGGTGGCGTAAGCCCCGCTCTTTCCCTTCTTGCTGCCGGGCAGGCCCATCTCGTCGAACAGCACTTCGCCCAGTTGTTTGGGTGAGCCCACCGCGAATTCGCGCCCGGCAAGGCTGTGGATTTCCGTCTCCAGGGTTTCTAGCCGCGTTGCAAAATCCCGGCTCAGCCGTTCCAGTTCGTCTTTGTCCACACGCACCCCCTCGCGCTCCATGGCNACCAACACCGGAATCAGGGGGCGTTCCACGGTCTCGTAGAGGGCCGTCATGTGCTCNGCGGCGAGCCGCGGCTTGAAGGNGNGGTAGAGCTGNAGGGTCACGTCGGCGTCCTCGGCGGCGTAGTCCCGCGCTGTGTCNAGCTCCACAAGATCAAAGGTGANNTGGGACTTGCCGCTGCCCGCCACATCCTTGAACTTGGTGGTGGTNAGCNCCAGCTCCATCTCNGCNAGCTCGTCCATGCCGTGGCCATGAAGGCCGCATTCCAGCACATAGGAAAGCAGCATNGTGTCATCCACCGGCGTCACCGTGACCCCGTAATTGGCGAGCACCGCCTGGTCGTATTTNAGGTTATGGCCGATCTTCAGGATGGANGGGTTTTCGAGCAGGGGAGCGAGCAGGGCCAGCGCCTTGTCGTGAGGAATCTGGTCGGCCACCAGCCCGTCCTTACCGCCTTTGCCGCCGCCCTTGTCCATCTTCCCGTCCTCGCCGAGGTCGAGGTTGCCCTGGGCCGCCGCTGTCCGGTGGGCGAGCGGCACGTAACAAGCCGCGCCGGGTTCGGTGGCCAGCGACACCCCCACCAGCTGGGCGGTCATGGGGTCAAGCGAGGTGGTCTCGGTGTCCACGGCTACATGACCGGCCTTTTGCGCACGGGCAATCCAGTCCAAAAGTGCGGCCTCGTCGCGCACCAGAACATAATCACGGGTCGCGCCGATAGTCTTGTGGGTAGCGGCGCGGTGCGTCTTTTTTTCCGATGTCTCTTTTTTCGGGGGGGGGGTCCCCGATGTCAGGGTGGGTTCCGCCGTGTCACCATTACCGCGCCCGTAGCCGCGCTCCACCCTGGCGATGATCCGGCGGAATTCCTGCTGGTGCAGGAAGGCCAGCAGCTTTCCCGGTTCCAGCGGGTGAAAGGCCAGGTTTTCCAGGGGCTCTTCCAGCGGCACGTCGTCGCGCAGGGTCACCAGCTGGCGGGAGATGCGGGCGTCCTCGGCATGGTCCGTGAGTTTTTCCCGGCGCTTGGGCTGTGTGATCTCGCCGGCCCGGGCCAGCAGGGTGTCGAGGTCGCCATATTCGTTGATGAGCTGGGCCGCGGTCCTGACGCCGATGCCGGGCACGCCGGGGACGTTGTCGGAGGCGTCTCCGGCTAGCGCCTGGACGTCCACCACCCGGTCCGGCCCGACGCCGAATTTCTCGTGCACCTGGTCGGGGCCGATCTCGCGGTTCTTCATAGGATCGAACATGAGCACTGACCCACCCACCAGCTGCATCAGGTCCTTGTCCGAGGAAATGATAGTCACATCTAGACCCTGTTCCACGGCCTGGCGGGCGTAGGTAGCGATCAGGTCGTCGGCCTCGTAGCCCGACATTTCTAGGCTCGGCAAATTAAAAGCGCGGGGCGCTTCCTTGATGATGTCGAACTGGGGAACCAGTTCGGGCGGCGGCGCGTCGCGGTTGGCCTTGTAGTCGGGGTAGATGTCGTTGCGGAAGGTCTTGCGTGCGGCGTCGAACACCACCGCCACCGCACAGCCGCCGCCGTTGCGGGACTGGATGTCCTCGATGGTTGACAGCAGCATGTTGGTGAAACCGAAGACGGCGTTGGTNNGGGTGCCGTCGGAGCGCGTGAAGCCGGCGACGGGAAGGGCGTGAAAGGCCCTGAAAATGAATCCCGAGCCGTCGATGAGAAAAAGGTGTTTAAGCTTGCTCAAGGTTAGAGCGGTCCGCGTTCAGTTTCGGGTCAAGGTCAGTCGTNTTTCGACTCCGGCAATAAAAATATAGCCTCGTCCTCTTCCAGAATATAACGGCGGCTGCAATAGGGACAGTCCACATCGCCGGAATCGCCGATATCGAGATAGACCCGGGGATGGCCCAGCGAGGAACGATGNGCTCCTTCACAGAAGATTTTTCTTTCCTTTACTTTTATGGTGTCTACCGGTCCCATGGGGCCTCGTTCCTTGCGCCTGACGGCCAGTTGGTTTTTTCTTGAGAAGCAGTGTTTTCGGGAAGCGGTATTTCAAAGGGACTTAAACCACAACTCTATTAAAATTTTAACAAAGCAAAAGAGAAAATCCAGACCCGACCCATACATCGGATATATCATTTCGCGTAGTGGTTATGGAGTTTTTATAAAATCAGTCAATAAACCGGTTTGATTATTCTCTAGAAAAAGTTATGCCCATGAGCCCCCCTGTCGGGACAGATTCCGGAAATTCCCCGCCGCCGCGCGGAAAGAAGGGAACAAAAAACGCCCCGCCGCACGGCGCGGGTATCCCGGAGCTTGCGGTGGAGGCCGTGGGTCTAAACAAGACCTATGCGGCGGCGTCACACGCCGCTCCGAGACCGGCCTTAAGCGACGTGGATCTGGCCATTCACCGGGGCTCCCTGTTCGGCCTTTTGGGCCCCAACGGCGCGGGTAAGTCCACCTTCATCAATATCCTGGCCGGGTTGACCCGGAAATCCTCAGGTCTCGTGAAGGTGTGGGGCATGGATATCGACATCGACCACCGCCGTGTCCGGGCCGCCATCGGCGTGGTGCCGCAGGAACTCAACATCGACCCCTTTTTCACGCCCTTTGAATTGCTGGAAATCCATGCCGGTCTCTATGGCGTGCCGACCGCACGCCGCCGCACCCTGGAGATTCTCGAGGCGGTGGGGCTGCTCGACAAGGCGGAGGCTTACGCCCGCACCCTGTCGGGGGGTATGCGGCGGCGGCTGATGGTGGCCAAGGCGCTGGTGCACACGCCGCCGGTGCTGGTCCTAGACGAACCCACGGCGGGAGTGGACATCGACCTTCGGCGCCAGCTCTGGGCCCATGTGCGGGAGCTCAACGCCCGCGGTGTCACGATCCTGCTCACCACCCATTACCTGGAGGAGGCGGAACAGCTCTGCGACCGCATCGCCATCATTCACCACGGCCGTCTCGCCGCCTGTGACACCACCGAGGCTATGTTGCGGCGGATCGGTGAAAAAGAACTGGCGATTCTTCTCGATCGCGACCTGCGAACGGTGCCGCCCGCCATGGCGCAGGGGGGCGTGGGTGCGGCCTGTACCGTTTCCCTGCCGGCGCCGCGGCGGCTCCTCTTCCGCTATCGTCCGGCCCAGACCTCCATCGCAGAAATTCTCGATGCGGTGGCGGCCGAGGGGCTGACCATCGCCGATCTGTCCACGGAGGAAACCGATCTTGAGGACATCTTCCTGCAGATCACCCACGCGCCACTGGATGAAGGGGGGGAGAACGAGGCGGATAAGGGAACGGATGCCGGAGATGGCGGGGATGCGCATCCCATGGTCCTGTAGCATATCCGGAAAAGCCTCCGCACGCGGCACGCCGCCTTATCCGGCCATTCTATCAGCCCTGCTGCTGGTGCTGTTGCTCATTTCATGCGCCACGCCGCGCGTGGCGGCCCCCGGCGGGGAGTCTGTGGTTCCGGCCCTGGTGGAAGGGTATTCGGGGGAGGGGTATTTCCTGGCCCGTGACGGACGGGAGTTACCGCTGCGCATGTGGCTGCCGCAAGAAAAGAATGACCAGTCTCAGGTTGTTCCGGGGGCCGTGATCGCCGCGCTGCACGGGTTTAACGATTATTCCAACGCCTTCGAGACTACCGGCATCTTCCTTGCGCGCCGGGGCATCGCCACCTATGCCTTCGACCAGCGCGGATTCGGCGCAGGCCCGCAAGCCGGGCTGTGGGCCGGAGTGACGGCCATGACCAACGATGCCCACGATTTCGTGCGCGTCCTGCGCCGACGCTATCCCGGCGTGCCGCTCTTTTTCCTGGGCGAGAGCATGGGGGCGGCGGTGATTATGGCGTCCATGACGGAAGACGCGTCGTCGTCGGTAGCGGCGGTGGACGGGGTCATCCTGCTGGCCCCGGCGGTGTGGGCCCGCGAAACCATGAACCCGTTCCAGGTGGGGATGTTATGGTTGGTCGCCCATACCATGCCGGGGGTGCAGCTGACGGGGCAGGGGCTGCGCATCCGCGCCTCCGACAACAACGCCATGCTGCGGGCGCTCTCGGCCGATCCGCTGGTGATCAAGGAGACCCGGGTCGACGCCATGTACGGACTCAGTAATCTGATGGATGCGGCGCTGGCATCGGCGCCGTTGGTAGCGAAGATGAGGGCGCCGATGCTGATCCTCTATGGGCGCCGCGACGAGGTGATCCCGATAGAGCCGGTGGCGGTGATGCTGGAGCGCCTGCCAGATACCGGTGACGGTAACGATGGTGATGACGGTGGCGGGGAGATCACGCTCGGTGTTTACGACCGGGGGTTCCATATGCTCACCCGCGATTTGCAGGGCTGGCGAGTAATGGAGGACATGGCCGCCTGGATCGCCGACCCCGCCGCGCCCCTGCCTTCGGGGGCCCATATGCGTGCCCGGGAACGACTGGCCGAGGACGAATAGGACCGCGGATAGGGGCGGACGGGGGTCCTTTTAGTTTAAGCTATTGATTTAAAAGTATTTTACTTACAGGAGGCTCCACAATGTTGACATTTGTTGATGTGCGCCGACATGGAGGCTGGCCCCAGCCTGGTCCTAGCTTGCCTGTGGAGGGGGGCATGAAGTATCGTGCCGCCGTGGTCACAGACCTCACGCACCCGTAGCTCAGCTGGATAGAGCGCTGCCCTCCGAAGGCAGAGGTCGCGCGTTCGAATCGCGCCGGGTGCGCCAATTTTCTTTAGTTAGTTTTAATTTGCACACTCTATGCACACGATAACGCCTGTAATTCAGGCGCAAATCTCAGCCTTATCAATACTTTTGACATCTGCTATTTGCGCCGATCTCAGAGATTTTTCACAACAGACGTCCGGGTCAAGGCCGCGCACGGTTACTGGTGCGGCGCGGCCTTGAGGCGGCGGCAACTCCATCA
>NZAO01000045.1 GCA_002686135.1 Rhodospirillaceae bacterium
CTCAACATACGAATGGATTCTACCGCCAATTATTCCGATGTGGTTCTGCCGGCCGCCTTTTGGTACGAAAAATACGACGTCACCTTTGGCGATATGCACACATTTGTTCATCCCTTGACGCCTGCAACGCAGCCCCCATGGGAAGCCAAGCACGACTGGGAGGCATTTAAGCTCATCGCCAAGAAGTTTTCGGAAATGGCGGAGAAACATTTCCCTGAACCCGTAAAAGACGTTGTGTTCAACGCCTTGTGGATGGATAGCCCCGACCAACTCGCCCAGTCCATGGGAGAGATTAAGGACTGGCGAAATGGAGATACGGAACTCGTTCCGGGCAAAACATTTCCCAATATCGCCATTGTTGAAAGGGATTACACCCAGGTTTACGACAAACTGGTTTCCCTGGGTCCGCTCGTCAGCAAGCCCAAGGGCTATGGCTCCAAAGGTCAGTACACGGACCTGACGCCGATCGTCGAGGACGATCTCAAACACAACGAAGCTTTAGATGTAAAAAACGACCGCGTGTATTTCGAAAAACCGGAGCAAGCCTGTGAGCTCATTCTCCAGATTTCTCCCGAACTCAATGGGCGGCTGTCGTGGCTCTTTTTCGAGGAAATGGAAAAGAAGGTGGGGCTACCTCTCACCGACATGGTTGACGCAGTCAAAAACAGGAAGGTTCATTACAAGGATATCATTTCACAGCCGAGAAGAATTCATACCACGCCACAGTGGAGTTCTGTGTTGCACGATAAAGACGGAAAACAAAGAACCTTCGCCCCGTGGACAATGAATGTGGAGCGGCTGAAGCCCTGGCACACTCTTTCGGGAAGGCAGGAAGTTTATTACGACCACCAGGGCATCAGGGAACTGGGAGAGGGACTTCCAACCAACAAACCGCCGTTGGATATGGTGGCAATTGGCGACATCAAACCGGATAAAGACGGTCCCAAGTCAAAGGTGTTCCGTTTCATCACGCCTCATGGAAAATGGCAGATACACAGCTCTTTCAGAGATCATTGGCCGATGATGCACATGTCGCGTGGAGGCCCCACGGTATGGCTCAATCCCGATGATGCGACGGAGATCGAGGTGATAGACAACGACTGGGTGGAAATGTATTGCGAAAACGGGATTGAAGTTGTCAGAGCGGTGGTAAGCCATCAGGTGCCGCGTAACATGGCAATTACCTACCATCAGGTGGAACGGAATATAAACGTTCCCTTTTCGCCTCTCGCCAAGAGAAACGATTGCTCTGACCTGCGGGGCGGGAACAACAACGCCACCACGAGAATCCTGATGAATCCACACACGATGATTGGTGGCTACGCCCAATTTTCATATTACGTCAACTATTGGGGAACGAGTCCGTCTGAGCGCGACCACGGGGTCATCATCCGTAAGATGCCTTTGGGCAGTGAGAATAGGCCGATTTATCAGGAAAGCGAACTCGATAAAGTACCAACCGAATAGAGTAAAAAACCATGGAAGTAAAAGCTCAAGTAAGCATGTCCTTTAACCTGGAGAAGTGTATTGGCTGCAATACCTGTACGGTTGCCTGCAAGAATGTATGGACGAACCGGGAAGGCGCCGAATACATGTGGTGGAACAATGTGGAAACCAAGCCAGGCATCGGCTATCCGAAGCAATGGGAAAACCAGGATTTGTGGAAAGGAGGATGGGTGAAGAATGGCGATAAGCTGAAACTTCGCTACGGCAGCAAGGCCTACATGCTCTCCAATCTCTTTTTCAATCCCCACGTGCCTGAAATGGCGGATTACTACGGAGATGGTGATGTATATACCTTCACCTACGATGACCTGCATTCTTCCGAGCAATATAAACAGCAACCGGTCGGAAGACCCAAATCCATGGTCACGGAAAATGAAGACGTTCCCATCAACTGGGGTGTGAACTGGGAAGATAACGCCGGTGGTGCCCACATTACCGGGAATTACGATATAAATTTTCAGGAAATGAGCGACGAGGAAAGAGAAGCGACGCTCAAGTTCAAAGACTGCTTCTACTTCTATCTCCCCCGCATATGTAATCACTGCATCAACCCCGGTTGCGTAGGTGCTTGCCCTTCCGGAGCCGCCTATAAAAGGGAGGAGGACGGTGTTGTTCTCATCGATCAAAACAGATGCCGCAACTGGCGCTATTGCATCTCTTCCTGCCCGTATAAAAAGCCCTATTACAACTGGGCCAGCGGAAAGATGGAGAAATGTATTCTCTGTTATCCGAGAATTGAATCGGGCTTGCCTCCTGTTTGTTTCCATTCCTGCGTAGGAAAAATCCGCTCCTTTGGAGTTGTTTTCTATGACATGGATCGGGTAGAGGAAGCCGCCCTGGCGGAAGATAAAGACTTAGTCGAGGCGCAAAGAGACATCATTCTGGACCCCTTTGATCCGGAAGTAATAGAAGCGGCTAAGAAAAACGGCATCAATGACGATTGGATTGACGCGGCACAACGCTCTCCTATTTACAAAATAGTTAAGAAATGGGAGCTGGCGCTTCCGCTTCATCCCGAATTCAGAACGTTGCCGAGCTTGTTTTATATTCCGCCTTTAGCTCCCATCGTGACCAGTGCGGGAAAGAATTCTCCTTCGGGCACGGATGTCTTTGATATGGAAAAACCGTCAGAAGGCCCGCTTCTCAGCCTTGACGAATTGGACAAGTTCCGTGTGCCCCTCAAATATCTTGCCGGCATGTTTGGAGCTGGGAATGAAGAGGTCGTGAAGAAGGCGCTTTTGCGTCAACTTGCGGTGAGGCACTACCAAAGAAGCATAAGGGTGGATAACAAACCCAATGTGGAAGTGCTCGACAGAGTGGGATTGAGCGAAGAAGACGCAGAAGAAATGGTACGGGCAATGTCCCTTGCTTTTTACAACGAACGCTTTGTGGTTCCCACGACAAAACGCGAAGACACAGACATCAGCCCGTATACCGAGCGTGGCCTCGCTGGTTTTGACCAGATGAATCCATGGTCGCCCATGAAGAGAAGAAAGAGTTATTTCAAGTCATATCACACAGGTTCGAAAACTCATGAGTAGCATGGACGGAAAGCAAATATTGAAAGACGTTTATGGGCTCATCGCAGAATTGTGGTGCAGCCCGCCCGAGGAAGACGTGGATAAGGAGGATCTTAAGAAAGATGCCGGAGAAATAGTTAAAAGGCTGGAAAGCATTGATAAAGAGAGCGCGATGTTGCTTTCCCGGTTCCTCGGGGAAAACGCTATTTCCGAAGAAGATTATATTGATCTGTTTGAATTGGATCCTAAATGTCCCCTGTATCTTGGCAGTCATACCTATGACGAACCCAAAACGTGCGCCAATGCAGCCGTTTCCGACAGAAATGGATACATGATAGAGCTGGTTGGCATTTACAACCATTTCGGGCAGAAGCCGAGTGAAAAAGAGCTGCCGGATTACCTGCCGTTAATGGTGGATTTTCTTTCAATGACGACTGAATCAAGAGACGACCCCATAAGAGATAAACTCATTAAGGAATATTTTTTGCCGTTCCTGACTCCGATGCGGTCCAAGTTGGAAGAGTTAAAAACACCATATCTCTACCTTCTTGAGGCATTGGAGAAAGTCATAAACATCGAACTAAAAACACAGCCTTTGTCAAAACAACGAGAACAAATGGTGCAGAGCCATGTGGGATAACTTCTTTTTTATCGGATTGCCTTACATCACCATCATGCTGCTTTTCGGTGGCATAACATACCGTAGCTTTAGCGGAATTGTGAGTAGTTACAGAGGCAAGTGGGACTGGAGCGCCCGTGGGGATTATCTGTGGACAACCCGCTCCACCGGATTCTTTGGCCGCGCCTCCATGGGCCCTGCGTCCCTGTGCCTGCACTGGGGCATCCTCATCCTGTTTTTAGCACACCTTACAGGACTTATAGGAGGCGCATACAACCTCGCCTCCTGGGTTGATTTTTTCAGATGGGCGGGGCTCGGCGGCGGAATTCTTCTTTTGTATGGGTTGGCATGGGCCTTTGTGCGGAGGATCACCATCCCGCAAGTCAAGGCAATGAGTACGCCGGATGATTATATCGTCCTTCTGCTCCTGATTATTATCGGTGGTCTCGGGCTTTATCAATCCGCCGTAGAACAGGTCTTTGGAATATCTTATTCGGCCGGACCTTGGATTGCCGGCATTTTCAAATTACAGCCGGATGCTTCGATGATTGCAGGTGCTCCGTTTGTCAATAAACTGCACATCATCTTNGCACTTCTCTTCTTTGCTTACTTGCCCTTTACCAAACTGGTGCATGTTTTTAGCTATCCCTTCAAATACATTACCAGGCCTTTTATTTCCATGAGAAGGTACGTGGCATTGAAAAAATAAGGAGTTTCGAGAAAACCTTGAGACATTTTCTCGACTCCGCGGTGTTTGGACAGAATTAGATCGCTCTCGGGTTCCGGGAAGCAGTCACCCGGAGGGTCGCCAGCGTGCCGATCAAGGTGGTGGACGCATGAGAGAGATGCAAGTCGGGTACACCATCTTCCCCACCGAACACGACCGAATAGGTCATTTTTACGCTTTGTCGAAACCGCCAAAGTTTCGATCGATGGCACCGAACGCCACCGCTCCATTCTTCGCCTGGAGTTCGACCATTCCAGGACTGCACCGCAAGCGACAGCCGTTCAGGGACTAGAGGAAAAAAATGGGCGCGGTTACCGAATTCGAACCAAGGAAACAATATACCGTCCTTGCCATGAACACCTTGGCCTTCACCGTCAACTTCGCGGTGTGGACCATGTTTTCCGTCATCGGGATCAAGATCAAGGCCGAGCTCGGTCTTAACGAAACCGAATTTGGCCTGCTGGTGGCTACACCGATCCTCACCGGTTCCTTGGTGCGGTTGCCCCTTGGCCTGCTTACCGACCGGTTTGGCGGGCGTGTCGTTTATTTCATTCAGATGATTTTAGTCGCCATCGCCACCTATGGGATGGCCTTTGCCTATCAATATTGGCAGTACCTCGCCATTGGCCTCTGCATAGGCCTGGCCGGGGGCTCGTTTGCCATCGGCATCGCCTACACCTCGGCCTGGTTCCAGAAAGAAAGGCAAGGCACGGTGTTGGGTATTTTCGGNGCCGGCAACACCGGCGCGGCATTGAACATCTTTGCTGCGCCGCTGATCATCGTGGCCATGGGCTGGCGCGCGGTACCAGAAATCTACTCCGTAGCCATGCTGGTGATGGCCGTCATCTTTTGGTTTTGTACCTATCCCGATCCCCGACTCGAGGAGCGCAGGAAGAAGGGGAACTTTCCGTCACTTGGCGACATGCTCCTGCCGCTCCTGGAGCCCCGGGTGTGGCGGTACGGTCTCGCCTATTACTTTGTTTTCGGCGGGTTCGTGGCACTGNCCCTGTGGCTGCCCAAATACTACATGATGGCATACGGCCTCGAGCTAACGATGGCGGCGTTCATCTCTCTGTTCTTTGTCATCCCTTCCGGCGTCATCCGCGCCCTGGGCGGCTGGTTCTCCGATAAATGGGGTGGCGACACGGTGACCTGGTGGGTGTTTTGGGCTTCGATCATTTGCCTGTTCTTCCTGTCTTACCCACCGACGACATTTACCGTGCACGGAATCAGGGGGGATGTCTCCTTCGATGTTCGCATCGGTGTGGTGCTGTTCACGTTTCTGGTCTTCGTCGTCGGCATTGCCCAAGGGATCGGCAAGGCCAGTGTCTACCGGAGTTTGGCCGACCACTATCCGGACAATATGGGCAGTGTCGGCGGCCTGGTCGGGGTCATCGGCGGGCTCGGCGGTTTCACTCTTCCCATCATGTTCGGTGTCGCCGCCGATGCAACCAACATACACAGCAGCACATTCATGGTGATGTATGCTGTGCTCACCGGCGTGATGATCTGGACCTGGACGGCTGCCAGGGGCGAGCGCGAGGCCATCCTCGAACAGGATCCGGTCCTTCGCGATCAGATGATCAAGGGCAAGTTCCTGGAGGTAGTGTCGGTCGGCCGCCGCTGGTTGCGGGGCTGGCGTCCAGATGACGATGCCTTCTGGCGTTCGACCGGTCGTGCGATCGCTATGCGCAATCTGATCCTTTCCATGCCGCCGTTGCTGTTGTCCTTCACCGTGTGGATGGCGTGGAGCGTGGTGGTTGTCGAACTTCCCCGGATCGGCTTCCAATTCACCACCAGCGAGCTGTTTTGGCTGGCCGGCGCCCCGGGCATTTCGGGCGCGGCGTTGCGGCTTGCCTACGCCTTCGTGGTGCCGGTATTTGGGGGAAGGAACTGGACGGTCTTTAGTACCGTGTCCCTGGTGATTCCCACTCTGTGGATGGCATTAGCCGTGCAGGACCCCAGTACCGACTACGCCGTGTTCGTTGTCATCGCGCTCCTGTGCGGGCTTGGCGGCGGCAATTTCTCCTCTAGCATGGCCAATATCAGTTTCTTCTTCCCCAAGCGGATGCAGGGCACCGCTCTGGGGTGGAACGCCGGGGTCGGCAAGCTCGGGGTTGCGCTCGTGCAGGCTGTAGTGCCCTTGGCGATCTTCGGCGGGGCCCTTGCCTTCAAGGGTGGTGAAGCCCAGACCTATATGGATCATGGAGTAGCGAGCGAAGTCTGGTTACAGAACGCCGGTTACATCTGGATTCCGTTGATCCTCTTCGCGACCATCGCCGCCGCATTGAGCATGAATAACATTCGGGGCGTCCACGCGACCATTAGCGAGCAGGCCGTGATCTTCCGACGCAAGCATGCCTGGCTGCTGGCATTGCTCTGCACTGGTACCTTTGGCTCTTTCATCGGGTTTGCGGCCGTGTTCCCGATCCTTCTGTCGGCTCTGTTTCCAGAAGCGGGGATCGCGCGGTGGGCATTTATTGGGCCATTGCTGGGCGCTTTGGCCCACCCGTTCGGGGGGTGGCTGTCCGATCGCCTTGGCGGGGCCAGGGTTACGTTATGGAACTTCGCCGTCATGGTGGGGGCAACAATGGGAGCATTGATGTTCCTGCCTTCAGGGTCCGGCGGTAACGAGATTGCTTGGTTCTTCGCCGCCTTCATACTGATTTTTNTCANCACGGGTNTTGGCAACGGATCGTTGTTTCATGTGGTGCCGACTGTTTTCCTGACGCTCCACCAGCGCCGGGCCGAGGGGAAAAGTCGGACCGTACGAGACGCGGAGATCTGTGCAGGCAGAATCGAAGCATCCGTCGCGTTGGGTTTCACCGCCGCCATCGCCGCGCTGGGGTTGTTCTTCATCCCGGCGATGGTCGCCCTTTCCATGGAGTCGACGGGCACGCCTCGGGTCGCCATGATCCTTTTCATCGCATTTTACGTGATGTGCATGTTCGTAACCTGGTGGTGGTACCGGCGTGATGGAGCGGAGGTCAGGTGCGACTAGCCCGGCACCGAATTTGCGGACAACGGGTGGGAACGAACGAAACCTAGGAGGGAACGAAATGACCGATTTAATAAAATGGAATGTGGAAGACGAGGCGTTCTGGGATTCCACCGGAAAACGCATTGCCAACCGGAATCTCTGGATNTCGNTNCCNAGCCTNCTGTGCGGATTNGCNGTNTGGNTGTACTGGGGCATNATCACGGTGCAAATGCTCAATCTNGGCTTCCCCTTNTCCAAGNCNGANTTGTTCACGCTCTCCGCCATCGCCGGTTTCTGCGGGGCCACATTGCGCATTCCCAGCACCTTTTTCATCCGCATCGCCGGCGGGCGAAACACGATCTTTTTCACTACCGCGCTTCTGATGATTCCGGCGATCGGCACGGGCTTCGCCCTGCAGGACAAGAATACGCCCCTTTGGGTGTTCCAGGTGCTGGCGCTGCTTTCCGGGTTCGGCGGCGGAAATTTTGCCTCTTCGATGTCCAACATCAGTTTCTTCTTCCCCAAACGCGTTCAAGGTCTGGCACTGGGCTTGAACGCAGGGCTGGGCAACGCCGGCGTGACAACCATGCAGATTTTGATACCGCTGGTGATGACCTTCGCTATGTTTGGCACATTGAGTGGCGACCCCATGATCCTTGAAAGCACGTCGGGCACCCTGGTCGGCAAGATTCCGGAGGGCTCGGAAACCTGGATTCCGAACGCCGGGTTTATATGGTTGCTAATTCTGATTCCCCTGGCCTTCGCCGGCTGGTTCGGCATGAACAACATCCGGACCGACGAAGTGACCCCCCAGATCACCGGCGGTACGATCGGCGCCTTTTCCCGTATCTCGGCGATGCTACTGGTGGGGTTGGTTATTGCTGCCGTCGCCCTCTATTTCATTCTTCCCGCGCCGATCGGACTGGGTTTGCCGACTTGGTCCAAATGGTTTGTGCTGATCGGCACCATCGCCACAACCGTTGCGGCGCTTTACTACGTATGTTTTTTCGTCAGGGATAACCTTCGACACCAGTATGGAATCTTTCGCAATAAACACACCTGGGTCATGTCCGTCATCTATACCATGACCTTCGGTTCCTTCATCGGCTACTCGGCGGCGTTTCCATTGGCCATTAAGGTTATTTTCGGCTTCCAGCATATCGAGGTGGACGGCATCATCACCCATGACACCCTTAACCCGAACGGTCCGAGCGCTTTGATGTACGCGTGGATGGGGCCTTTCATCGGCGCCTTGATCCGCCCTGTCGGCGGCTGGATCTCGGACAGGGTTGGCGGGGCGAAGGTCACTCAGATCATTACCATCATAATGATCCTGAGTGCGCTTGGCGTTGCCTACTTCATGAAGGCCGCCTATCAATCGGCGACACCGGAGGAGTTTTTCATTCCGTTCTTCCTGCTCTTCCTGGTGCTGTTCGCCGGCACCGGCATCGGCAATGGCTCTACCTTCCGCACCATTGCCATGATCTTTCCCAAAGAGCAGGCGGGACCCGCCCTTGGCTGGACCTCTGCGGTGGCTGCCTACGGCGCCTTTATCATACCTCAGGTCTTTGGCGAGCAGATCAAAGCAGCGACACCGGAGTTCGCCATTTATGGGTTCGCCGCTTTCTACTTAATCTGCCTGGTAACGAACTGGTGGTACTACCTTGGGCCAAA
>NZAO01000046.1 GCA_002686135.1 Rhodospirillaceae bacterium
ATCGAGGACTACGCCGGTCTCGCCAAGTCGCACCCGGGCCTGGCCCTGCTGATGCTGATTTTCCTGTTTTCCCTTGCCGGCATTCCTCCCACGGCCGGTTTCTTCGCCAAGTTCTATATCCTCGCCGCCTTAGTGGCGCAGGGGTTTGTTGTGCTTGCGGTGATCGCCGTGCTGCTGAGCACGGTGGCCGCCTATTTCTATCTCCGCATCGTCATGCTGATGTACATGAAGGAACCGGCCCGGAGTTTCGATCTCGCGCTGACGCCGTCCCTGCGCCTTGCCCTCGCCGTTACGGGGCTGGGGACGGTGGGTATCGGCCTGCTTCCGGCGTGGTTTCTTGATATGGCCCGGGGGGCCGTTTTCCCCGGGATAGGTTGAAAAACAAGGGGGATTTCGCTTAGCTTGAAAAGCCAAGGGGATTTTCCCATGTGCCAAGGAAGAGAGAGAATATGAGCCCGTGTGATCTGCCGCGATGCCTCCTTCCGGCCCCGTCAGGATGCTTCGGGACCGATAATATAGGGACACGTGAAGATGCCCATTGATTACCTTCCGGTTTTTCTGATGGTCGGTGCCGTCTCTGCCCTTGCCTTGGTGGTACTCTTCGTGTCGAGGCTGCTGCGTCCGTCTAATCCCTATTTCGAAAAGAACCGTCCCTATGAATGCGGCGTCGACCCCTGGGGAGAGGCGGCGGTGGGGCTGTTCAAGGTGCAGTATTTTCTGATTGCCATTTTGTTCGTGATCTTCGATGTGGAAACCATGTTCCTGTTTCCCTGGGCCGTGGTGCTCGATGAGATCGGGCTCTTTGGCTATATCGAAATGTTCGTCTTCATCTTTCTTCTGCTGGTGGGCTTCGCCTATGCCTGGGCAAGGGGAGCGCTGGAATGGGAATCCTAGAAAACCGTTTCCCTGACAATGTCTTTTTCAGCACCGCCGACAGCATCATCAACTGGTCGAGGAAATCCGCCCTGTGGCCGGAGACCTTCGGCATCGCCTGCTGTGCTATCGAGATGATCGCCACCGGCTGTTCCCGCTACGACCTGGACCGCTTCGGAGTCGTCTTCAGGTCCTCGCCCAGACAGTCGGACGTGATGATTATCGCCGGCACCGTAACCAAGAAGTTCGCTCCCGTGGTGCGTCGCCTCTATGACCAGATGCCGGAACCACGCTGGGTTATTGCTATGGGCACCTGTGCTATTTCCGGGGGTGTGTACAACACCTACGCCGTAGTGCAGGGCTCCGAGCTGGTGGTTCCCGTGGACGTGCATGTCCCCGGTTGTCCGCCCCGGCCCGAGGCCCTCATGTACGGGTTCCTGCTGCTTCAGGAAAAAATCCATAAATCCCATGTATTAAGAAGGGGCGGTTCGGAATCTGCCGTGGCGAGATAGCCGTGGGTGCCCCCCTCTACTGCACTAAGATCGCCGAACGCTTCGGGCGGGAGGTGGTGCATGAGGGCCATTCCCACGGCATGCATACCTTCTCTGCGGCACCCAGCGTCGTGGTAGAGCTGTGCTGGTTTCTTAAAGAGGATCCTGAACTCCGCTTCAATTTCCTTTCGGATATCTGCGGGGTTGACCGCTATCCGCAAAAGCCCCGCTTCGAGATTGTCTATCACCTTTACTCTATCCCCTTGAAATGGCGGCTGCGGATCAAGTGCCGGGTCGACGATCCGCCGCGGGTTCCCTCCATAGTGGGGGTGTGGAAGACCGCCAACTGGCACGAACGCGAAGCCTATGACATGTACGGGATCGTCTTCGACGGTCACCCCGATCTCCGCAGAATCTACATGTGGGAGGAGTTCGAGGGATATCCCATGCGCAAGGACTTTCCCCTGCGCGGCTACAAGGACGCCTACAACCCCTTCGGGGAAGAAAAAGCCGAAATCCCACCTTCCGGAGATGGCCCCGGCGACGGCCAGAACAGTCAGGACGGGGGCTCTCCGCAATCGGGTGCGAAGAGATGACGGACGTAACGGTAATGGACGAGATAGAGCAGGACGGCAGAAGCACCCAGGAAATTCTTCTCAACCTGGGGCCCCAGCATCCCAGCACTCACGGAGTGCTGAGGCTGGTCCTCGAACTGGAAGGCGAATACGTCGCCCGCGTCGATCCCCATATCGGCTATCTCCATCGCGGCACCGAGAAGCTGGCTGAGGATTTCACCTATACCCAGATCATCCCCCTTACCGANCGCCTGGATTATCTCTGTCCNCCATCCACCAATCAGGCCTTCGTTCTTGCGGTNGAAAGACTTCTCGGTATCGAGGCGCCGCAACGCGCCCAGTATATTCGCGTCATGATGACGGAACTGTCACGCATCTCCGGGCACCTGCTTATCGTCGGCGCTTTGCCCATGGATGTGGGAGCCATGACCACGCTGCTTTACACCATGCGTGAGCGCGAAATGGTCATGGATCTTCTGGAAATGATCTGCGGTGCCCGTCTGCACACCTCATTTTGCCGGGTCGGCGGTGTGCGTGAGGACCTGCCTAGGGGGTTTACCGAACGGGTCCGGGAATTCTGTGAGATTTTCCCCCAGCGCATCCGCGACTACGAACGGCTGGTTGCGCGCAACAGGGTGTTTCTGCAACGCACCAGGGGGATTGCCGTGATCACTCCGGAGGACGCCATTGACCTCGGCCTGAGTGGTCCCAATTTGCGGGCTTCGGGGGTGGATTGGGACATCCGGCGGGACTGTCCCTATGAAATCTATGACCGGCTGGATTTCAATGTCATCGTCAGGGAGGGCGGCGACTGTTACGACCGCTGGCAGTGCCGTATCGACGAGATGAGGGAAAGCACCCGCATCATCAAACAATGCATGAGGGACATGCCGGAAGGGCCTTTCCTGGCCGATGAGCCCAGGGTGGCCTTCCCGGTAGACAAGGAGTTGCTCAAGTGTTCCATGGAGACCCAGATTCACCACTTCGAACTGTCCGCCTACGGCTTCAAGGTGCCCGCGGGCGAGATCTATACCTGCGTCGAGGCCCCCAAGGGAGAGCTCGGCTTCTACATCATCAGTGACGGCAGCGAAAAACCTTTTCGCATGAAGGTAAGGGCCCCTTCGTTCGTTAATCTCCAGGCCCTGCAGGGGGCGAGCAATATGGACTATCTCGCCGATGTGGTGGCGATGCTNGGAAGCCTCGATCCGGTGCTTGCGGAGGTGGANAAATGACGGCGGCATCAGCGGTATCGGCGGCGGGNTTCCTGACGAAGGAGATGAGGAAACAGATCGAAGAGATCACCGNGCGCTATCCCACTCGCCGTTCGGCGATCATGCCGTCTCTTTTCCTGGCCCAGGAAAAATACGGCTACCTTTCCGACGAGGTGCTGCTGGAGGTGGCGGGTGTGCTCGACGTGCCAGAAATATGGGTCTACGAGGTCGCCACCTTCTACACCATGTTCAACACCGAGCCCGTGGGCAGGTTCCACATCAAGCTCTGCACCAATGTTTCCTGCCTTCTTCTGGAGGCCGGAAGNCTGCTTTCTCATTTGGAGAGACAGTTGGGGGTGATGTGCGGCGAGACCACCGAAGACGGGTTTTTCACCCTGTCCGTTGTGGAATGCCTCGGCTCCTGCGACACGGCTCCAATGATGCAGATTAATGAAACCTANTACGAGAATCTGAGCGCAGAGGAAATTGACCAAATTCTTGAGGGGTTAAAGNCGCAGGCCGATGACGACGCCNGCACCGTCGANCCTGGGGATGGCGGCCAGGAAGGGGCGCNGGCATGACGGAGAAAGTCCTCNTGAAGAACGCCNANACCCCGGANTCCCACGGCATCGGCGCCTATGAGGCGTCGGGCGGGTACCAGGCGTTGGCCACGGTTTTGCGTGACTATCAACCCGACGAGTTGATCGAACTGGTCAAGGATTCCGGCCTCAAGGGGCGTGGTGGCGCCGGTTTTGCGACGGGCGTCAAATGGAGCTTCGTACCAAAGAATCCAGCTCTGAAAAAATATCTCTGCTGTAACGCCGACGAAGGAGAGCCGGGAACCTTCAAAGACCGGGCAATCATGGAGAAAGACCCCCATCAGATGATCGAAGGCATGATCCTCTGCGCCTATGCCATCGGCGCCGAGGCCGCCTATATCTATATCAGGGGGGAATACACCCTAAGCACCAAGAGACTCGAGGCCGCCCTGAAGGAGGCCTATGACAAGGGGTATCTGGGGCAGCGGATTCTCAGTTCGGATGTTTCCCTCGATATTTANGTGCACCGCGGCGCCGGCGCCTATATCTGCGGGGAGGAGACGGCGCTGATCGAATCCCTTGAAGGGCGGCGTGGACAGCCCAGGCTCAAGCCGCCGTTCCCTGCCATTGAAGGNCTCTACGCCAGCCCCACCGTCGTCAACAACGTGGAGACTCTGGCCTGTGTGCCCCATATCGTCACCCGCGGCGCCGAATGGTTCCNCGGCATCGGTTCTGAATCCAGCCCCGGACCCAAGCTNTACTGTCTNTCCGGCCATGTCCGCAAGCCCGGACTGTACGAACTTCCCATGGGCATACCGTTGCGGGAACTGGTGGATGAACACGCGGGCGGGGCAAGGCCAGGCCGCAAGATCAAGGCGGTCATCCCCGGTGGTGTTTCGGCACCGATGATTCCTGAATCCGGCCTCGACGTGCGCATGGACTTTGAATCGCTGGCCGCCACCGACACCATGCTCGGCTCGGCCGGCGTCATCGTCATCGACGATAACGACTGCATCGTGCGTGTGATCACGCGGATCATCGAATTCTTCGCCCACGAATCTTGCGGTAAATGCAGCCCGTGCCGCGAAGGGTTGATTTGGGCTGTCAAGATTCTACGCCGCCTGGAGAACGGCGAAGGGAAAGAAGGAGACCTGGAACAGCTCGATTTCCTGTGCGAGGGAATTTTCGGCAATACTTTCTGCGCCCTGGGCGATGGCGCGGCTTGGGGGCTGCGTAGGGCACTGCAACATTTCCGTGACGAATTCGTCCGTCATATTGAAAAAAAGGAGTGCCCGTTCCACTAAGGATGGGCCGTAAAGCGGAGAGACGGGATCGCCATGGCTACAGTCACAGTCACCATCGACGGGGAAACGCTCGAAGTCGCCGACGGCACCTTAATCCTCGATCTGGCGCACAGCCAGGGCATCCACATTCCCACCTTCTGCTACCAGAAGAGGCTGACCACCCTGGCATCCTGCCGCATGTGCCTGGTGGAGATCGAGGGACATTTCTCCCTCGAGAAGAGGCTGCAGCCCGCCTGCGCCACACGCATAACCGACGGCATGGTGGTGAAGACGGACACGCCTCTGATCGCACAGACGCGGCAGTCCATGCTTGAAATCCTGCTTGCCAATCATCCCCTGGATTGCCCGGTCTGCGACAAGGCGGGGGAATGCGAACTCCAGGACACGGTTTTCGCCTACGGCGCGGGGGAGAGCCGCTTTACCGACAACAAGCGGGTTTTTCGCTCCGAGGATATCCACCTCAATCCGGTTATTGTCTTTAATGCTCAGCGTTGCATCCAGTGCCAGCGCTGTGTCCGCATGTGCGAGGAAGTGGTGGGGGCGGTGGCCCTGGGGACAGCCGAGAGGGGCATGGATGCCGAGATAACTGGCTTCGGTGACAGCCTCACCGACTGCGATCATTGCGGAAACTGTATCGAGGTCTGTCCGGTGGGNGCGCTGATGAGCAGCCCTTACCGCTATAAGGCGCGGCCCTGGGACCTGACCGAGGTGGATACCGTTTGCCCCTATTGCGGCACCGGCTGTCATCTTACCGTGGGCCTGCGGGATGGCCGCCTGGCCCGGGTGCGTTCTAAATACGAGACCGGCGTTAACGGCGAAACTCTGTGCGTGAAAGGACGGTTTGGTCTCGATTTTATCGACGGGGAAGACAAGCTCAGAAGGCCCATGGTGCGGAAAGATGGGGCGCTGGCCGCCGTGTCCTGGGAGGAGGCGCTCAACCATATGGTTGAGCGCGCCGGGGCCGCCGCTGAAAAGGGGGCGGTTGGCGGCCTCGTATCGCCCCGCCTCGCCAACGAGGCTCTTTACCTGTTCCAGAAGCTGATACGGACGGCATTCCACAGTAACAGTATCGATTCCTCGACCCGCTGGAGTGCTTCCGACCCGGCTGCGTCTGGGTCGGATGTACCTATGTTGGATGCACCGGGGCCGTACCAGGCCCTGGAAGGACTGTTCGGCGGACTTTACGCCAGACACTCTTTGCACCAGGCCCTTAAGGCCGATTGTATCCTCGTGATTGGCTCCAACGTCACCGAGAGTAACCCGGTGAGTGAATATCTGATGCGGGACGCCGTACGCAACGGGGGGAAACAGCTGTTCGTGGTTTCCTCGCGGCCCTCCAGGCTCGACTCCGAGGCGGCCTCTTCCCTGCGTCTTGCCCCCGGCGGCGAGGCCACTCTGCTTTCCACCATGCTGAACGCGCTAGCCGGGAACGATGGGAATGGCGAGGATGCCCCGGCGTCATGCCGGGAGTTTCTGGAGTGCGTGGTTCCCGCCCTTACAGCCGCGTCGGAGGTCACCATTATGGTGGGCGTCGATGTGCTCCGCTCGCCACGAGCAGCACTGGTCCTGCGCATGCTGGGCAATTTGGGGCGGACCCTCGAGGCTTCTGGGAAACGGGTCGGGGTGCAGTTCCTGTTCGACCGTCCCAACCAGATGGGAGCTTGGGAATTGGGCGCGCTCCCCACTGTGCTTCCAGGCTGGCGGCCTGTGGACGACGTGTCCGCCCGCGCGCTTTTCGAAGATGCATGGGGAATGTCTTTGCCGCCACAGCCAGGCGCGGATGTCCACCAAATGCTGACCCGGTGCGAGGCGGGAGAAATGGAAATGCTCTACGTTGTGGGCAGCGACCCTCTTTTGTCTTATCCCGATGGAAAACTGGCGGAGAGCGCCCTCTCGAAATGTGGTCTACTGATTGTCCAGGACGCCTTTCTCTCCGCAACCGCCCACCTTGCCGACGTGGTTCTTCCTGCCGCTGCCTTCGCCGAGGAGGCAGGAACCTTCACCAGCAACGAAGGCCGGGTGCAGAAGCTGCGGCCCGTACGCCGCCCCGCCTTCGAGGCCAGAAGCAATATGGAGATTTTCGCCTTGCTGGCCTCGGCCCTGGGCCATGACCTGGGTTCCACTGCTGCGCCAGATGTCTTTTCCGAAATCACACGTCTGGTGCCGTCCTACAGTGGGCTCGGTAGGGATGCAATCGGTTCCGCCGAGGGCGCGTTTACCGTGCCGTCTGTGCCGTCCGTGGTCCCCGCTGGCAATGGAGGCCCGGCTTTCGGCGATATGCCCGTCGCGGCCCCGGGGGAGTCCCAAAGTCACGAATCGGGGGAGCTTGAACTAGTAACTGGCGATTGCCTCTTCCATTCC
>NZAO01000047.1 GCA_002686135.1 Rhodospirillaceae bacterium
GAGGCCACCCATGGCTCGGGCCGCAAGGAGGTCATCAAGATCTGGTCACGGCGCTCCACCATCCTGCCGCAATTCGTGGGGCTGACCTTTGGCGTCTATAACGGTCGCAAATTCATTCCGGTCCTAGTGTCGGAAAACATGGTGGGCCACAAGTTCGGGGAATTTTCACCCACCCGCACCTATTACGGCCACCAGGCCGACAAGAAGGCGACGAGGGAATAAACCATGGGCAAACAGGCAACCCGGCGCCGTTTCGCGGATAACGAGGCCATGGCCATGGCCAAGGCCCTGCGCACCAGTCCTCAGAAGCTCAATCTGGTGGCGGGGCTGATTCGTGGCCGCGACGTGGGTTCCGCCATGGCGCGGCTCGGCTTCTGCCGCCGCCGCATCGCCGGGGAAGTGCGTAAGGTCCTGGAATCCGCCATCGCTAACGCTGAGAACAACCACCAGCTCGACGTGGACCGACTCTATGTGAGCGAGGCCACGGTGGGCCGCAGTTTCGTCATGCGCCGTTGGCGCGCCCGCGCCCGTGGCCGGACGGCCCGCATCAGGAAACCCTTCAGCCGGCTGACCATCGTGGTCCGCGAGAAAGAGGAGAGCGTCTAATGGGTCAAAAGGTCAATCCCATCGGCTTCCGGCTAGGGATCAACCGCACTTGGGATTCCCGCTGGTACGCGGAGGATCAGTACAGCGACCTCTTGCAGGGGGATCTGAAGCTGCGCGACTATCTGGAAAAACGCCTGGCCCAGGCTGGCGTCTCACGCATCGTCATCGAACGCCCCGCCAAGAGCCCCCGCATCAGCATCCACACCGCCCGTCCCGGCGTGGTCATCGGCAAAAAAGGCGCTGACATCGAAAAATTGCGCCAGGATATAGGCAAGATGGTGGGTGACGAGGTTCACCTCAACATCATCGAGATTCGCAAGCCGGAAATCGATGCCAAGCTGATCGCCGACAATATTGCCCAGCAACTGGTGCGCCGTATTGCCTTTCGCCGGGCCATGAAACGCGCCGTGCAATCGGCCATGCGCCTGGGCGCTGAGGGTATTCGAATCAATGTGGGCGGCCGTCTCGGCGGCTCCGAAATAGCCCGCATGGAATGGTACCGCGAGGGCCGGGTGCCGTTGCATACCCTGCGCGCGGACATCGATTACGGCACCGCAACCGCATTCACCACCTATGGCACCTGCGGCATCAAGGTCTGGGTGTTTAAGGGCGAGATTCTCGAACACGACCCCATGGCTCAGGACAAGCGGGCCGCTGAAACACAGCTCGGCCGCTAGGGGAAAGACAACAGATGCTAAGTCCGAAACGAACAAAATTCCGCAAGGCCCACAAGGGGCGCATCCACGGCGCCGCTAAGGGCGGCACCCGGCTCAACTTTGGAAAATACGGGCTCAAGGCCACGGCGCCGGCGCGTATTACCGCGCGCCAGATCGAGGCCGCACGCCGCGCCATAACCCGCCATATGCAGCGTACTGGCCGCGTCTGGATCCGCATTTTTCCGGACCTTCCGGTATCCACGAAGCCGGCTGAGGTGCGCCAGGGTAAGGGCAAGGGCACACCCGAATACTGGGCTTGCCGTGTGGCGCCGGGGCGCGTCCTGTTCGAGGTAGACGGCGTCTCCCGCGATCTTGCCGAGGAAGCCTTTGCCTTGGGTGCAGCCAAACTGCCCATCACCACCCGGTTTGTCACCCGCCTCGGTGAGGAGGGCTAACCCATGTCCGCCGTTGCCGATTTTCGTGCCATGAGCGCTGACGAGCTTGGGACAAAGCTTGTGGAACTGAAAAAGGAATCATTCAACCTGCGGTTCCAGGCGGCCAGCGGCCAGCTTGAGAACACATCGCGGGTTAACGTGGTGCGGCGCGATATCGCACGGATCAAGACGGTGCTGGGCGAAATGCGGTGTGCCGCCACACAGGAGAAGAAATAATGTCAAGGCGTGTTCTGCATGGAACCGTGGTTAGCGACGGTGGCGACAAGACCGTTGTGGTGCGCGTGGAGCGGCGCTTCATGCATCCCCTCTATAAGAAATACATCACCAAGTCGAAGAAATACGCGGTCCACGACGAAGCCAACGCCTGTAAAACCGGTGACAAGGTGCGTATCAGGGAATGCCGCCCCATCTCCAAACGCAAATGCTGGGAAGTTTTGGGTGACGCGGTCGAAACGACGGGAGCAAAGGGATAGACCATGATCCAGATGCAGACAAATCTGGAAGTTGCCGACAATTCTGGTGCCCGTAAAGTACAGTGCATCAAGGTGCTGGGCGGGTCCAAGCGCAAGAGCGCATCGGTGGGTGATGTCATCGTGGTCACGGTGAAAGAGGCGATTCCGCGCGGCCGCGTCAAGAAAGGCGAAATTCACCGCGCTGTGATCGTGCGCACCGCCAAGGACGTAAAACGTCCTGACGGTTCGGCGATCCGTTTCGACCGCAACGCAGCGGTGCTGATCAGTCCTCAGGGGGAACCCGTGGGCACGCGTATTTTCGGCCCTGTTACCCGCGAACTGCGCGCCAAGCGCTTCATGAAGATTATTTCCCTTGCGCCTGAGGTGCTGTGATGTCCAGGGCGGGAAAAATGAGAATCAAAAAAGGTGACGAGGTCATGGTCATCGCCGGCCGTGACAAGGGCAAGAAAGGCAGCGTGCTGCGCGTCATGCCCGCCGAGAAACGCCTTATCGTACAGGGCGTGAATATGGTCAAGCGCCATACCCGCGCCTCAATGGCTTCCACCGCCGGCATCGTCGACAAGGAAGCTCCAATCCACGTCTCCAACGTGGCCGTGGCCGACCCCAAGACCGGAAAGCCAAGCCGCGTCGGCGTCAAGACCATCAAAGACGGCACACGCGTGCGCTTTGCCCGGGCTTCGGGCGAGATTATCGATGGATAGGCATGACATGACCCGTCTCCAGGACCATTACGAGAATGAACTCAGGGGCGAGCTGATGTCCGAGTTTGGCTATAAAAATGTCTTGGAAGTGCCTCGCCTTGACAAAATCGTGATCAATATGGGCGTGGGTGAGGCCACCGACGATTCCAAGAAAATTGAGGCCGCCGTCGCCGACATGACCCTAATCTCCGGACAGAAACCCGTCGTCACCAAGGCCAAACAGTCGGTGGCCAACTTCAAGCTGCGCGAAGGTGTGGATATAGGCTGCAAGGTGACGCTGCGCCGTGACCGCATGTATGAATTTCTCGACCGTCTTATCACCATTGCCCTGCCGCGAGTGCGGGATTTCCGTGGCGTTTCTGACAAGAGCTTCGACCAGCGCGGCAATTACGCGCTAGGTCTGAAGGAACAGATCGTGTTTCCGGAAATTGATTACGACAAGGTGGACAAAATCAGGGGTCTCGACGTGGTGGTAGTGACCACCGCCAAGACCAATAAAGAAGCNAAAGCTCTCCTGAAGGGGTTCAACATGCCGTTTCAAACAGCCGACGAGGAGTAGGCATATGGCGAAACGAAGCGCTATCGAACGAAACAAAAAACGTCAACGTCTGGCGAAGAAATTCGCTGCCNGGCGTGCGCGTCTCAAGGAAATGGCCAAGGACGACTCNCTGACNCCGGAGGAACGCTTCAACGCCCGGCTTAAGCTGGCGGAGCTTCCCCGTGGCGCGTCGCCGGTGCGCCAGCGCAACCGTTGTGTATTGACGGGGCGTTCCCGGGGCGTCTACCGCAAGTTCAAGCTGTCACGAATTTCCCTGCGTGAACTGGCCTCCACCGGCCAGATTCCAGGCATGGTCAAGTCGAGTTGGTAAAGGAGAAAACGGCATGACAATGTCGGATCCGGTAGCGGATTTATTGACACGTATCAGAAACGGCCAGCGGGCGAACAAGTCATCNGTTCTCAGTCCGGTGTCGAAGCTGCGCGGCAACGTTCTCGAGGTGCTCAAGAGCGAAGGCTATATCCGTGCNTATGAAATCAGGAAAGATGGCGAGTCCGAGATGGAAAGCTTCAAGATCGANCTCAAATACCACGAAGGAAAGCCCGTGATTCATGAAATCTCCAGGGTCTCACGGCCGGGACGCCGGGTCTATTCCAAGATCAAGGACCTGCCCCGCTATTACGGCGGGCTAGGGATCGCGATTCTGTCCACGCCCCGTGGCGTGATGTCGGATACACAGGCGCGCCAGGCCAATGTGGGTGGCGAAATCCTGTGCCAGGTATTTTAGGAGAAGGGCCATGTCACGAGTGGGAATGAATCCGGTTTCTGTGCCCGAGGGGGTGAGCGTGACTATCGCCGACGGCGAGATCACGGCCAATGGCAAGCTTGGCAAGCTTTCCTACCGTTTCGTTGAAGACGTGGACGTGGCCATGAAAGACGGTCTCATCACGGTAATGCCGAAAAGTGATGCAAAACATGTGCTTAACATGTGGGGCACCACCCGAAGCCGGATTTTTAATCTGGTCAAGGGCGTGGACGAGGGCTTTTCGGTAAATCTCGAGATCAACGGCGTGGGCTACCGGGCCGCCGTGGAAGGCAAGAAACTCATCCTCCAGCTCGGCTACAGCCACAACGTGGATTTTCCTATTCCCGAGGGCGTTACTATCAAATGCGCCAAACCCACAGAGATCACGGTGTTGGGGGCTAACAAGCAACAGGTGGGCCAAGTGGCGGCGAACATCCGGTCCTTCCGCAAGCCGGAACCCTACAAAGGCAAGGGCATCAAATACGTGGATGAATATATTCTGCGTAAGGAAGGCAAGAAGAAATAGGTAACGCCATGGTGAAGTCGAAAGAACTTTTCAAACGCCGTAAAAAACGCGCCCGGACCACTATCGCCAAATCGTCTGGTGGGCATCCGCGCCTGTCTGTTTTCCGTTCAGGCAAGCATATCTACGCTCAGGTGATTGACGACGGAAAGGGCGTGACACTGGCCGCGGCTTCCTCCATCGACAAGGGTCTGCGCGGGAAGTTGAAGAAAGGCGGCGATACCGGTGCCGCCAAGGCCGTGGGCACGCTGGTAGCGGAACGCGCGCTTGCAGCGGGTATTTCCAAGGTGGTTTTTGACCGCGGCGGTTATCGTTATCACGGAAGGGTCAAGGCCCTTGCGGACTCCGCCCGCGAAGGCGGCCTTTCCTTTTAGATGGATCAAAAATGGCGGATTTAAAAAAAGATACCAAACAAACCGATGGCCAGCGCCCGCGCCGGAAAAGCCCTTCCCATGGCGAGCGCGAGGAAAGCGAGTTNATNGAAANGCTGGTGAGCATCAACCGCGTCGCCAAGGTGGTCAAGGGTGGCCGCCGCTTCGCCTTCGGCGCGNTGGTCGTGGTGGGCGACGGCAATGGCCGTGTCGGTTTCGGGTCNGGNAAGGCGCGTGAGGTGCCNGAAGCCATCCGCAAGGCCACCGAGGAAGCTAAGGGCTCCATGGTCCGCATTCCCCTGCGCGAGGGCCGCACCCTGCATCACGATATCAGCGGCCGCTACGACGCCGGNCGGGTCCGCATGCGCACCGCGCCGCCGGGCACNGGCATCATNGCCGGCGGTCCCATGCGCGCCGTGTTCGAGGCGCTCGGCCTGCGCGACGTGGTAGCCAAGTCGGTGGGATCTTCCAACCCACATAACATGGTCAGGGCCACCTTTGATGGCTTGACCCGGATTCTCTCGCCCCGTTCCGTGGCTTCCAAGCGAGGCAAGAAGCTAAGTGATGTCGTTGGTTGCCGCGAATCCACAGAGGCCGCCAACAGTGTCTCCAACGAGGCCAAGGAGTAAGCGTCATGGCTGAAAATAAAACGGACACCGTCAAGGTGACCCAGACCGGCAGCCCCATCGGGCGCTCCAGGGGCCAGAGAGCGACCTTGATCGGGCTCGGCCTCAACAAGATGAACAGCACCCGCGAACTCGAAGACACCCCCGCGGTGCGCGGCATGATCGAAAAGGTGCACCATCTGGTGCGCGTGGAATCGTCGTAAGCCCNTTCATGGGAAACGGCGGGNANAAAACGGTTTTTTTTACGGAACTGGCTGGCTATGAAACTTAATCAGATAAAAGATAATGCNGGTTCGCGCCGCTCCGCCATGCGGGTCGGGCGTGGTCCNGGAACGGGCAAGGGTAGGACCTGCGGCAGTGGCATGAAGGGCCAGAAGGCCCGTTCCGGTGTTGCCCTTAAGGGTTTCGAGGGTGGCCAGATGCCTCTGCACCGCCGCCTTCCCAAGCACGGTTTCACTAATATTTTCGCCAAGAAATACCAGGAAGTCACCATCGCCCGCCTGCAACAGGCCATTGACGCCGGAAAGATCGATCCTAAAAAGGAAATCACGGCGGAGGTCTTCAAGGCGTCGGGCGTGGTGCGCCGCCTTCGTGACGGCGTACGCCTTCTGGGCGGCGGCGAACTGAAGGCCAAGGTCACGGTTCATGTGGACGGCGCCACCAAGGGCGCCGTGGCCGCGGTGGAAAAGGCCGGCGGCAAGGTTGTGGTCGCCGTCGCGATCCGCTCCGAGGATGCAAAATCTAAGGCTATCAAGACAGCGGAGAAAAAGGCCGCCAAGGCCGCCAAGACCGCGGACAAGGCGAAGGCGTCCAAGGAAAGCAAAGACGCCGGCGATAAAAAGACGGCTAAGAAAAAGGCCAAGAAAGAAGCCAAGCCGGGGGCGGAAGCAGGATCCACGCCCGAAACCGAGACTCCCGAATCCGCCCCCGAAACAGAAGCCCCAGAATCAGCTCCCAACTCAGAAGCTCCCGAAAAATCATCTGACGACGACAGCGGCGAGAACTGATGGCCTCGGTCGCCGAACAACTGGCATCCAACCTCAATTTCGGCGCCTTCGCCAAGGCGACGGAACTGAAAAAGCGCATCTGGTTTACGTTGGGTGCACTGATTATCTACCGTCTCGGCACCTATATTCCAACGCCAGGCATTGATCCCGAGGCCTTGAAAGAGGTTTTTTCCCAACAGGCCGGGGGCATTCTCGGCATGTTCGATATGTTCGCCGGCGGTGCTCTCTCGCGGATGACCATCTTCGCCCTAAACATCATGCCCTACATCTCAGCCTCCATCATTATGCAGCTGATGAGTGCCGTGTCGCCACAGCTTGAGGCCCTGAAAAAAGAAGGAGAGGCCGGGCGCAAGAAGATCAATCAATACACCCGCTATGGCACAGTTTTTCTGGCCGCAATCCAGGCCTACGGCATATCCGTGGGGCTCGAGGGAATGAGCGGAGCCTCCGGCTCGGCGGTTCTCGATCCAGGCTATTTCTTTCGCCTGACTACTGTCATCACGCTGGTTGGCGGCACCATCTTCCTGATGTGGCTAGGCGAACAGATCACCCAACGCGGCATCGGTAACGGCATTTCACTCATCATCTTCGCCGGCATCGTCGCCAACCTGCCCACGGCGCTGGCGAGCACGCTGGAACTGGGCCGTACCGGGGCCATCTCGACTTTGCTCATCCTCGTCCTGATAGTCCTCGTGGCGGCTGTCATCGCCTTTATCGTTTTCATCGAACGCTCCCAGCGACGCATCGTGATCCAGTATCCCAAGCGCCAGGTAGGCAACAAGATGCTCGGCGGCGAGAGCTCCCATCTTCCCCTGAAACTCAACGTTTCGGGCGTGATTCCCCCGATCTTCGCCAGCTCCCTGCTGCTGCTTCCCATGACCGTGGCGGGGTTCAGCGCGGGGCAGGGGCCCGACTGGATGATCGCCTTCACGTCATATCTTGGCCGCGGCCAGCCGCTCTATCTGTTCATTTATATATCTCTCATCGTGTTCTTCGCCTTCTTCTACACGGCCATTGTCTTCAACCCCGTTGACACCGCCGACAATCTGAAACGCAACGGCGGCTTTGTCCCAGGTATCCGCCCCGGCGCGAACACGGCCGAATATCTAGATTATGTGTTGACTAGGCTGACCGTGGTCGGCGCTGCTTATCTGGCGGCCGTGTGTATCCTTCCGGAACTCCTGATCTCGCAATATGCCGTGCCCTTCTATTTCGGCGGTACCAGCCTTCTCATTGTCGTTACTGTCACCATGGATACGGTGACACAGATACAATCCCACCTTCTGGCCCATCAGTACGAGGGCTTGATCAAGAGCGCGAAACTACGGCAAAAACGGCAATGAACCTGCTTCTCCTTGGCCCGCCTGGCGCCGGAAAGGGCACACAGGCGCAGCGTATTGAAAAATCCCACGGTTTGGTGCAGCTCTCCACAGGCGACATGCTGCGGGACGCGGTGGCGTCACAAACCGAAATCGGCAGGCAGGCCGGGCGGCTTATGGATGCTGGAAAACTGGTTCCCGATACGATTATGATTGAAATGATTTCGGAACGAATCGGCCATGCCGATTGCGCCCGGGGCTTTATCCTCGATGGCTTCCCCCGCACCACCATCCAGGCCGAGGTGTTGGACGAAATGCTCGGGGAAAAGGGCATGAAACTGGACCACGTGATCGAAATCAGCGTCACCGACGAGGCCCTCGTAGAACGTATCACCGGACGCCTTACCTGCGCCAAATGCGGGGCCGGCTATCACGATACCTTTCATCCGCCCGCCGCCGAAGGTGTTTGCGATGACTGTGGCGGGACGGAATTCTCGCGGCGCTCGGACGACAATGTCGAAACCGTACGCACCNGGCTCCANGCCTATCATGCCCAGACCGCGCCCATACTGCCCTATTACCGGGNAAAGAACCGCCTGCGGCAGGTGGANGGCATGGCCTCCATTGACGAGGTGGAACANCAGATCGCGGCGGTTATCGACGGAGCCGCCACGTTATGATTTGGCGCATTGACTTGCCGGACAACTGCCCTATAATCGCCGCCTTCCGCCTCCCTNGGGCGGTTTGCGGCATGTTCCGAACATATCAAGATTATTCGAGGAGCTGAGGCGTGGCCCGTATCGCTGGCGTCAATATTCCCNCNGCTAAGCGCGTGGAAGTTGCATTGACCTATATTCACGGAATCGGCCGCACCAAAGCCGCCGAAATCGTCAAAAAGGCCAGTATTCCTTACGAACGCCGCGTCAGTGAACTGACCGACNACGAGGTGATCCACATCCGCGAGACCATCGACAAGGAATATATGGTCGAAGGCGACCTGCGACGCGAGGTGGCCATGAACATCAAGAGGCTGATGGACCTCGGCTGCTACAAGGGTTTGCGCCACCGCAAGGGCCTTCCCGTGAACGGCCAGAGNACCCATACCAACGCCCGCACCCGCAAGGGTAAGGCNCGTCCCATCGCCGGCAAGAAAAAAGCAGTTTAGGAAAAGACAATGGCTACACCCGAATCCACACCTTCAAGCCGCGTGCGCCGGCGCGAACGCAAAAACATCATTTCCGGCGTTGCCCATGTCAACGCCACCTTTAACAACACCATCATCACCATCACCGATGCCCAGGGAAATACTGTTGCCTGGTCATCGGCGGGTTCCCAAGGATTTAAGGGTTCGCGCAAATCCACGCCCTACGCCGCTCAGCTGGCGGCTGAAAGCGCCGGGAAAAAGGCTCAGGAGCATGGTATGCAGACCCTTGAGGTCATGGTAAGGGGACCNGGATCTGGCCGGGAATCGGCGCTTCGCGCATTGGGCACCATCGGTTTTTCCATTACCTCCATCAAGGATGTGACGCCAATCCCCCATAACGGGTGCCGTCCCCCCAAACGCCGCAGGGTGTAACCACAGGGGTGTCTCCNGACGCGCNCCCCGAGACGAATTTGCCGGTCTCATNCGCCGGCCACGAAATCGNAGCTGAACCTTCCACACGAGAGAGGTTTCCACAGTGATAAAGNAAAACTGGCAGGAACTGATCAAGCCGCAAAAGTTGGACGTGGAGTCCGGCGTGGATTCCTCGTGCGAGGCGACCATCGTCGCCCAGCCNCTGGAACGCGGATTTGGATTAACCTTGGGTAACGCGCTGCGGCGCATTCTGCTGTCGTCGCTTCAGGGCGCAGCGGTGACGTCGGTCCAGATCAACAGCGTTCTCCACGAATTTTCAACGATTCCNGGTGTGATCGAGGACGTCACCGATATCGTCCTCAATATCAAATCCCTGGCCCTGCGCATGCACGGCGAGGGTCCCAAGCGTCTGCACCTGAAGGCCAAGGGTGCGTGCGAAGTGACGGCGTCTATGATCGAAATCGGTCATGACGTGGAAATCCTCAATCCCGACCTTCTCATCTGCACNCTCGACAACAAGGCCGAGATCGACATGGAATTGACGGTTACCCACGGCAAAGGCTATGTTCCGGCGGTCCAGAACCGTCCCGAGGACGCTCCCATCGGGCTGATTCCGGTGGATTCCCTATTCAGCCCCGTGCGCAAGGTCTCCTACAAGGTGGAAAACGCCCGTGTCGGCCAAGTCACCGATTATGACAAGCTCTCGATCAATCTGGAAACCAACGGTGCCATCACGCCCGACGATGCCGTGGCTTTGGCCGCGCGCATCCTCCAGGACCAGCTCCAGCTCTTTATTAACTTCGAAGAGCCGCAACTGGTCACCNTCGAGGAAAAGACCACCGAACCGGCATTCAACAAGAACCTTTTGCGCAAGGTGGACGAACTGGAACTTTCCGTGCGTTCGGCCAATTGCCTGAAGAACGACAACATCGTTTATATCGGNGATCTGGTTCAGAAGAGCGAATCGGAAATGCTCCGCACCCCCAATTTNGGGCGCAAGTCCTTGAACGAAATCAAAGAGGTNCTNACCACCATGGACCTGTATCTGGGCATGGAAATCGAGGGCTGGCCGCCCGAAAATATCGAGGANCTGGCCAAAAAACTGGAAGACCCTTACTAGGTTCTTAAATTCGGGGCCGCGAGGGCCCCACCTTGCCGTACCTGGCCCTCGTCTTTTGGCTGCGGCGGTGGGGAAACGCCACCTCGGCTTCGTGAGCGAGGCCAGAACGGATAAAGGAGGGATGCCATGCGCCACGGTCTCAGCGGACGCAAACTCAACCGCACCACCAGTCATCGCAAGGCCATGTTCGCCAATATGGCGGCATCGTTGATTGCNCACGAACAGATCAAGACCACCCTGCCCAAGGCCAAGGAGCTGCGACCCATCGTCGAAAAGCTCATTACCCTAGGCAAGCGCGGCAACCTCCATGCCCGGCGTCAGGCCCTCTCCNCCCTGCGTGATACCAAGGTGGTGGACAAGCTATTCACCGCCATCGCCGATCGCTACGCCAAGCGCTCCGGCGGCTATACCCGCGTGATGCGGGCCGGGTTCCGTTATGGCGACTCCGCGCCCATGGCCTATATCGAACTAGTTGACCGCGACCCCGAGGTCAAAGGNGCCGAAGACAAGGTTCGCGCCGCNGAACAGGCGGCCGCCGAAGGNGAGGCCGCGCNACCGCCCGCCGAAGAGGCATAGCTCGCGGCCCGTGTGCCGTTTCCATATGTTGTGTGAAAGAGGCAGCCCTGATCCGCTCTGGGGCTGCCTCTTTTTTTAAAGAAGTATAGAATATTGTCCCTGCTGGAAACGGCGACCCGGAGACGATAATGGGCTGGACCAAACCCTGTAAGATATTGGTAAAAGGTGTTTTCCGTTCCCCACTACTGCCGTGGCTGCTGGCTGCGGTTCTGTGCGTGCCCACCGCGCTGGCGGCGGGATGGGATGATCCCGATGCCCCCGCATCGCAATCCCCGGCGCGGGNTGTNCCCCACAGTNGCGAGCAGATGCGTCTCTCCTTTGCGCCCCTGGTCAAGGCCGCCACACCCGCTGTGGTCAACATCTATACCAGCAAGGTAGTGGCCCAGCAGGGGCTTTCGCCGCTCTTCAATGATCCCATCTTCCGCCGTTTTTTTGGCAAGAATTTTCCCATTCCAGGCGCCCGGCGCGAACGTATCCAGAATTCNNTGGGCTCCGGCGTGCTTGTNTCCNGTGACGGGCTTATCGTCACNAGCCACCACATCATCCAAGGCAGCGACCAGATCAAGGTGGTGCTGGCCGATAACCGGGAATTTACGGCAAAAATCATCAGCCGCGACAAACGCACCGATCTCGCCGTGCTGCGCATAGATAACGGAGGCCAGGCTTTTGCTTCCCTGTCTTTGGGTGATTCCGATGAGCTCGAAGTGGGTGACCTGGTGCTGGCCATCGGTAATCCCTTCGGCGTCGGCCAGACCGTCACCAGCGGTATCGTCTCGGCCCTGGCCCGCACCACCGGTGGCATCAGCGACTACCAGTTTTTCATCCAGACCGACGCCGCTATCAATCCCGGTAACTCTGGCGGCGCACTGGTGGATATGAAGGGCCGTCTGGTGGGCATCAATACCGCCATTTTCTCCAAGAGCGGCGGTTCCCACGGCATCGGCTTCGCCATTCCCGTCAATATGGTCAAGGCGGTGATCCATGGTGCCAAAACCGGCGGGCCCATCGTCCGACCCTGGCTCGGCGCCTCAGGCCAGGAGGTCACTTCGGACATCGCCACCTCTCTTGGCCTCGCCCGTCCCGCAGGCGTAATCATCAATGCCGTGCGCGAAGACAGCCCGGCCCATCGCTCGGGAATTGTCGTGGGCGACGTGGTGACCAGCGTCGACGGCAGGGAAGTAGACAACGTGGAATCCCTGCGCTTCCGTCTGGCTACCCTCTCGGTGGGAGGGGGTGCCATTTTCGGTATCATTCGCAAGGGGGAGACTCTGGAACTGACACTGTCCCTCGAAGCCCCGCCCGAGGAACCGCCACGCAACGTCACCGTCTTTAGCGGTGGCCACCCCTTAAACGGGGCCGAGGTGGGAAACCTGTCCCCGGCCTTCAACAGCGAACTCAGCCTCGACGAACTGGCACAGGGCGTGATCGTCCTCGGTCTTCAGCCGGGAAGCCCGGCCCACCGCTTCAATTTCCAGCCCGGCGACATCGTCCTGCGCGTCACCGACGTTACGGTGAAATCGGTGGCCCATCTGCGCGACCTTCTCAACGCGCCCACCAGCTATTGGAAAATCGCCGTCATGCGCAAGGGCAAGGTCCTGACCCAGGAATTCAGACAATGAACACTCTGTTTGAATCCCAGGCACCGCGTCCACTGGCCGACCGCCTGCGGCCGGAAAGCCTTGACCGGGTGGTGGGCCAGGACCACCTGCTCGACGTCGACGGTCCCATCGGGCGCATGGCCGCTTCCGGGCGCATGGCCTCGGTCATCCTGTGGGGTCCGCCGGGCTCCGGCAAAACCACCATCGCGCGGCTTCTGGCCGAGGTCAGCGACCTCCATTTCGAGCCCATGTCGGCGGTGTTTTCCGGCGTCGCCGACCTGCGCAAGGTCTTCGACCAGGCCGCCAAGCGCCGCGACGTGGGGCATGGCACGTTGTTGTTTATTGACGAGGTGCACCGTTTCAACCGCGCCCAACAGGATGGTTTCCTGTCCTATGTGGAAAACGGCACCGTGATTCTGATGGGAGCGACCACGGAAAATCCTTCCTTCGAGTTGAATGCGGCCCTGCTCTCACGTTGTCAGGTTCTTGTCCTCAATCGTCTCGGCGACGCCTCGCTGGAACTGCTGCTGGAGCGCGCGGAAGAATTGGAAAGCCGCCCCCTGCCTCTCGACGCCGACGCCCGCGTTGCTCTGCGCGCCATGGCCGACGGCGACGGGCGCTATATCCTCAACCTGGCGGAAGAACTCTTCGCCCTGCCTCTTGGATCAAACGGCAAGCCGCAGATTCTTGATACGGCGGCCCTGACGGCGGCGGTACAGCAACGCGCCCCACTTTACGACAAGTCCCAGGAAGGCCATTTCAACCTCATCTCGGCGCTGCACAAGTCCCTGCGCGGATCCGACGCCGACGCTGCGCTTTACTGGTTGGCGCGCATGCTTGCTGGCGGCGAGGATCCCCACTATATCGCCCGGCGTCTGGTGCGGTTCGCCTCCGAGGATGTGGGGCTGGCCGATCCCCAGGCCCTGCTACTGGCGCTGGCGGCTTGGGATTCCTACGACCGTCTGGGCTCGCCCGAGGGCGAACTGGCCCTGGCCCAATGTGTCATCTATCTCGGTACTGCGCCTAAGTCCAACGCCGCTTATAAGGGTTTCAAGGCGGCCATGGGGGTGGCGCGCGAGACCGGCTCGCTGATGCCGCCCAAGCATATTCTCAACGCCCCCACGCGGTTGATGAAAGACCTCGATTACGGCAAGGATTACGCCTATGACCACGACACGCCGGAGGGCTTCTCCGGCCAGGACTATTTCCCAGACGGCATGGCGCGTCAGGAATTCTACCACCCACGGGACCGCGGGTTTGAACGTGATCTGCGCAAACGTCTCGATTACTGGAACGTCCTGCGTGAACAGGCGAAGAAGGAACAAGAAAAACCATGAATATGATCTTTACCATCGCCGCGGGCTCGGTAGTATTGGCCGGCGCCGCCATATGCGCGTTGCTGTGACCGCCCCCCGTATAAGTGTCGCCAAGACAGGCGTACGGACTCTTACCGTCAACGACGGTGAGGACGGACTGCGCCTCGACCGCTGGTTCCGCCGCCATTTCCCCGGCCTCTCCCACGGACGCCTTGAAAAACTGCTGCGCACGGGGCAGGTAAGGGTGGACGGCGCACGGGTGAAGGCTGGGCACCATCTGGTGCCGGGCCAAAGCGTGCGGGTTCCACCTCTGGGGGCGGAGGCGGTGCGTCGAAAAGCGGCCCTACCTACTGTGGACAAATCGGAGGCAAAGGCATTACAAGCCCTTGTTCTGCACTGTGACCGCTACGTTTTGGCACTCAACAAGCCGCCCGGCCTCGC
>NZAO01000048.1 GCA_002686135.1 Rhodospirillaceae bacterium
GGCGCGCCCTCGTAGACGTCGGGAACCCACATATGCAGGGGAACCGCTCCGACCTTGAAAACGAGACCCGTAACCAGGAACACCGTGGTGAGAACAAGCATCGGGTCGAGATGCCCATCACGGTTCAGGGCGGCGGCCAGTTCACCGAGCTGGGTAGTGCCGGTAAGACCATAGACGAGGGAAACCCCGTAGAGGAATATCGCCGACGAGACGGCCCCGAGGATCACGTATTTCAACGCTGCTTCGTTGGAACGGGAATCGTGGCGCATGAAACCGGCCAGCACGTAAACGGACAGGGCCATGAGTTCGAGACCGAGATAAATCGAAACGAGATTGATGGCCGAGGCCATGATCATCATGCCGGCCAGGGCGAACAGCAACAGCACGAAGTATTCCCCGCGTTCTATCCCCTCCTCCTCCAGGTATTTGGGGGAAATCAGGATCACAAGAGCCGTTACCATGAGGACCACGGCCTTGAAAAAGACGGCGAATCCGTCAACCACGAACATACCGCCATATGCCGGACGGACCGGCCCCGCCAGGACATAGGTGGCGACGGCGGCGGCGGCGACCACGGCCAAGGAAATACCGGCGAACAGAACCATGCGCCCACGCGCCGGGATAAGGCTGACCAGCAACAACAAACAGGCCCCGGAGATGACGATGATCTCAGGCAGGCTGGCAACAATCGAGGCAACGATCATGTCCGTGTTCATAAGCCCCCCGTCCTATCTATACGCGCCATGCACTTGGTCTAGCAGGTGCTCGACGGAGACGTGCATGACGTCGAGGAAGGGTTGCGGATAGAATCCGACCCAGAAAACAAAGACCACCAGGGGCAGGGCCGCTATCAGCTCACGCCCGTCCATGTCCCACATAGCCTCACCCTTTTCGTGGACCGCGGGCCCCAGGGCCACCTTGCGGAACATGCCCAGCAGGTAGGCCGCGCTGAGCACAGCGCCGACTACGGCGCAGGCACCCACCGTCATGTTGGTGGAGAAGGTGCCGGTCAGTATCAACAGCTCGCCGACGAAGGCATTGGTCCCCGGCACCGCCAGCGATGACAGAGTGAACACCGCAAGCAGTACGCCATAGACCGGCGCCACCTTCATCAGGCCGCCGTAATCCCTGATGCGCCGGGTATGGGTTCTCTCGTAGATCAGCCCCACGAACAGGAACAGGGCGCCGGTGCTGATGCCGTGATTGAACATCTGCAGAATACTGCCCTCCAGCCCCCTCGGATTGAGCGCGAACAGCCCTAGGGTGACGAAGCCCATGTGACTGATGCTTGAATAGGCCACTAGCTTCTTCAGGTCGTCCTGGGCCAGCGCTAAAAACCCGCCGTAGATGATCGCCACCACCGACAGCGCCAAGACCGGCAAAGCGAAATACGCTGAGGCCTCGGGCAGCATGGGTAGCGAAAAACGCAGGAAGCCATAAGCTCCCATCTTGAGCAAAACCCCGGCCAGTATAATGCTGCCCGCCGTCGGCGCCTCCACATGGGCATCGGGCAGCCAGGTATGCACCGGCACCATCGGCACCTTGACCGCGAAGGCCACCAGGAAGGCCAGAAACACCCAGACCTGGACAACGAAGGAATAGTCTCCCTCCATAAGCGCGAGGATGTCGAAGGTTTCGCCGCCTTGGAAATAAAGGACTAGGATTCCGACTAGGAACAGCACGCTGCCCACAAGCGTGTAGAGAAAGAACTTGAACGCCGCATAGACCCGGTTGTCACCGCCCCAAACGCCGATGATGAGATACATGGGGATGAGCATGGCTTCCCAGAAAAAGTAGAACAGGAACAGATCGAGGGCGCAGAAGACCCCCAGCATCAACGCCTGCATCACCAGAAGGCTGATCATGAACTGCGCTACCCTGCGCGTGATGGCCCGCCACGAGGCAAGGACGCAGATCCATCCCAGCAGCGTGGTCAGGAACACGAACAGCACGCTGATCCCGTCGACGCCAAGGGCGTAGGAGATACCCAGCGATGGCACCCAGGAAACAGTTTCGCGGAACTGCATGGCGTAGGTGGNGGTGTCGAAGTCNAGCAGTAACCGCGTGGCGAGAAGAAAATCGGCAACGGCAAAGGCCAGGGCNACCCACCGCACCCTGTCGTCTGAACGCAGNAANGGCAGGACCGCGGCGCCGATGACGGGCAGNAAGATGATCAGGCTGAGTATGGGAATTTCCGTCATGGCATCTCTCCCCTACCCGCCGGAAACCACAAAATAGACAGCGATCCCGGCCACCACCCCGCCTACCATGGCCATGGCGTAATGGGTCACGACTCCCGTCTGCAAGCGCCGCAGGGACGCCCCCCATGCCAGGGCGGTGCGCGCCACCCCGTTGACGCAGGCATCCACCACGTTCATGTCGGTCTTCATCCCAAGGCGCGCCGAACCGTGGAGAAAGGGCAGCACCGCCGTATCGGCGAGCCGGCTCACGGCGCCCTCCCAGAGAGCCACCGGTTTCTCGGCGAACCACATGAAGAGCCGCGCGCCCTTGCGGTAGAACCAGTCGGTGTCGAGGCTGATGGTGCGCTCGGGATCGAGCTGGCGCAGCAGCAGGACGAACCCCAGGGCCGTGAACATCAGTATGCCGAGGCTGCCGGTGACATGGGCCGCCGTATAGGGCTCGAAATGAACCGGATAGGGAAGCAGGGAATAAAGCATCCCCGGAAACACACCGATGGCGATGCATAGAACCGCGGCGATACCCATGGCGGTAAGCATGTTGGCGGGCGGCTCCTTGGCCTCGATTCCCGAATCGCGGCCGAAGAACATGTAATAGGGAAGCTTGAGCCCGGTATGGAGGAAGGTCCCCGACGAGGCCAGGGTCAGCAACAGCGCCACCGCCGCCAGGTGATCCTCGCCAGCCGCGGCCACCACCATGGATTTGCTGACGAAGCCGCTGAACAGCGGGAACGCCGAGATGGCGAGGGCACCGACCATATAGAGCACCACCGTCCACGGCATGGTCCTGTAAAGCCCGCCCATGTCGGTGAGCAGGCGCTTGCCCGTCATGTGAATGACCGCGCCGGCGCCCATGAACAACAGCCCCTTATAGATGATATGGGCGAAGGCGTGAGAGGCCGAGCCGTTCACAGCCATTTCGGTGCCGATGCCGACGCCCACCACCATATAGCCCACCTGGCTGACGATGTGATAGGCGAGAAGCCGCCGGCAGTCGTTTTCAAGCACGGCGTAGATCACGCCGTAGAGAGCCATGACAGCGCCGAGCCAGATCAGGATCTCGGTTCCCGGAAAGGCCCGGAGCAGAACATAGACGGCGGTCTTGGTGGTGAAAGCGCTCATGAACACGGCGCCCGTCACGGTGGCCTCCGGATAGGCGTCGGTGAGCCAGGCGTTGAGCGGCGGCACCGCTGCGTTGAGGATGAAGGAGATAAGAATGAGGGTATAGGCCAGGCCGCCGCCTTCGGCGATGGGGCCGAACAGCATGGAGCCCGTCTCCAAGCCGTGGAGCACGATCCCGCCCAACAACAGTACGCCGCCCGTGATATGGACCATGAGATAGCGGAACCCGGCGCGTGTCGCCGACCCGTTGTTCGAGGCGAAGACCAGATAGGCCGAGGCGAAGGCCATGATCTCCCAGAATACGAGAAGGGTGAACCAGTCGCCGGCGAAAACCACGCCGAGTGCGCTTCCCACGTAAAGAAACGCCGCCACGTGCTCCGGGAACCGCTCTACATGGAGCGCGTAGATCATGCCTATCAACGACATAATGGTGAAAACGTGGGCGAAGACGAGGCTGAGCTTGTCCACCTGGCCCGCGATAATGGTGATCCCGGCAAACTCGAAGACGCCGAAGGTTCCCGGTGTCATGCCCACCACGCTGATGATGGCGAGCACGGGAACAAGAATCATCCAGATTTTCCGCGCCCGCCCGCCGAGGAGGGGAATCAAGGGCGCCCCGAAGATGAAAAGCAGTCCCGGATGGACCCATTCACTCATAATAGTCCTCGTCCTTCATAAGCCCCCCCTGATGGCCCAGAAATTTGGAAACAACGATGATGAGAACGCAGGAGACGAAGCCAAACATGGCCGCCCATCCGGGTATGGCGTCCCAGAAAAATTCTACGTGTGCGCGCGGAACCAGGAAGTCGGCACCGGCGATGAGCGCCAGAACTACGATGAACAGCCGCCAGCGGCGTTTCCTGTAGGTCGGGTCTCCGAAGAAATTGACGATTTTCGCGATCATCCCACCACCCCCCGCGCCAGAGTCAGGAAGTAGCCGGGATAGAACCCCATCAGCAGAGACAGCAGAGCGGTCGCCACAAGGGGCGCGGCCACCAGCGGAATCTCGCGGATTTCCTTTGGCTCACCTGCTTCTCGGTCTTGCCCGGCGTTTTCCTTCTCGAAGAAGGCGGTATAGGTGACGGGCAGGAAATAGGCTGCGTTGAGCACCGTGCTCACCAGCAGCACGACCAGGAAGACCAGTTCATGTGCCTCCACCGCCCCCAGCACAAGGTACCATTTGCTGATGAATCCGCCCGAGGGGGGAATGCCGATCATACCCAGCGAAGCGATGAAGAACGCGGACATGGTCCAGGGCAGCTTGCGGCCGATACCGGCGAGCTGGCTGATCTTTTTGCGGCGCGAGGCGCAATAGATGGAGCCGGCGCAGAAGAAGAGCGTGATTTTCGACATGGCGTGGCCGGCGATGTGGACGATGCCGCCGACCATGGCGGCGGAGGAGAGCAGCGCCGCCCCGAGAATGATGTAGGAGAGCTGGCTCACCGTCGAATAGGCGAGTCGCGCCTTCAGGTCGTCGCGGGTCAGGGCGTAGATGGAGGCGGTGATGATGGTAAAGGAGACCAGATAGGCGGTGGCCACGCCGAGACTCAGATTCTCCATCAGGCCCACGCCGAAGACGTTGAAGATCACCCGAAGCACACAGAACACACCCATCTTGACCACCGCCACCGCGTGCAACAGGGCGCTCACCGGCGTTGGCGCCACCATGGCCGAGGGCAGCCAGGCGTGTAGCGGCATGATGGCGGCCTTGGCGAAACCCGCCAGATAGCACAGATAGATGACGCTCAGCAGGAGCGGCGAGGCGGCGACCCCATCGAGCAGCCCCCCTGGTACGAAATCGAGCGACCCCACCAGATAATAGGTGAGCGCCAGGGCGGCGAGCAGGGCGGTCTTCGAGGCTCCCGCCAAATAGACAAGATAGGTGCGGCTGCCGCGCCAGGCCTCTTCGTCCTCGTGATGATAGACCAGAGGATAGGTAATAAGGCTCAGGGCCTCGTAAAAAATCACCAGTGTGAACAGGTTGGCAGCGAAGGCGCCACCCACCGCGGCCGCGAGAGAGACCGCAAAACAGGCGAAAAAGCGCGTCTGGGCGTGTTCCTCCAGGCTCCGCATGTAGCCGATGGAATAGACCGCAGCCGCCATCCACAAAAAGGATGAGACGCTAGCAAAAACCATGCCCAGGGCATCCACCCGGAANGCGAAGTCGGCACCGGGCAGAATCTGAAACATGGTGTATTCGACGGTGCCCCCGGCCAGNACCACNGGCGCCATGGAGGCGACAATNAGGAACATGACCACGGAGGCNCANAGGGTCGCCNTNTCCCTGAGGTTGTCGCGGCCGTGGAGCAGGAGGATGGCCGCCGCCGCCGCCAGCGCCACGGCGACGGCCAGAAGCGGCCTGACGGATTCGATAACCTCGACGGATGCGGCGGCTTCCAACCCCTTACCCTTTCATGATGGCGATTTCGTCGACTTCGAGCGTCGCTCTGTTGCGTAGCACAGTAACCAGGATGGCGAGAGCAACGGCCACTTCGCAGGCAGTGACGGTAATTACGAAGATAGCAAAAATCTGCCCTCCCAGATCGTCGAGAAAACGGGAAAAGGCAACAAAGTTGATGTTCACCGAGTTGAGCATCAGCTCCAGCGACATGAGCACCACGAGAACGTTGCGCCGCAACAGCACACCCGTCGCGCCGATCACGAACAGGCTCGCGCCAAGGGCCACGTACCACGATAAGGGAATCATCACTCGGCCTCTCTTCTCGCCAGCACGACAGCACCGATAAGGGCCACGAGAAGGACCACCGAGGCGACCTCGAAGGGAAGGAGGTAATCGGTGAAAAGGGTCAGGCTCAGTTCCTTAACGCTGCCCGCAACGCCTTCCTCTGCAGCGGCGGAAAGCGCTGGAATGTAGCCATTTCCAAGCAACAGGGCCAGCATCTCGGTGCCGAGAAGGACGAGCACGATCAGGGCCGGGACGCCACCAGTGCGGAATCTCACATGGACGTCCTTGCGCACGTCGAGCATCATGATCACGAACAGAAACAGGACCATGACCGCCCCCACATAGACGAATATCTGGATAACGGCGAGGAAGGGGGAGCCGAGAAGGATGAAGAGGGCGGCGATCTGGACGAAGCAAACCATGAGCGAGAGCGCGCTGTGAACCGGATTCCGCGCCGCTACCACCACCAGCGCTGAAAGCACGGCCATGCCCGCAAAGAGAAGAAAGAACGCCGTTTCCATCGCCCCCCCCTGAAAGACGATTCAGTTCACGGCTCCTCCCCTCCCCCGGGCCGCACCGGGAGAAACTGTAGAGAGGCGCGCGCGCGGGATCAACCGTCAAACACGCAGGTAGGCAAAGATTCCAGCAATCTTCTGTTTAGAGCGATTCAGCGGCGGCGAATATTGCGCCACCAATCGGCGCCCTCGCCGCCGACGGTGATGGGCACGGTGACATCGGCCTCGGTGGAGAGCCGGGCAGGTACTACCTCACCCCCTCTCCCAGCTTTCCCCGGCATGGCCATCAGCGCATCGCGCCCCACCATCAGCGCCTTGTTGTCGTACTCACAGAACTCGTAATGACGGCCCAGGGCGATGGCGTCGGCGGGACAGGCGTCCTCGCACAGCCCACAGAAAAGACAGCGCCCGAGGTCGATATCAAAGACCCGTGGATGGCGCTCACCGTTCTCGTCTTCATGGGGCACTACCGTGATACAGCGGCAAGGACAGATTCTAGCGCAGAGTTCGCAGGCCACACAGTTGATCTTGCCTTCGGCGTTGCTTTTCAGGAAATGGTGACCGCGATAGCGCGGGAAAGGCATCCATTTTTCGTCATCGGGATAGCGCTCGGTGACGGTTTTCGAAAACATATAGCTCAGGGTCAGGGACAGGCCGTCGAACAAATCAAGGAAGAAGACCCAGCCGACCCAGCCCGACATTCTTTGCGCCACTCTTGCTATCATGTTTCCTTTCTCCGCTTGCTGTCGTGCTGATCTTCTTTCCGGCTCATATCATGAAGACCCCGCTGATCAGGATGTTGGCCAGGGACAGCGGCAGCAGCACCTTCCAGCCGATGCTCATAAGCTGGTCGTAGCGGTAGCGGGGAAAGGTGAAGCGCAGCCACATGAAGACCCAGATGAAGAAGGAAAGCTTAAGCAGAAACCACACCACCGGCGGCAGGGGGATTACCGGTATCCCGTGCCAGCCGCCAAAAAACAGGAGTACGATGAGCGCTGAGAGGAAGACCACGATCAGGTATTCACTGATCATGAAAAAGGAAAATCGCATGCCGCTGTATTCGGTATGATATCCGGCACCGAGGTCGCCCTCGGCCTCGGGCAGGTCGAAGGGAATACGCTGCGCCTCGGCGAGGCCGGCGACAAAAAACACAAAAAAGCCGAGCGGCTGGGTAACCACGTTCCAGAGTCCGGCCTGAGACTCGACGATGTCGAGCAGGCTCATGGAATGAGCCAGCATGACCACGCCGATGACCGAGAACCCCATGGGAATTTCATAGCTGATCATCTGTGCGCAGGTGCGCAGGCTGCCCAGCACAGCATATTTGCTGTTGGAGGCCCAGCCCGCAAAAATTACGCCNTAGACNTCNATCCCGGCCACGGCGAGGATGTAGAGCAGGGCCACGTTCATGTCGGCGAGGTAGAGGGTGANCTCGGTGCCGAAGATGGTGANGCTGTCGCCGATGGGNATCGCCACGAAGACCAGGAACGGCGGCACCAGGGCGANGATGGGCGCCAGCGTGAAAAGGAAGCGGTCNGCCTCNACGGGGATGTGGTCNTCCTTGNNCAGCAGCTTGATGGCGTCGGCCANGGGCTGCAACAGGCCGTGCCAGCCCACCCGCATGGGGCCCAGTCGCTGNTGGATGTGGCCCGCGATCTTGCGTTCAATCCAGGTCAGGGGGATGGGCAGGGCAAAAAGGATGGCGATGACCACGGCGAGCTTGCCGATGATGAGGCCGATGGCGAGAAAGCTTTCCATGGCTGCTCCTACTCCCTACCTGGTGCCGTTATCGTTTCCGCTCTAAGAGCAACCAGGAGACAGCTGGACGTTAGAAGTTATCCTGCCCGTGTCTTTTGCCATCCTTGTATTCACCGACGTATTTGGCTCCATCAGAAGAGGTAAGGGTTTGGTGTCTACTTAAATTACCCATATTGCACCTCAAACTGCGGGTAAGCAGAGAATGGTGAGTAGTCGTTTCATGGCAGATAGAGCTTAACGCTATCCAGCCGGTTAAGGAACTGTGGCCAGCCGTGCTGGTGCCTACCGGTTCTGGTGAATATTTAGGTCACAAAACCGCAGAAATCAGTGGCTTCGTAAAATTCATGTGCCGTTTGTGTGCCGATCAAGCGATTTTATGTCTGCACAAATTCGATCAATTTCGTCATAACTCTCCATTCGGAAATGGCGTGGACGATACGTCCTGATCCCATCTGGCAGGGTCACATGATCCAAAAACTCTTGGGCTACCTTGCCGTGCGCAATAATAGCTTTGAGATTTTCGTTGTGGGAAATCAAGATACTCAATAACGCAAAATTCGATATGCCCTCACCAACACCATCCGGCCCTTCATTCCGGTAAGCATTGGTTTCGATGCACTTCACGCCTTGTTTGCGAATACGATCAAGACGCCTCCGTGTGTTGCTAATCCCTTTGCCTCGTCGCCCTCTCTCCTCCTTATAATGGGCAACAAAGGTATCAAGACTAAAACCCGTCTTGGGTTCCCAGTAGAACCACCAGTTTTTTTTGAGCGGCGTCGCAGGGTGCTCCCCTATTACTATTACACTTGATGCCGAGGGTAATCCGTCACACACAAATGGCCGTTCAAAACATGGTGATGGTATTACTTCTTCCAACAACGCAGTCCAATCTTTCATGCCTAACCTCCTATCATCCCTAATTACTACCCCATTAACTCCCCGGCTATCGCATCCATCGCCGCCTTGTGATCGTCGGACGGGATCAGGAGTTTTGGCTAGATCGATCTCCCGAACTTGTTTCGACCCCTTCCTGCGCAAGGCTATAATCCGTTCCACGGCCGCGAACGCATTCTCGAGAAGTGGTCTTTCTCCTTTCTCCTTGCCCGTTGTGGCGACGCTGATGAGCTTAGTGAATTTTTCCGCCCCCTCGACAGCCTCCGCATCGCCGCCATAATAGTCGAACCACGGCAGTCCCCTTTCCGTGTATTCTTTAGCCGTCGGTGGTTCGGTCGGGGGCAGTTCCCCGGTGACCGCAGTCCACACCGCCGAATTTGCAATGGTTACGAAGCACCGGCTGGAATGGCGCTGGTCCCAGGCGTCTAACCCGTAGGGGTCGTCGTAGATTTCCTGCTGCATCCGGCCTCCGGGGGCGAGACCCATGTCCCATTCACCGGATCCGGAGGCGTATGAGTGACACCCGAAACGGTCGAACCGCTGCTCTTCCACTAGCGCCTCGTAGCGCTCTTTCTTCATCGGATAGACGACGATCTGGACGCCGCCGTGCTTAGCAGCGCCGGTGATCTGCTCTTCCACCGAATAGCCATCGCCCAGCGGCATAGCGACGAACTGCCGAATAACGCCCTTCTCGACGCAATAGCCATCCAGCCAGGGCTGCTCGGGCAGTACGATATAATCCTGTGGATTACCGTTCAGGTGGTTTGCCCAAGTCTCACCCGTGACCGCGCAGATTTTGCCGGTGGCGATTTTCACCGCGCAAGGCAGCGATGGACGCGATAGCGAAGGATACACATCCCCACCGAACGAGATCCACGTTGCCTCGGCCTGGTGCATCGGCAAGATCACACCGCCCCGCATGAGCCAGTCATCAGGCACCCGCCTCGCAAAGTCATCGAGGTGTCGCAACGGAAAATTGCTCAAGCCAGGCGGCAAGGGATAATCCTTTCCGTCGTCGGGAATTCTAAGGGTCCTTCGGAACTCGATCGAACAGGCCGCGTCCCCGTGGACCTCGGGGAACCTGAAAACCAATCGGTCGTTTTCGAGAGTAATCATCGTATGAACTTCCTCTTTACCAGTCTCCGTCATTTACCTCACGCACCACTCTGAGGACTGCGTGGCTTGGTGCTTTCTTTAGCTGTCGAATTAAATCAGCAAAAAGCTTTGGCCTCTTCCGGATAATTTCCTGCAAATCACTGGATACCTTTCCTGCCATTGCCAGAAGCATGTCAGGATCTTCGCCCAGCTCCTTAGCCAGATTCACCGTTGTCGTCTCTGATGGCGGGGCAGTTATGTCACGCTCAATCTTGCTCAGATATGCCGGCTCAACGCCTATACGCCCAGCCACCTTACGGAGCGAAAAGCTGCGATCCTCCCGCCGAAGCAGTTCCCTCTTTTCGCGGAGGTATTCACCAAACTTCATAACGTGTAGTATATACTACACAATACACAAAATTGTCAAATACTGTTTACCACCCATTCTTGTGCTGCATTGTCCATGTCACATGAAATGTGGCAGCTGCCGGAAAGGGAACTGTGGTTGGCGTCGCGGGAGAGCTGGTTTACAGTGCCCCGAGACATGGAGCATCATCTTGATTAACGTGTTAAAAGGGCTTGAGGCTGGATCGTGGACTTTCGCAAAGACGATGCCTCGTAACCCGCATTTTTGGTCTTTGAGAAAAGATTGGGAAAATCCCGACGAGTTTCTAGAGGCGGTCCGGTATATTCGGGAGAACGGTGTCCCTAAAATGTTCGGTGGCAGAGAATACACAGTTCTCTATCACAACGGTTTCAGATATTGGACGATGGACGACCCGTTGGAAGATACCTACCTTATCAACCGGGCAGAGATCGATGACACGGACCCTGATGGGGTGTAATCGAGATCAATAGTGTTTTCCAAGTAGCCTTCTAGATTTTTACACCCCCGATCAACTGCAGAAAGATTTTCGTATATGTATTAAAGCGCGAATGGAAAAATTCAATTATCTGGCGGGTTTTCCTTCACAAGCTGCAGGATTTTTTCAATTCTTTCGGCGGCACAGTTCACAATTTCGGAAAACTCCTGCCCCGATTTAACGTCCAAGGGGAACATAACAGTTGATTTTTTTTCCTGCATTGCGAGTCCATCCGCCACTGCTACTTGCTTAAAAATTTCTCGCAGATAAACGCTGGGCTCTTCCCAACTCTCCAACCAAATTGGAGAAATTTCATTTTCTACCCATGACGTATAATCGAGTCGAATGCTTCCTCCGACTTTAGAATTATCGTCACCGAACCGAATATATCTGACATAACCATCCCTTTGGGGAGTAGCTTTTAAACCCTTGACTGACGCACTCCCTGCTGCCAGGAGCCTGTCCGTTATTGCATCCACTAGATTGCATAAATCACGATGCCTGCGACCAATCCGGGTCGATGTAAGTTCCTCAGAACGGAATGGTTTAAAAGTTTCTCCTTCAATTCGATCACATAAAGAGATTAGTTGCAGAATGTCGTTAGTGATCTGGGAGTCACTTCTCTGGGCGTGTTGCAAAAGCGAGTTCAATAAATTGCCCCAGGAAATCATCAAGAGTTTGTGGCCTGAACCAACGTTTACACATTTTGATCCATCAGGAAGTTCTTTGTGGTCAGCCAGGTCATAGTCATTTTCAGCCCTTGATATGACCACTTTCCAAAGCCCTTCAACGCGCAACTCAGGAACAACGAAAATCAATAAGCCCTCTGAGCCCTTCGGCAGGCGGGAAAGGTAATTGTTCGGTTGGTTGTCCGTCAAACCAGCGTCGAACTTCCCCTCTATAATTAATACTTCCTGGCCAGTATCCACGCGCCCAACAACGTCTGGTCTCTCCAAGTCCTCTCCAGCGACCTCTGCACGATAAGAAACGATCTCAGGCAAATTGCATCCGACGCTTCCGGCCAGGAGCTCCATGGCGCGACGGCATACGTCAGATTGTTGAAGAATATAAGTCAGCCCCTCAGTAGCAATGACTTCGTGTTGACTTGTCAGTCTGAAACTCAAATGGGCCAATAATTTATTTTCCACAAAACCCTCTCCGTGTAGCTGTAGCCTGAGAACAACAGCTTAACGCTGTTCCGCCGGTTACGGAAACTCGGGATCGTTTCGTAGTTCCTCGGCGGCCCACTCGAGGTTGGCACCTAGCTCTTGGGAGCGGCCGCGGTTTCTTCCGTGTATTTGCAAAGATCACAGTTGGGATCTGATGGTGGAATCTCATCGCTCTCGAGCGTCTCGAAAATCTCCCGGAGGGTGCCTTCCACCCATTCGTCGCTCCCGGTATATGGAATGACTTTGATATTGAACTCCAGCTTGCCATCAAATCTTTCCAGATCCCGACGGCCATTGCAGTAGACGAAGTATCCTGTGTCTGAGACAGATAGTCCATTGTTCCTAAGTAGCCACTGGTAGAACTCCATCTGGCGTTTGTAGGCAATCTGCCAATCGGCATCGATCGTTACCTCTCCAGACTTTGACGTGGCTTTGTAGTCTACGACGATCGTGTCGCCTGACTTGTTGTCCCGCCATAGGTCATCAACGGCACCAAAGAGCGTAAAATTGGTCGTAGGGTCGGTGTATGCAACTCCCGTAAAATTCTCTCTCCATTCCCCCATTTTTTCATGCTGAAGAGGAACGGCATCAATACCGTGTTCCGTCATCAGAGGATGCGGCTGGGAGATATCTCGATAGTGGTCGAACTCTGATTTTAGGAGTTGGTCGACGGCAGAGTTAAGATTAAAAGGGAAACCCGAGGGCTGCGAGACTCCCAACCGTCGGTCCAGATAAAAACATCTTTTGCATTTGATGAACGAGTCAACTTTTGACCTGCTCAAACGAAATGGTTTTTCAGCACCAGGTTCGTAAAGGTTTCGTTTTCTCGGCATGCTGTCTCCTTCGTTCCTAGTTGGAAGGCTTCCATAATGTTTCGAACCATAGCGAAGGTTTTTTTCACAAGTATCTCCAGCCTGAGTGTTGGAAAAGCTATAACGAGGCACAGGGAGAAACTATCTAAAAAATTTCCCCAAGAGCCGGCCCGAGGCTGACCTACCCCCATTAACTGGTCCGGTTTGAATGCTAGTGTATGACCACGCCCCGGTCTATCGGGACAATAGCTTCCGATGCCGCTGGCCATTCCATAGAATCTGTGCCCTAGAATGGCCATTGTTTTAATTAAATAATCATCTGAACATTCAATTCCGCGAGGGAAATAGCACCGTGTTTCAGTAAGGGGG
>NZAO01000049.1 GCA_002686135.1 Rhodospirillaceae bacterium
TAGGGAAAAAATCCCAGCCTGTCTAAAGGCCGTCGTGACGGCGTCTCCTCCTTCCAGCAAAATGACCGGGTCTTCGGTGGCGTTGGGAGCCACCCTGCGCACGGCGGTCACAAACCGCTTCAGGGCGTCATTGCTGGTTAGGGCTTCGGAGGGAAAGACCTCCACCAGTGTGCGGCCGTCTGCGGCGATTTTACGCTGACGCAAGAGTTCCGGCAGATCCTCCACCGTAATCTCCCGGGCATTGAAGGACTGTTGCAGCTTTTTCAGCCGTTCGGGCAGGGAAAACAACAACAGCACCTCTAGGTCTTCCGGCGACTGCCCATTCTCCTGGCTCGATTCCTCAAACCGCGTCAAGGCATTGACCAGGCGCCGGGCGGGCGCGTCGAGAACACCTACCAGAGGCGTTTCGATCAAACGCTCCAGGTTTACCTTTAATTCGGAGAGCACCTTTCTGCGCCCGTCATTGTCCAGCGGCTTGTCCAGCGGAGAAGCCTCAAGAGCGGGCCAAAGGAACAACGCCATGTCGTCGATCATTAAGAGCTTGTCTTCCTGGTTCTGAGGCACGAAATCGGCCAGGCCCTCCGTATGGTCAACCAGTGGCAGGGCCTCCAGTCTTTGGCCAAGGTTTTGCGCCTCCTCCACGTTATCGGCAAGAATCTGGATGGTGTAGAAAGACGTCTCACTGTCCTTCATCAGGTCGAGCGCCGTTTGCACGGATTCCGTGGTCGGGTCTTTCAGGTTCATGGGATCGAAGTCGAATTGCAGCCGTGGCAGATAGGTCACGGCAGCGGCCACCCCTAACGCCAGCGCCCAGATGGAAATGCCCGTGGCGTGCCGCAGAAGGAAACCCGGCGCCGGTTTTGGCCCCCATTTTATTTTCCGCCATCCCTGCCAGGCTGGGAGCATGCCTTCCTGGTGCTCTAGCGGCATCAGGGTCAGACAGGCCGGCAGGACCGTCAGATTGGCGAACAAGGCGATCATCATGCTGCCGCCGGAAATAATGCCCAGTTCCGAGAGCCCCAGATAGGCCGTGGGCACAAAGGAGAAAAATCCGATGGCGGCGGCGATGGCCACCAGGGTCAGAGCGCCGCCGACCCCGGAAGCCGACTCACGAAGGGCTTCCTCGTGGGACTGGCCGCGGCCGATAGCCTCGCGGTAGCGAAGGCAGAACTGGATTCCGAAATCCACCCCGATCCCGATAAACAGCACAGCAAAGGCCACGGAAATCAGGTTGAGCCGGCCCACGGCGAAGGTGGCGTATCCCCCCGTCCACACAAGCCCCATAACCAGGGTGATGAGAGTCGCCGCGGTCAGGCGCAACGAACCGAGGCCGATAATCACCAGCACGCCCACGAGTATAAGAGCTAACACGCCCGCCACGCTTGCCCATTCGGTGACGCTCATCATTTCTTCCTGGCTCAGGACCACACCGCCCGTGAGCCGCACCTGCACCCCGTTTTCAGGATCAAGATCAAGCTCTCTGGACGCCGCGCGGATAATGTCTACCGCTTTCCTGGCGGGCTGTAGAGAGGATTCGTCTAGCGTGGGCTTGACTAGGATAAAGCGGCGAAGATCATCCTGTTCCACCTCACCACCCATCATCATCTTGCGCCATGACATGGGACGCGGGGTTCCATCCTGCTGTTTCTCGATGGTCTCGGAAATGTTGTGAAAAATCCGGATCAACCGCGAGGGATCTTCGTCGCCCTTGGCCACCTCGTCTATGGCGTCGTTGAGAACGCCGAAAAAACCGCGAAGGTTCATATCTTCCGCCAGGGCGGCCAGCAGGGGCTGGGCATCGGCCAGGCGGTCGGAAAGATCGGCCAACTCGTCTTCATCCAGGAACAGCAGGCCGTTGGTTATAAAAAAGGGATCGCTGGCAGGATCGAAAACGAATTTGAATTCTTCGATTTCCGTCTTGAGCCACACCGCCAGCGCCGCCGCAGCGTCTTCGGTTATGTCCGGGGTTTCACCTTCCACGACGATGGTGATGTTGTTCCTGAGATTGGGAAAGGTGCGCCTGTATTCGTCGTAAAGCTTGCGGAAGGGCAGTTCCGAGGACAGCATATCCGAGGTTGAGGTGTTGATTCCAAGATGTTTCACCGTGTAGAACAACGACGCACCGGTGGCCAAGGTCGCCACAAGAAGAATTGGAACCGCGGCCTTTCTCGCGGTGTCTACCCAACACGCAAGAAACCGCAGATAGATATCCCCGAACGCCTTGATCACGCCATAATCCCTGTGGAAGAACCCCGGGCCGAAACCGTGGTGTTAAAAACCCATGGCACGATCACGAGACCATTAATTGTAAAAGTGTAAGAAATCGTCATAGTTTGAGGAAGGAGTTGAAATGGCGCGTTTCCACCGGATAAAAAGACTGGCTACTGTGATCGCCCTTGGTTTGGGCGTGCTTATAACGTTTTCGGCCAATGCTGGGCAAGAGTCGGCCCGTCTTGCCATTGAACGCTTTCATGACACACTGTTGTCAGTTATGAAAGAGGCGAAGAATCTCGGCTATGAAGGTCGTTTTGAATGGCTGACTCCGGTTATCAAAGAAAGTTTCAACCTGCCCTTCATGACCAGCCGCTCGACCGGCCATCACTGGAAAAAAGCCTCCAACGGAGACCACCAGAGACTGATCGATGCCTTCACCTATATGACCATCGCCAATTACGCTTCCCGTTTCGACGGATATTCCGGTGAAATCTTCGAAACCGTCGAGGTTAAGGAAGGGCCAAGGGATTCAATTCTGGTTAAAACCCAGATCGTAAAGGACGATGGCGAGAAAGTTGCCTTAAACTATGTGATGCGAGAATTTGACGGCCAGTGGCAGGTTGTCGACATCTTTTTAAAGGGCACCTTCAGTGAGTTGGCCACACGAAAGTCAGAGTATTCCTCTCTCATACGTAATGGAGGTTTTCCCAAACTCATTGCCAGGATGAAGGAAAAAACAAAAAAAATCAGGAATAAGTCACAGGCCCCTGACAACGCCCCATAGAACAAAACGTGCCGTCTTCGTTACATCCGTATATAATCGCCGAAAGCCTTTAGAGCGGGTTAGGACATACCGGACATCATTGTGAGGAATGGAGCGCCGCCATGACCACGGGTGCCAAACCAGCGCTTAGTATCGCGCCCACGCCTCTGTCAAAAGCGGCACAGCTGCGTCGCGAGCTGACCTCACCGGAGCTTTCCTTTCTCATGGAAGCCCATAGCGGTCTGTCAGCAAAGATCGTCGAGGAAGCCGGTTTCCGGGGCATCTGGGCGTCGGGTCTAGCGGTTTCGGCGGCGCTTGGCGTCAGGGACAGCAATGAGGCGTCCTGGACACAGGTTCTCGAGATCCTGGAGTTCATGTCCGACGCCACCACCATTCCCATCCTTGTGGACGGCGATACGGGCTATGGTAACTTCAATAATCTGCGGCGGTTGGTCAAGAAACTATGCCAGCATGACATCGCCGGGGTCTGTATCGAGGATAAGCTTTTTCCCAAGACCAATTCTTTCATCGGCGAGGCGCAGCCGCTGGCCGAGATCGAGGAATTCTGCGGCAAGATCAAGGCCGGGAAAGACAGCCAGCTCGATGACGATTTCTCACTTATAGCCCGTATCGAGGCACTGATAGCGGGATGGGGGCTCGACGAGGCCCTGCGCCGGGCCGAGGCCTATCACGCCGCCGGTGCCGATGCCATTCTCATCCATTCCAAGCTTGCCACTGCCGACGAAGTTCTGACTTTCAAGCGCGACTGGGGTGACAGGTGCCCGGTAGTGATCGTGCCCACCATGTATTACGAAACCCCCACCGAGACCTTTTCAAGGGCCGGAATCTCCATGGTGATCTGGGCTAATCACAATCTTCGCGCCTCGATCTCGGCCATGCGCGATGTGTGCCGGAAAATCTACGAGGAACAGGGCTTGGTGACTATCGAGGGTGAAGTTACAAGCATTCAGGATGTGTTCGAGCTGATGGGCAACCAGGAACTTGCCGAGGCCGAAAAACGCTATCTGACCTCTACGAGGAAGGAAACCCACGGCATTGTCATCGCCGCGTCGCGGGGCGGGAAACTGGGCGACCTTACGGAAAATCAGCCCAAATGTATGGTGGATATCCGCGGCAAGCCGTTGCTAAGGCGTCTGGTTTCGACCCTGAATAAAGGCGGCGTGCGGAACGTCACGGTGGTCCGTGGCTACAAGAAGGAAAAGATCGACCTTCCTTCCATCACCACCGTGGACAACGATTCCTACGACACCACGGGGGAGGCCTATTCTCTTTCCCGGGCGCTTCCCCATATGGAGGGCGATTGTATTCTTAGTTACGGGGACATCCTGTTCCGCCGTTTTATCCTCGATGCCCTTCTCGCCTCAACGGCCGATATGGTCCTCGCCGTGGATGCCCGGGGGCAGGGCCACGATTTCCACGATGCGGGGCGCAATGTGGACCTGGTGAGCTGCACCCGCCCCTTCAGCGGCGATTATCTCGAGGAAATCGAACCCGCCGCGGTACTGAAAATTGGCAATGACCTGTCCAGCAACGAGGTCCACGGTGAATGGATAGGCCTGGCCCGCACCAATGCCCGCGGCTCGGAGATCATCCGCAAACAGCTCAAGGTTATGGAAAAAGCCGGAAAACTAGAGACCGCCACCCTGCTTGATATTTTTTCGGCCATTATCGATGCCGGACACCACATCGCAGCGCTTTACGTAACCGGCCATTGGCTGGACGTGGACGATGCCTTCGATCTCGCCGAGGCGCGGAACTTCACCTGATCCGTTACTTGAACTTTTCCCAGCCCAGCTTTTCCCCACCCCATGATTTCTGCCAGTGAATTCATCAACCCCGCCCGGGACGCCGGCTATGACTTCTATACCGGGGTGCCCTGTTCCTTTCTCACCCCCATCATCAACGGCGTCATCAGCGACCAGAGGCTCGATTACGTAGGCGCGGCGAGCGAGGGCGAGGCGGTGGCCATCGCCGCGGGAACATGGCTGACGGGCCGCAAGACGGTGGTCATGTGCCAGAACTCCGGCCTCGGCAACGCCGTCAATCCGCTGACTTCTCTCAATCATCCTTTCCGCATCCCCACCCTTTTCATTACCACCTGGCGGGGCCAGCCGGGACTGGGGGATGAGCCCCAGCACCAGGTCATGGGAGATATAACCGAACGGCTTCTCGAGACCATGGCCATTCCATATGACCCGTTCCCCTACGACAGCAGCCTTGTTGTCCCGGCTCTGGAAAAGGCCGAGGCTGCCATGACGGAAACCTCCCTGCCCTTCGCCTTCATCATAAAAAAAGGCGATGTGCGCAACAACGGTCTCACCCAGACGCCACTGCCTCTCAAGCCGCCGGGAAAATATACCGATCTTCGCGACAAGGTCGAGCGCCCCTCGCGGCAACAGGTCCTGGAGCGATTTCTGGCGCTGGTGCCGGAAAAAGCCGGCATCATCACCACCACGGGGAAATGCACACGCGAGCTTTTCACCCTCGACGACCGGGAGCAGCACTTTTATCAGGTGGGCTCCATGGGCTGCGCCGCCAGCATGGGGCTGGGCGTAGCTTTGCATACGGAACGCCCGGTGGCGGTTCTCGACGGCGACGGAGCGGCGCTGATGCAGATGGGCACGTTCGCCACCATCGGCGCCTATGCGCCGCCGGGGCTGGTCCATGTTATCCTCGATAACGGGGTTCATGATTCCACCGGCGGCCAGGCCACGGTTTCTGCCCACATGGATTTCGCCCAAGTGGCGCTGGCCTGCGGCTATGCCGCCGCGGTGTCCTGTGACAGCCTCGAGGGATTCGAGCGGGCGCTGAAGAGCGCCTTCCATGGCGGGGGACCACGCCTTATCCATATGCGGATTGCGCCGGGCTCCATGAAGCCGCTGGGCCGGCCCACGGTGACACCTTACGATGTAGCGCGGCGATTCAGGGACTTCCTTTCCGAAGACTAAGAGCTAGCCCGCCCTTACGTCCCACAGCGGGTGACGTCCATGTCCTCCAACGACGACGCCACGGCCGTGGTCAGGTCGTGCATTTGCTCACTCCCCACCTGGCCGATACAGCCGATACGGAAGGAATCGGCCTGGGTCAGCTTGCCCGGATAGATGACGTAGCCGCGCGCCCTTAGATGATCGTAGAAGGCGGCAAATTGGAAATTGGGGTCGGCGGGCGTGTGGAAAGTGACGATGATGGGAGCCTGCAACACGTCGGGCAGAAGGGTCTCGAAACCAAGCCCGCGCATGCCTTCCACCAGGATGCGGCAGTTTTCGGCATAGCGCGCGCCGCGCGCTGCGACCCCACCTTCCGCCGCGTGGGCGGCGATGGCGGTATCGAGCGCGGCGATCACATGCACCGGCGGGGTAAAGCGCCACTGGCCGGTTTCCGCCATGGCGCGCCACTGGTCTTGGAGGTCGAGGCACAGGGAATGGGCGTTGCCCGCCGCTTTCGCCAGGGACTTTTTGCTGGTGATGACGAATCCCAGCCCCGGCACCCCTTCTAAACATTTATTGCTCGACGCCATCAGCGCCTCGCAAGGCAGGGCCTTCACGTCAAGCGGCAAGGCCCCGAAGGAACTCATGGCGTCTACCAAAAGGCGGCGGCCGTTCTTCTCCACGGAGCGGGCGATATCTTCGATGGGATTGAGAATGCCACTGGTGGTCTCGCAATGCACGGCGGCCACATGAGTAATGGCAGGATCGGATTCGAGCCGGGCCGCCAGCGCCGCCACGTCCGTGGGTTCATGCTCGGCGTTTTCGAGGACTTCCATATCGCGGCCCAGCAGGGTACAAATTTTCGCCATACGCGCGCCATAGGCGCCGTTGACTAGAACCAGCACTTTTCCGCCCGCCGCCGGGATCAGCGTTCCCAAAGCCGCCTCCACGGCGAAGGTGCCGCTGCCCTGGACCGGCACGCAGACATAATCGTCACTGGCCTCTTCGCCACCAGCCAGGGCCACCAGGCGCGCGCAGACACGGGCATTGATTTCGAGGAAGGCATCATCACGAGAGCCGCGGTCGCGCAGCATAGCCTCACGGGTTTCGCGCGCCGTGGTCAGGGGGCCCGGCGTCAACAGCCAGGGGGCGTCATTATCACCGGTCATGGGTCACCCATCCACGAAGCATCGCCGCACCGCCGGTTGAAAGGGAAGGGCCAGGGTACGCCGACCCTCAACAAAGGGCGCAGAATACCCCGCGCACCCTTTCATAAAAAGGGGCATGGAAAGAGGCCTCTAAAAGGGCCAAGGTACGCCTAGATTACGTCGGCCCTCAAAAAGGAGGCCTCTTTCCCTTCAGTGGCTTTGAGGATACGCCCGGAGAACTCCCGGCCAAAGCCTTAGCAGTCGGGCCCAAAATAGGCCTGCAGAGGCCAACGCCAGTTTTTGGCGCCTTCCCGAACCTCAGCTCCGTTCACCGTTCTCCGCAGGCGCAAATTACGTTTGAACATGTTTCCCCGGCCATTTTGCCTAAGGAAGTTTCTATGCACGAGCAAAGCCTCTTTCTCACGCAGAATCGAGCGCTCACGAGCATCGACGTCGTGGAAACTACCGTTCTCGTGCTGCATCGCGTGGACGAGCTCATGGACCAGAATCGACCGGGCGCAGAGGTTTGTTTCCGGCTTCAGCTCCATATCCAGATAGACTACGCGAGAGGGGTGATAGAAGCCGAGTACCGGACATTCGTCATGGCAGGCTAGTTCCACAAGCTTTTCATGGCTCACGAAGACAACATCTGGAGCTTTCTCGGGGATCTCGTATCCCGTGTGTAGACTAATCCAGGAAAACAGACCTGCTATTAGTGCCTTTGTACTCAGGACGTCCATTTTTACCTCCTTCCTCCCCGCCAGGGGATGAAGAGAATAGTGCCCACCCCTTTTTATCTGCGCCTTTTTCCCATTAGTGATGCCGATACGTTGCTAAAATAATAGTATAGCAAAACCGTAGGTTAATATATGATTACCCCCAGGTAACACAAGCCCGGAAAACAAATAATTTTAAAATCTTAACCCTATCCATTCTATATATGGAAGATATATTTTATATCCATCTATATCTGGTGAAGACTGTTTCTTTTTTACCTCAGTCGCTTTTTGTTTCTATATCCCACCCCGCAGATATGTTATGGGGCAGAGCGCGCGCTCCTTTCCCAGAATGTAGGCAAATCTTAATAACACTAAATGGCTGTCATCATTCCCATCTAAGCGGTCTAGTTTGAATGTTAGTTCATAGATGGCCTCTGGCCAATTGGGACGATGGTTTCCGGAGCCGGCGGGCTCAGGCTAAAGAGGTTAATCTGGTTGCCCATGCGGGTCTGCACGGCGTTGCCGGCCAGCCCCTTCGAATAGAGCAGGATGTTCAGGGAGCCGCCGTAGTAGAAGTTGCCGAGTTCCGTATAGCCGCGCTTGACAACCTTGCCAGGCACGATGTCGGCGTTGAGGGTGACTGAGCCGATGGTGTCGAGCCCAACCGGGATCGACGCCACGTAGCCGGTTATGTCTCCGCCACCCAGACCGGCATAGGTCACTTCGATCACGACGACGCCACGCTGAAAGTTCTGGAACCGGCTGAAATCGGTTCTTGGTCCGCCCACGTTGCCGTCCGGTGGCACCCAGTTGGGGAAATCCGGATAGCCGTAGGTATTGCCCGGAATCACCACCGCATGGACCACGGTCCCGTTCACCGGAGCGTGGAAATGGTGGTAGGTGTTGGGCATCAACACGCAAGCCTGCCCGGTGCCGCCCACGAAGCGGTCCCGGACCTGCTGCGGCACGCCGTCAAGCAGTTGGGCCAGGCTCAGCGGAGCGCCCTTGACGTCGAGCACGGTATCGTAGTGCAGGGGGGTTTTGAGGACCCTTCTTTGCGCCGCCCCTTCCCCTGACTCTTCTGTCCCTTCCAAATCACCTGAATCCGTTGAATCTGTGGCCAATACCTGAACCAGCGGGTTCATGATGCAGTCGGTGGGTGCAACGACGATATAATCGCGCTCGGGAAATTGGTCCAGCGGCATGGTGGCGGGACGGCTGGAGATGGTTTGGGCAACGTCATCGGCGATCAGTTCACGGGCGAAGAAATCGTTCCAGGAACGGTAGTCGCCAGCATTTTGCCTTTGGTAGTCGGAGATTTCGATGCGGGGGTCGCCAACCCATTGCGCAATGCGGGCCGTGGAGGCGGGGCTGTCCATGTAGGCTCCTCTCTGGTTATTGAAATCTTTCGTAAATTTCCAGCCCGTGGGCAAGGGATCGGCGGGGTCGAGGGGGTTTCTACCCTGGACAAAATCCTGGCCGGCCTGGTTACGGTAGTAAAACCAGGCGAAATTGAGAATGTAGTGCAGGCCGTTATCGTGGGTTCCACTGATTTCCGGCAGAAAGACGCACCAAGCGAGGAAGGTCTCCACCATGTGGTCACGCAGCCCCACGGTGTCTTGCGAGCGCCAGGGGTTCTTCAGGGGCGCACCGGAGGCGTCGAGATAGCCCGCCGGCGGCTCCTGTAGCCCCTTGCGTACGGCCTCCAGAGCCGGGGGAACGGCCGGGTTGGTCCGGTACTGGGTGATCAGATAGTGCAGCGAGGGGCCGCAGGGAGAGGCGGCCACGCGGAGGATGGTTTCGGCGTCAAGTTCCGCTCCGGGTTCGCCGGTTTCACCGGTTGTGCTCAAGGAGGCGGCGATAGCGTCGTACTGGACTTGCGGAACCAGCACCCGCATGGGTTCCGGCACGTGCCGCTGGTAGGTTTTTTCCTGTGTGATTCCGCTGAAGGGGGGCACGACTTGCAGCCGCATCAGGTGGTAGTAAACCACCGAGGCGACGAGCAGGACCAAGAGGGCGGGTACGAATTTGATCTTCACGACGGAGTTCTTTCTTCGTTAATACGGCGCCGGGGCGCGGGCTCTTTTTCAGGGCCGACGTACTCTGGCCCCTGGGCCTAGTCATCATGGAAAAGCAGGGCGCCGCTGCCCCGGACCGAAATGTCGCCCACGTATTTACGCAGCCGGTTGTCGGACGGGTTGAGGATGGAAAAGGCCCCGCCTTGACGTTTGAGGTGGGCGAGGAAGAGGTGATTGAAGGGCAACGTATGGGCGCCACTGTCATTGAAGGAGTCGGGAAAGCGCGCAGGCGGCCGCATCATAAACAGGGCGCCGCGCCGCATGGCATGGCCGAGCCGCGGCCCCATATGGCCCATAACGGCGATGGAGCCGGCTATCATGCGCGAGGCGCAGAGCTCCCCCACGTCACCCTCGATGAGAAGCAGCCCGCGCCGCAGGCGGTCGCCGGTGCGCGCACCAGCATTGCCTTCGACCCGGACCACGCCGCCGTTCATGCCCGCGCGCTCCCCGGTCAGCGGCGCGCCCAGGAAATCGCCGGCATTGCCCTCGATGAGGATGTCGCCGTCACGCATGCCGCTGGCGACAAAATCCCCGGCATTGCCGTGGACGATGACGGTGCCGCCGGTCATGCCGTGGCCGAGCCGGTCGCCGGCGTTGCCATAGACTTCGAGGATGCCTTCGCGCCAGCGCGAACCGATGCCGTCGATTTTGCCACAGACGTTATCAAAAACCAGACGGCCGCCTGGCTTTCCGTAGACCACGAACAGGTCGCCAAAGACGCATTTCCGGTTGCCCACGAAGATGGGAAGCTTTTCGATCTCTGCGGCCCTGCGGGCGGCACGGATTTTCTCCGTCAGCGACGCGAGGTCGATGCGCTGGCGCGGTTCCTCCTTGAGGATGATGGCGAAGCCTGTCATTTCAGAACCTTGTGCAGGTGAAAAAGATACGGCCCCAGCTTGCCGCCGTAATGGCCGGCACTGACGCGGACGATGCCGTTCTTGCGGCCCAGGGTGCAGACGGCGCGGATTCCCGCCCGCATGGCGGCGGCAATATCTTTTTCGTTGAGCCCGTCGATGACGATTTCCATCACCGATTCCACTTCCGGGCTGAGCAGGGTCTCAGTCTGTCCTTTAAGCGTGGGACAGAAGGCATCGTTGGTGGATGCCGTGAGTCCGGGATATTTAGACCCCAGCTTGGAGCCCGACCCGACAACGCCGCCGGGAAACGGCATGACCACGTTTTCAACCCGGTCCATGGCCGTGATCGCCCGTTCGGCGGCCGAAAGGGCATAGCCACGGGATTCGGCGAGGATCAGGAAATTACCGCCGCCGATGCCCGGCACCTCGTGGGTGAAGTCCTCCACCAGNAACTCGCCGTCCATGATGGGAATGCGCCAGTAGCGGATTTTCCCCAGAAGTTTCGATTTCTGGAAACCGTCGCCGAAATAGCGCAAAGCGGCGCCGAGCTTGATCTTCTTGCCTTCCCTGATGCCGGCGTAACAGGCCGAGGTGGGNGAGGTCATGACNCTTTGCCCGGTGCGGGTGACCACGTGTTTGGNCAGTTCCTTGCTGTCCATGGCGAACAGCANCACCGATATGCCGGGACGGCCGTCGGGGGTCTCGCTGGGCTTGAGCTTGCCCTCNATCCCAGTTTCCACGCCGCAGGCAATGACNGAGGTGGAAAACCCGATCATGCTGTTGGCGGCAGTGAAGGCCCAGCGCTCGGTGTCGGCNGTGATGATGAGCCGGGTCGCCACCATGGGAAAGGCCTCGGCAAAGGTATCGTCGATTCTAACGCCGTTGATGATCATGCGCGCCTGCCTTTCCCGCATTTGTGGGTCTGGGCGCGGAAGCGTCCGTCGTTGGGAAAATCGGACTCACGGATGACGAAATTCTCCATACTCATTCCCTGATAATTCTCGAAATGGGATTTAAGTTTTTTCTCGATGCCGGGGTGGTATTCGGGGCGCACCACATGAGTCGCCCCCCAGGTGACGTTGGTGATCTTGCCCCTGCGCNCCACCAGCTCCCCNTCCTTGAAGACGTAATCTGGTTTTTCGAACATACGTTCCTTGTTGGCGTGCTCAGTATAGACGGTTATGTCGGCGGCGGCATCGGGACCGAGATGGCCGCGGTTCTTGAGGCCCAGAATGCGGGCCGGCGCGGCGCGGGTCATGACGGCGATGTCGTAGAGGCTGTATTCACGCTTGATGGAGCGCAGGGTGGAGACGGCGGCCGCGTCCTTGTTGAGGGTATCGAGCATGGAATTGCGGAAACTGCGNTCCATGAGAAGGCGGATCAGGTGCGGATAGCTGGTGAAGGGTGCGCCGTTGGGATGATCGGTGGTCAGGAAGATGCGCCAGGGATCGTTCACTAGGAGAAAAATCTCGAGCCCGATGGCCCATTGTAGAGCATTGACGAAGCTGCGCTCGCGGTANCGGAAGGGAACCACGCCGCATCCCGCCTGACAGTCGATATCCATGCACACCCATTTGTGGGGAGAAGCGAGATCGGCGTTGCGGTGCTGGGTCATGTTGTCGCCCGAGGCGGTNACGGTCTGNCCGAACATGATCTGGCCCACATCTACGGTGATGTTCTTTTGTGTGTTGATGGCCTCGGCGATACGCGCNGCGCCGGAGGAAAACCTCCTGTCGCCCTCCGCGCCATAGGCGTGGAACTGGATATGGGTGAGGTGCAGGGGCCGTCCGCCGGATCCGGCCATGGTCTTTAAGGTGGTCTTCACGTTGCCGGGAACCCCGAGATTGCAGCCATGCACATGCAGGGGGTGGGGCACGCCGAGATCAGTGAGCGCCCGGGTCAGGGAGTGAAGAATCCCACGCGGCGTCAGTCCGTAATGGGAATCGGCCTGGTCCAAATCGAGCATACGGTGATTGAACTTGAANGCGCTGATGCCGCCGGGATTCACCACCTTAACGCCCAGCGCCTGGGTCGCTCCCATCGTCCAGGCTACGTAATCGGTGATGGCTTTGTGGTCGGTCTTGCCCGCCAGCATGCGCAGGAAGAAGTCGTCGTTGCCGAGCATCACATAGGCACCCTTGTCGATGATCGGCACGTCCGCCATCTCGAGATGGGCCTGGCGCGCGTTAACGGGCACCATGGCGGGCTCGAAAGCTGCCGTATAGCCCATCTCGGCGTAGCGGTAGCCGGTGGCGAAACTGGTCATGGTGGGCTCCCCGGAGCCCGAGCGCGTCAACCGCGAGCGCTTGGCCTGGAACTNGCGGTGTTCCTCNGGTAGCAGCATGCGGGNGATATTGCCCTTACCGCCAGCGATATGGCTGTGCAGGTCGATGGCCCCGGCCATCACCACCTTACCCGCCACGTCATAGACCTTGTCGGGCTTCGCGCCACCAGGCAATGTCACGATCCACCCGTCGCGGATGAAGATATCCCGTTTGCGGCCATTAACCTTGTTGGCGGGGTCGAACACCTTTCCGCCTGAGAGTTTGATCAGCATCACGCACCCGTCTTTATGTGGTTCTCAATGGCGGTGAGGACGTCGGCCGTGGAAGGCAGGCCGGTCTCGCGCAGGCGGCGCAGGGGCAGGGAAGCCACCGAATCGGTGCGCACGAAATGGCCGCTATGGTCGATGCCGGGAACCGCCACCGGGATATAGACCTCAGGCGTTGGGACGGACTTTCTGGGGAAGGTCATCCCTGGCGCGCCGAGAACGATGGTGGGAAGACCGTGGCTTTCTCCGGGCGGCTTGAGGTTCTTCCTGAAGGCCGATATCCAGACCAGGGCATCGGCCTCCCCGCTTTCCATGAGACGCCGCGAAGCGTAGAGAATAGGNTCGTGAACTGGATGCCCGGTGGCGAAACTGGTGCGCAGGGGAAACCCGCTCTGCCANGTGCAGACCTGGGCCGCGCCCAGGGCGTTATCGTTGCCGCCTAGCGAAAAGCCGNTGAAGCGGGAGGTCTCGTTGATGTCCTTGATAAACTCGCAGATGGCCTGGACCGTCAGTTCTCCGTGCGCCNCCTTAATCTCTTTTGCCGCCCAGACGAAAACACCGTAACGAGCCTTCTTGATGCGTTCCACCAGAGTGGCCAGTTGCGACACCGGCACCCCGGCCACCTGTTTCGCCTGCAGCGGGCGGCTGTGATAGAGAGAACGCAAGGCCCCGATCATATCCGCCAGATGGCGGATATCTCCGGCGATGACCTTTGGCCGCCGCCCCGCGGGTGAGNGGCCNGGTTTGGTATCGAGCCCCTTGCCCAGATANACCACCTCGCGATTGCGCAGACGCGGAGCGAATAGGGCTTTTTTCGGCCACACGCAGCGTTCGAANAAACGGGGGTAGTTGCTGACGGCATCGGTGCCGGCAANGATGATGAGGTCAGCGCGGTTACGGATTTCAGCCATNGTNGTCATCATCCAGCCGCCGTCCTGGAGCACCAGGAGATTGTTGAACAGGGCGTCGGAGGCGGCGTGATCCACCACCCCACCGATACCATCGGCCAGTTGCAGAACCGCTTTGGCGCCGCTGATATCGGTGGCCATGCCGCCGAACAAGGGCTGGGAACAGCCCTTGAGAATGTCCGCGGCATGGGCCATGGCCTCCTTAAAGGCCGCGGGTTTGCCGCCGATCAGGGGCGTAGCACGGGGCGGGGCCTTCTCGAAGCCGCGGCGGGCCAGCGCACAGCCGTTGGCCCGCACCATAAGCCGCTGCGCACCGGAGCGCTCCACCGTCAGATCGTCGCAGCACAGCCCACAGAACGGACAGGCCACGTCTTTGAATATGTGGGGATCGGCGGCTGTCGTCATATGGTGGATGCGGTCATAGATGGTTCGCTCCGGTTACGCTCCTCCTTCAAGGAAGATCGCCGTATTTCATGTAGGCGAAGCGGGCTTCCCCGGGCGTGTCTTCCAGGTCACCACCGTCCTCGGCGGGCTGTAACCTATGCGACCGGCTGTTGCCGGGCAAGCCGGATTGCGGCCTTTTTTCCTTGTTGACGGAAATTTCCGGTTTTCCGCCGCGAGCAGCGCACCCCCTGGTCGGGTCATGGAAAAGGCCATTAATCCCTTGACTCATGGGGGCCATCCTTTCATTTACGCGGGCATGAACGCGGATATGGACACTGTTATGAACATGGTGGTTTTTCCCTTTGTTTTTGAAACTTACATATAATTTCGATTCCCGGAAAAGTGATGAATAATAATCAACAGGCCTCCGGCGGCGCCGAAGGAGCGAAGCCACACAGGGTTTCCGTTACGGCGCCGGCGCGCCTTCACTTCGGCTTTCTCAACCTTCACGGCGGGCTGGGACGACGCTTTGGAAGTTTCGGCATGGCCGTGGACGGTTTTTCAACGCGGCTTTACGCCGTGCCCACCACCAACGCAGACAATCTCCGCGTGGAAGGCCCGGACCATTACCGGCAAACCATCAAGCACGCCTCGAGCTTCGCCAACACCATCACTGATGGTCTGGACCTGGAGCGCGCCGCCGCCATCACCATCGAAGAGGCCATTCCCGACCATGCGGGGCTGGGCTCTGGGACACAGCTTGGGCTGGCGGTGGCAACGGCGCTGACCAAACTTCACGGCCTCGATCTTAGCGCGGGCGAGATGGCGCGGCTTTTAGGCCGTGGCGCGAGATCGGGCATTGGCATCGGCGTCTTCGAACAGGGGGGCGTGATTCTTGACGGCGGGGTCGCAGGGGACGGTTCTGGTGATGGTGCTGATAACGGCGAAAACAGGCCGCCGACCGTGACCAGCCGCCTCGCCTTTCCCGATGAATGGCGGCTGATGCTGATTCTCGACCTCAAGTCCAAGGGCCTGCACGGGGGCAAGGAAAGCGACGCCTTCGACGCTCTTCCTCCTTACCAGCCAGGGCAAGCCGCCGATTTGTGCCGCATGATCACAATGCAGGCGCTGCCGGCGTTGGCGGAAAAAAACATCTCCGGCTTCGGCCGTGCCGTCACCGCGTTGCAGGAGGCCGTGGGCAACCATTTCGCCGCCGCCCAGGGGGGGCGTTACAGCAGCCCCAGGGTGGGCGAGGTTCTTTCCTGGCTGGCCGGTCAGGGCGTTGAAGGTTATGGGCAAAGTTCCTGGGGTCCCACTGGATTCGCCTTTTTCAAAAGCGAGGCGGAAGCAACCCGCATGATCGAAGCCGCAGAGCAAAAATGGAAGGATGACGGCGGATTGCAATTCATGGTATGCGGAGGCCGCAATCAGGGACATTTAATCAAAATTTTGTAACGCGCGACCCACCGGGCCTTGATGGACATGGTCCCGCCTTTGCACAGCGGAAAAACAGAAGTAGGAAAGAGGATTAAAGAGCAGAGGAATGAGCAGAAAATATATCCTTCACATGATTACCCCCCAGACCCATGTCAGCCCCTTTGACGTGAATATGGCCGTGGATGCCGGTTTCGACCTCGTCCTGCCCTATACCAATGTGGCGCTGAACGAGATTCAGGGGCTGGTCCAGGACTCCATCTTCTCGCGTTCGGTCAACGACGCCAAGCGCACCGGCATCTTCATCTGCGGCAAGGACACGCAACTCGCCCTGGACATGCTGGATACGGCGAAGGAAGCCATGGTGCCGCCCTTCGAAATTTCCGTTTTTCCCGACCCGGCGGGTTCCTTCACCACCGCCGCGGCCATGGTGGCCTGTACCGAGAAGCTATTGAAGGACAAGCACGGCACCACCCTGGACGGCAAAAAGGTGGTCATCTACGGCGGCAAGGGAATTGTCGGCACCGTCAGCGGCATCATCTGTACCCAGGCCGGTGCCACTGCCACCCTGGTAGGCTATGACGGGATCGAGAACGTGAAGAAACGTGCTGATGACAGCAAGGCGCGGTTTGGCGTCGACCTTATCCCCGCCGACGGCACCACCGACGAGAAGAACACGGCCCTTTTAGCCGACGCCGATATCGTCTTCTGCGCGGCGCGGGCTGGCACCCAGGTATTGAACAAGGAACAGATGGCCACCGCGCCGCAGGTTCTTGTGGTGGCCGACGCCAATGCGGTTCCCCCGGCGGGCATCGAGGGAGTAGGCCTGAAGGACGACGGCGAACCCATCGAGTCTGGCGTGCTGTCGCTGGGTCCGCTGACCTTCGGCGACATCAAGGTGAAGACACAGCGCGAGCTGTTCCAGGCCATGTGCACCTCGGAGACGCCGCTCTATCTCAATTTCCAGGAAGCCACCGAAAAAGCCCGTGAACTGGTCGGGCTTGGCTGACCACGGCTTTCTGATCGCCGCCCTGTCGGGCCGCGGCTTGGCGGCGGCAGCGGCCAGGGCGGGGCACGGGGTTTTCGTCCTCGACCTTTTCAATGACAGCGATCTGGCCGCCCTTGCCCTGGAAAGCGCTCCTGTGGAGGCCGATGCCGGCGGTGGCTTCGAGGGGAACTCACTTCTCGGCGAGGCGCGGAAGCTGAAGTGCGGCGAGGCTCCGCTGGTATTCGGAGCGGGATTTGAGGACCGTCCGGAGCTTTTAAGGCGGCTGGCCGAGGGCCGGACCCTGTGCGGAAATTCCCCGCAGACCCTGGCCCGCATCAAGGACCCCGGCGATTTCTTCGCTGTGCTGGATGGTTTGGGCATTTCCCATCCGCAAACGAGCCTCATCCCCCCTGAGAATTCCCTCGAAGGCTGGCTGGTAAAGCCGGTGGGGGGAAGTGGCGGACGCCATATCCGGGAGGGGTGGGAAATGGATCCGCCCACAACGTCTGTTTATTACCAACGTGCGCTGGCCGGACGCGCGGTCTCCCTGCTGTTTCTGGGCGACGGCAAGCGCATATGCGCGCTGGGTCTGAGCGAACAGTTCCCCGCGCCCTTCCCGCCCGAACATCCCTTTCGCTTCGGTTTTGCGGTGACNCTTCCNGATGGCGATGCGGCGCTGATGACCGGGCTGACCNGCACCGCCACGNCCCTCACCGAAATTTATGGGCTGGTAGGGNTGAACAGCCTCGATGCCTTGATGGACGAGGCGGGGGAGGTGCATGTGCTCGAAGTGAANCCCCGCCCCGGCGCCACCNTGGATCTTTTCGATCCCCTGGCAGGAACACCCCTGTTCGACCTTCATGTGGCGGCGNTGGCGGNAAATCTGCCCCATGATTCCGAAATCCCGCGCGAGCAGGTGGATGTGTTCCGCGCCTGCGGTATTCTTTACGCGGATACGTCCTTTCATATGGGAGAGGGCATGAACTGGCCGGTATGGAGCGCCGACCGGCCGCGGGGAGGAACGGCTTTCGCCATCGGCGACCCCATTTGCACCATATTCGCGGAGGGCGACACACCGGCGCAAGCCATGGAATCAGTCGGGGAGCGAGCCAGGGCTTTACGGAACGACCTCGCCCGGTGTAAGGGTGCAGACCACTGACATGAAGTAATGAAAGACCCGGTTTTATGAGCCAACAGATCACCAATCAGGACCCCGGCCATTGGCCCAGCGTCAACGCCGCCGTAGCGCCGCTGGTGGAACGCCTCGTGGACAGCGCGGCGGGCCTGCGCATCGGCGTCGGCAAGGGTCCCAAGGGCTGTACCCTCGTGGATTGCGGCATCGAGCATCGCGGCGGGCTGGAAGCAGGGCTGTTGGTGACGGAGATTTGCATGGGCGGACTCGGCAGCGTGAGCCTGCAACCGGCATGGTCTTTCGCCCGGTGGCCCTGGGCCATCAATATCGGCTCCGCCAATCCTGTTCTTTCATGTCTTGGCAGCCAATACGCGGGATGGAACCTCGCCTTCGGTGAATTTTTCTCATTGGGGTCGGGTCCAGCCCGGGCGCTCGCCGGACGCGAGGAGCTGTTCGCAGAACTCGGCTACAAGGACAAGGCCGATACCGCCTGTCTGGTGCTGGAGGTGGACAAGACACCGCCGCAGGAACTGGTGGAAAAGGTCACCGCCGATTGCGGCATTGCGGCGAAAAACCTGACCCTTATTCTCACCCCCACCACCAGCCTGGCGGGAAGCCTTCAGGTGGTGGGACGGGTTCTGGAAGTAGCCATGCACAAGGTCCATGAACTTCACTTCCCCTTAGAACGCATCATCGACGGCCTGGCCAGCGCGCCGCTGCCGGCGGCGGCCGGAAACTTCCTGACCGCAATGGGGCGCACTAACGATGCCATCATCTATGGCGGCGTGGCGCATCTTTTCGTGTCCGGCCCTGACGAAGATGCCCGGCAGCTCGCCAATGACCTTCCCAGCAACAATTCACGCGATTACGGCAAGCCCTTCGAAGAAACCTTCAAGGCCGTGAAGGGCGATTTCTATGCCATCGACGGCAGCCTTTTCAGCCCGGCGCGGGTTATCGTCACGGCCATGGAGAGCGGCCGCAGCTTCCATGCCGGAGAGGTCAGCGAAGACCTCTTGAACAGGTCTTTCGGATATGAAGGCACGTAACAGAATCGCCCTTTTCAGCGATGACCCCGACTGGCATGCCCGGCGGCTGACCGAGGCGCTGGAGAAACGGGGGGCGCAAGTGGTCGGGCTGTCCTTCGCCCAATGCGCATTCGAGACACGAAGCGGAGGGGGGGGGCTGTGCCTACCGGGCTTCGAGGACACCCTTCCCGACGGTGTGTTTGTGCGGCTCATCGATTCGGGTTCCATGGAGCAGATTACGCTGCGGCTGGGGCTTCTCCACGGCCTGCGTGAGCTCGGCGTTCCCGTCTATAATGACGCCCGGGCCATCGAAAACACGGTGGACAAGTCCATGGCCAGCTTCCTGTTGAACAGGGTCGGGCTGCCGACGCCGCCCACTTGGGTCAGCGAGTGCCCCGAAGCGGCCCGAGCCATCCTTGAGCGGGAAACTAGGGGCGGCGGCAAGCTCGTGCTGAAACCCCTGTTCGGCGCGCAGGGCAAAGGCCTGCAGCTTCTCGACTGCGCGACACAACTGCCCGAATCCGAAGAGGTGGACGGCGTTTATTACCTGCAGCGTTTCATCGATACGGGCGGTAACGACGCGCCCGGCACCTGTCACGACTGGCGGGTTCTGGTGGTGGGCGGCACCGCCGTGGCGGCTATGATCCGCCGCGGCAAGGGCTGGATCACCAATGTATTACAGGGCGCCGTCTGCGAGGCCGCGGCGCTGGACGACACGCTGTCGCAGATGGCCGTGAAGGCGGCGGCCACCCTTGGCGCCGATTATGCCGGGGTGGACATCATCCGCGACTGCGACGGCGTCCATTACGTGCTCGAGGTCAACAGTGTCCCAGCCTGGAAAGGGCTTCAGGGGGTGTGCGAAAGCGACCTCGCCCAAACAATCGCCGATGATTTTCTCGTCCAGCTTGATGCCGATGCCCGCCGGGCGGCAGCCGGCTGAGTGGGGTTATGGCTGAAGGCGGACCCTGTTCCCAAGAGAGTGTCCCAGAAGAGAGCGTTCGTGACGCTATCGAACAGGCCTGCCTGAGGGAGCTTGAGGCGCTCAAACCCGGCAACGTGCATGTCCACGCCGAGGGTCACGGCATGACCGTGGACGACTTCAAGGCCAGCGCCGCCATCGCCGCGGCGTATCTTTCACGGCGAAGCCTTTCCGTGGGAGAGAAAATACTGCATGCCGTGAAGGACAGCGTGGCGAGCGTGGGCTGTAACACCAATCTCGGCATCGTGCTGTTATGCGCGCCCCTGGCCCAGGCCGCCCTGGCGGAGGGAGAGGGAACGCTGCGGCAGCGCCTGGACCGGGTTCTGCGGTCTTTGAGCGTTGACGACGCGCGCGCCGTTTATAAGGCCATCCGCATCGCATCGCCGGCCGGGCTCGGCGCAAGCCCCGAACACGACGTGGCTCATGAGCCCACGGTGGATTTGCGCGAGGCCATGGCCGCGGCGGCCGGGCGCGACCGCATCGCCTTTCAGTACGCCCATGATTTCGAGGACGTGTTCGGCCTCGGCGTGGCGAGCTGGCGCGAGGCTTTATCCGTCGAAATCCCTGGGGGAATGGACGAGGCGGAGGCGGCGGCGCGCGTCTATCTGGTGTTCCTCGGCGGTTTCCCCGACAGCCACATCGAGCGCAAATATTCTGCCGCCGTGGCGCAA
>NZAO01000050.1 GCA_002686135.1 Rhodospirillaceae bacterium
TAAAGGCGAAGAAGTTACGGTTGGTGGGCTCTAGGGGATCGTTGATTTCTTCGTATTCGGCCAGGGCCTCGGGGTCTTCCGGAGGTGTGGTGCACGCCGCGGCGAAAAGAGCGATTAATGCAATGCTGGCAAAATGCCCTGTGAAGCGTAGCGTTTTCATGTGAAGTTCACTCCCCTGAGAAAAAAATGTTTGTCATGCGCCATCACGCATACACTGCAACCACCCTCACGCAATCCAAAACTACCCGTTACCTCTTGCCGAAAAGACATACAACAAATCGCGCTTGAGTTAGTCATAAAAACCCTCGCATTCCAAATATACACAGGCCATATAAAAAAACTAGCGGGGATATGAGTCAACAAAAGCGCAACAGCAAATTGTTGTATTAATGTTACATTTATGGGGGCGGGTATCCGGACCGATCGGGGGTTGTTGACTTTAACCTGTGCGACCCTGAAAACCTCCACCTTAAGACCGTTTCTTGAGGGGACCTTTTGCCAAGGATGGCCTATTGAATATAAAGGGTGGTTGTGGCCTCATCCCGGGGCTGGTCCGCCCATGAATCCGGTTCCATTGAACAAGAAGAGACCATCATGACCAACGTTTTCCACCATGCGCCGACGCCGCCCGTGGCGCCGCCACAGCGTGATGGCATAAAGGTTTCGTTCGAGTTTTTTCCACCCAAGACGGAGAAAATGGAACAGACCCTGTGGGCGGCGATCAAGCGGCTGGAGCCCCTGGCCCCGCAGTTCGTCTCGGTGACCTATGGTGCCGCCGGCAGTACCCGCAAGCGCACCCACGCCACGGTGGTGCGCATCCGCCGCGAGACCAACCTCGAACCGGCGGCTCATCTCACCTGCGTGGGGGCGGATCGGGATGAGATCGACGCCATTGCCCGCCGCTACTGGAAGGAAGGCATCTGCCACATCGTCGCCCTGCGCGGCGACCAGCCGGAGCAAGAGGACACCTACACCCCACATCCCGGCGGCTATGCCTATGCCTCCGATCTGGTGGCGGGTCTGAAAAAAATCGCCGATTTCGAAATCTCGGTGGCGGCCTATCCCGAGATCCATCCCGAATCGCAGAGCGTGCAGGACGACCTCGACAACCTCAAACGCAAGATTGACGCCGGGGCCAGCCGCGCCATCACCCAGTATTTCTTCGATGTGGACGTCTTCTTCCGTTTCCTCGACCGCGCCGCGGCCGCCGGGATCGAGGTTCCCATCGTACCCGGCATCCTGCCGGTGACCAACTTCGCCCGGGTCGCGGAGTTCTGCCGCGCTTGCGGCACGTCGGTGCCGCCATGGATGGCGAGTATGTTCGAGGGTCTCGACAACGATTCTGAGACCCGCAGGCTGGTGGCCGCCACCATCGCTGCCGAACAGTGCCAGATTCTGCAGGCCCGCGGCATCAAGGAGTTTCATTTCTATACCCTGAACCGAGCCGACCTGGCCTATGCCATCTGCCATATCCTCGGCCTGCGGCCACAGGAGGGCGTGGGTGGCGCCGCCGCTGAGACCACGGCTCACGGAGCCACCGGGGCTGCGGATGGCGGTGCGGAATAGCGGCGGCCCCCATGAGCAAATCTGTGACCGGACTTCTCGATTATCTGGGTGATCGCGTCCTTCTCGCCGATGGCGCTATGGGCACCCGGGTTCAGGCGCTCGACCTCGATGTGGAGAAGGACTACCTGGGCCAGGAAAACTGCACCGACATCCTCACCAAGAGCCGTCCCGACCTGGTGCGCGACATCCATATGGGCTATTTCGGTGCCGGGGCGGACGCGGTGGAAACCAACACCTTCGGTGCCTCGCCGGTGACGCTGGGGGAATTCGGTCTGTCTGGGGAGGCCTTCGACCTCAATAAACAGTCCGCCGAACTGGCGCGCGAGGCGGCGCAGGAATTCACCGCCGACGGCCGCCCCCGCTTCGTGCTGGGCTCCATTGGGCCTGGCACCAAGCTGCCGAGCCTGGGCCACATCGACTATCAGGTGCTGGAGGATTCCTTCACTGTGCAATGCGCCGGGCTGGCTGCTGGCGGCGTGGACGCCTTTTTAATTGAGACCTGCCAGGACCCGCTCCAGGTCAAGGCTGCTGTCAACGGCGCCAAACGCGCCCGCGAGGAAGCCAGGGCCAATATCCCCATCATCGCCCAGGTTACGGTGGAAACCACGGGGACGCTGCTGGTAGGCGCTGACATCGCCGCCGCGGCCACGGTGATCAACGCATTGGAGGTTCCGGTGATGGGCCTGAACTGCGCCACCGGCCCCCAGGAAATGTCCGAACACGTGAAATGGCTAGCGGAAAACTGGCCGGGGTTTCTCTCCGTCCTGCCCAATGCGGGGCTGCCCGAGCTGGTGGACGGCCAGCCCCACTATCCCTTGGGCCCCGAGGAGCTAGCCCATTGGCACGGGCGTTTCCTCGACGAGGACGGGGTCAATATGATCGGCGGCTGTTGCGGCACCGACATTCCCCATATCGAGGCCCTGGACGCCATGCTGTGTGCGCGCGCCTCCGCCAAGGGCGGCAAGCAGGCGCGGCCGAAACCGGTACAGCGGCAATCCTATTGGGTGCCGTCGGTGGCCTCCCTCTACGGCCAGGTCTCCTACGCCCAGGAAAACGCCTTCCTCGATATCGGCGAGCGCTGTAACGCCAACGGCAGCAAGAAATTCCGTAACCTCCAGGAAGCCGGAGACTGGGATGCCTGTATCGAGATGGGACGCGAACAGGTAACCAACGGCGCCCATACCCTGGATGTCTGCACCGCCTTCGTGGGCCGCGACGAAGAGGCCGACATGATTGAGGTGGTGAGCCGCATGCGCGGCGCCGTCACCGTGCCGCTGGTGTTCGATTCCACCGAATTGAACGTGCTCGAGGCGGCGCTGAAGCTCTATGGCGGCAAGCCCATTATCAATTCTATCAATTTCGAGGACGGCGAGGATTCAGCCACNGCGCGGCTGGAACTGGCGCGGCGTTTCGGCACCGGGCTGATCGCGCTCACCATCGACGAGGAGGGTATGGCTAAGACGNCGGAGAAAAAGGTGGAAATCGCCCGCCGCCTCCACGACTTCGCCTGCAACCGGCACGGCCTGCCGTCTTGCGATCTGCTGATTGATCCTCTCACCTTTACCATCTGCACCGGTAACGAGGACGACCGCAGGCTGGCGCTGATGACGCTCGANGCTATCGCTGGGATTTCGAAAGAACTACCCAAATGCCAGATCATCCTCGGGCTGTCCAACGTCTCCTTCGGGGTCAACCCGGCGGCGCGCCATGTGCTCAATTCGGTGTTCCTCGACCATGCCCTGAAACGTGGCATGACCGGCGCTATCCTCCATTCCAGCCGTATCATGCCCCTACACAAGATTCCGCCGGAAGAAGCCAAGGTGGCNGAAGACCTCATCTTCGACCGCCGCAAAAGGGACTATGACCCGCTCCAGGCTTTCCTCGCCCTGTTCGAGGGCCGNGCGGAGGAGAAGAAAGAAAAAAAGAAACGCTCGGCCGATGTGGGTGAACGGCTCAAGTTGCGCATCATCGACGGNGACCGCCAGAGCATCGAGGCCGATCTCGACGAGGCTCTGGCCGGGCTGACTGCGCTCGACATCATCAACACCGTGCTTCTCGACGGCATGAAAGTGGTGGGCGAGCTCTTCGGCTCGGGCCAGATGCANCTGCCNTTCGTGCTGCAATCGGCGGAAACCATGAAGACGGCGGTGGCCTATCTGGAGCCCCACATGGAACACGTGGAAGGCCAGGAAAAGGGTGTCATGGTGCTGGCCACGGTAAAGGGTGANGTGCACGATATCGGCAAGAACCTGGTGGATATCATCCTCACCAATAACGGCTACAAGGTGATCAATCTCGGCATCAAACAGCCCATCGAACACATCATAGCAGCGGCGAAAGAACACGACGCCGATGTGATCGGCATGTCGGGCCTGTTGGTGAAATCCACCGTGGTCATGCGTGAAAGTTTGGAGGAAATGACCCGCGAGGGTTTCGATTTGCCGGTGGTGCTGGGCGGGGCTGCGTTGAACCGCAAATACGTGGAACGAGACTGCGCCGCTGCCTATGGCAGCGGCAGCGTAGCCTACGCCCGCGACGCCTTCGATGGGCTCGATTTCATGGACAAGGTGGCGGCCGGGGAACTGGATGCCCATCTCGCCGCCGAGGCCAAGAAGCGGGGCGGGAAATCCACCAAACCCGGCATAATAGGCGAGCCGCCGCTTTCTGAATTACGTCCCCTCAATCTAGAAGGGGATTACGAGGCGACGAAGCTGCGCTGCAACGAGCTGACCAAGGACGTGGCAGTGCCCACGCCGCCCTTCTGGGGGGCCAAGACCATCGAGGCGGTGCCGATCCAGAACCTACTCGCTTTTCTCAACGAGGTCATGCTTTACCAGTTCCACTGGGGCTATAAGAAACAAGGCCGGACGCGCGGGGAATTCCAGGAATGGGCGCGCGGTGAACTGAAACCCATCCTCACCCGCATCGCCAAACAATGCCACGATGAAAAGATAATCACCCCCCAGGCCGTCTACGGCTACTGGAAATGCACTGCAGAGGGCAACGACGTGGTTCTCTTCGACGAAGATGGGAAAGCCGAACGCGCCCGCTTCACCCTGCCCCGACAGAAGGGTAAGAACGGCATGTGTATCGCCGATTTCTTCCGTGATATTGGTGAGGGCGAGGCCGCGCACGACGTTATCGCCCTGCAGGCGGTGACGGTGGGACAGCGGGCTTCCGAAGTGGCGCTGGAATGGTTTCACGCCGACAAATACCAGGACTATCTCTATCTTCACGGTTTCGGCGTGGAGATGGCTGAGGCTCTGGCCGAATATGTGCACAAGCGCATCCGCGCCGAGCTCGGTTTCGCTGCCGAAGACGCCCGCGACATGGAGAGGCTCATCAAACAGGGCTATCACGGGGCGCGCTATTCCTTCGGCTATCCCGCCTGTCCCGACCTCGCCGACCAAGCCAAGCTCCTCGACCTGCTGGACGCCAAACACATCGGCATCACCATGGGCGAGAGTGACCAGCTCCACCCCGAACAGTCGACCACGGCGCTGGTGGTGCACCACCCCCAAGCGCGCTATTTCACGGTGTAACGGCCATCCTTTGGGGCGGCGCGCAGACCACGCCCGTGCGGTGATGGCGGCCCATTCCCAGATCGTGCACCGTCTGCGCTCCGAAGACAGGGGGCAGGTGTAACCCGGGAAGGCATGTTATAAACTCTCCCCATGAGCGACCCCCATCACCGAACGGAACCGGCTCCGCCCGAGGCGAAGCCCGAGGGAAATCCCGAGCAAAAGCCCGTGGAAAAGCCCAAGCCAAAGCCGGAGCCGCCTTATCTGGCGGGCCTCAACGACGCCCAGCGCCAGGCGGTGGAAGCCATGGATGGCCCGGTGCTGGTGTTGGCCGGGGCCGGCACTGGCAAGACCCGCGTCCTGACCACGCGGCTGGCGCATCTTTTGGCCACCGGGCGCGCCTGGTCGTCGCAAATATTGGCCGTCACCTTCACCAACAAGGCGTCGCTGGAAATGAAGAGCCGGGTGGAGGCCATACTTGGGCGCTCTACCGAATCCATGTGGCTCGGCACCTTCCATGCCCTGGGCGCGCGTATCCTGCGCCGCCATGCCGAGCTCGCGGGGCTCAAGCCCAACTTCACCATTCTCGATACCGACGACCAGCTGCGGCTGGTGAAACAGGTGATGGAAGCCTCCCATATGGATATCAAGCGCTGGCCGCCGCGCGGTCTGCTGGCGGTGATCGAGCGCTGGAAGGACCGCGGCCTGACCCCGCAAAAAGTAAGCACGGGGGAGATCGGGGAATACGCCGCCGGCCAGTCGCTGGACATCTACCGCGCCTATCAGCAACGGTTGAAAACCCTCAACGCCGTAGATTTCGGCGACCTGTTGCTACACTGCCTGACCCTGTTTTCCGAACACGGAGACGTGCTCGCCGACTATCAGGAACGCTTCCGCTATATCCTCGTGGACGAATACCAGGATGCCAACGTGGCCCAGTATCTGTGGCTTCGCTTTCTGGCGCGGAGCCATCACAACATCTGTTGCGTGGGCGACGACGACCAGTCCATCTACGGCTGGCGCGGGGCCGAAGTCGGCAACATCCTGCGTTTCGAGAAGGACTACCCCGGCGCCAAGGTGGTGCGGCTGGAACAGAATTACCGCTCCACTCCGCATATTCTGGGCGCCGCCTCGGGGCTTATCGCACATAACCAGGGGCGGCTCGGCAAGACCCTGTGGACGGGCGAAGAGGCGGGTGCCAAGGTGGTGCTGCGCGGGATCTGGGACGGCGAAGAGGAAGCCCGCGTGGCCGGTGAAGAGATCGAGGCCCTGCAGCGCAAGGGCCACGCGTTGAGCGAGATCGCCATCCTCGTGCGGGCCGGGTTCCAACTCCGCGAATTTGAGGAACGGTTCATCACCCTGGGCTTGCCCTACCGGGTCATCGGCGGCCCGCGTTTCTATGAGCGCCGCGAAATCCGTGACGCCATCGCCTATTTCCGGGTCATCTTCCAGCCCGACGACGACCTCGCCTTCGAGCGTATCGTCAACCTGCCGCGGCGCGGCATCGGCGATGTCGCTATGCAGACGCTCCACCACCTCGCCCGCGCCGAAAACCTGTCGCTGACGGCGGCGGCCGCGCGGCTGGTGGAAACCGACGAGTTGAAGCTCCGCTCCCGCACGCCGCTGGCCGGGCTGCTCGAGCAGTTCGCCCTGTGGCGCGACCAGGCCCGCGAGATGCTCCATTTCGAACTGGCCGAACAGGTGCTGGACGGCTCGGGCCTCACCGCCATGTGGCAGGAGGACAAATCCCCCGACGCACCGGGGCGGCTGGAAAACCTCAAGGAGCTGGTGACCGCTATCGAAGAATTCGAGACCCTACCCGGTTTTCTCGAACATGTGAGTCTGGTGATGGAGGCCACCGAAAACGCCCACGGCGACATGGTCAACCTCATGACCCTGCACGGTGCCAAGGGGCTGGAATTCGATACCGTCTTCCTTCCCGGTTGGGAGGAAGGGGTGTTTCCTCACCAGCGGGCCATGGATGAAGAAGGTGCGCGCGGGCTTGAGGAGGAGCGGCGGCTGGCCTACGTGGGGCTGACTAGGGCGCGGCGTAATGTGGCCATCTCCTTTGCCGCCAACCGCCATCTCTACGGCTCATGGGAAAGCTGTCTACCCTCCCGTTTCATCGACGAGATTCCCGAGGAACACACCGAACGCGACAGCGCCCCCGGACTCTACGGCGCGGNCCGTGACGNCGGGCTGGCCGAGGATACNCCAGGCTTCGATTANGCCCCGGCCATAGAAGACAGCGCCCGGACCCNCGTCATCGAANGCCACGCCCGGCCCGGCAATAAGGCGCAGTCACAAGTCNGCACACCACAGAANATCGAAACNNGCGANGAGGTTTTCCACACCAAGTTCGGCTATGGCCGGGTGCGCTCGGTGGACGGTGACAAGCTGGAAATCGCCTTCGAGACGGGCGTGAAAAAGGTGTTGGAAAGTTTCGTGGAAAAGGTATGACGCTTTCTTCTTCCTTGTGGCGGGTGGTGCTGGGGGTGCCGGTGCGTCTGCTACCTCCCTTCGAGGCGGTGCTGTCGGGGATTTTGCGCCACCAGGCGGCACGGGTTGTGGCCGCTTATGGCGCACAGCGGCTTTTCTTGTTACGTCGTGTTATCCTCGGCGACTGGGTGACGCTGGTACTTTCGTGACGGGAAAAGGCTGATGGCGACAAAAAGGAAACGGGCTGGTACATCTTCCCGAACCACGCCGCTGGCGCTGTTGCGGGCCGAACTGGCGCGGCGGGGCCTCGACGGATTCATGGTCCCCCACACCGACGAATACCAGAACGAATATCTGCCGCCCCACGCCGAAAGGCTAGCCTGGCTCACCGGCTTCACCGGCTCGGCGGGGCTGGCACTAGTGCTGAAANCCCGCGCCGCCGTTTTCACCGACGGCCGCTATACCCTTCAGCTAAAGGCCGAGCTGGACACGTCCGCGTTTGTGCCCCTGCANCTTATGGGTGATCAGCCACNCAACTGGCTGGCCAAGCACATAAAAAAAAGTGCGACTGTGGGCTACGACCCCCGGCTCCATACGCCTGAGTNTCTGGTCAAGTTCGAGAAGGCCTGCGCCCGGGCCGGGGCCTCGCTGGTGGCCTGTGAGGACAACCCCCTGGACGCCGTATGGCGGGACCAGCCGCCGCCGCCCGCCGCCCGCGTGGTGCTCCATGACCTCGCCTTCGCCGGAAAAAATTCGGCCGACAAACGCCGTGAGCTGGCGGCGAATCTGAAGAAACAGGGCCTTGGCGCGGCGCTGCTGACAGCTCCAGATTCCATCGCCTGGCTGCTCAACATCCGTGGCGGCGACGTGGACCACACGCCGTTGCCCCTGTGTTTCGCCATTCTCCACGCTGACGGAAAGGTGGACCTGTTCCTCGATCCGGCCAAGGGGGGCAAGACGCTGGACAAGCATCTGGGGGCGGAGATAACGCGCCACGCGCCCGGCGAACTTGGGGCAGCGCTGGACCGGCTGGCGGCGGCGGGTGGGCGCATTCGTCTCGATCCGGCGCACAGCGCCGCCTGGTTCTTCGACCGCATCACCGCCGCCGGAGGCGACATCGAGCGCGGAACCGATCCTTGCCAGCTGCCTAAGGCCTGCAAGAA
>NZAO01000051.1 GCA_002686135.1 Rhodospirillaceae bacterium
CGCGCCTGCGATGTGAATATCGACCGCCTGCGCCGGGACCTGGAAGTCTATATCGACGACGAACTGACGGATATCGTCGCCGAGGAAGAGGTGGAAGCTCAACCCACAGCAAGCTTCCAGCGCGTTCTCCAGCGTGCCGCCATCCATGTGCAGTCCTCGGGTCGCGAAAAGGTAACAGGGGCCAATATCCTGGTGGCCATGTTCGCGGAACGGGAATCCTACGCTGTTTATTTCCTTCAGGAGCAGGATATGTCGCGGCTCGACGCGGTCAACTACATCTCTCATGGTATCGCCAAGGTGCCGGAGTTTTCCGAGACTCGCCACCTGCACGGCGTCGAGGAGGAAGAGGAAGATGAGGAAAGCAAGGTGGAGAAAGAGGCCTACGAGGTCTATTGCGTGCACCTCAACGAAAAGGCGGAACAGGGAAAGATCGACCCCCTGATCGGCCGCGACGCGGAGATCGAGCGCACCATCCAGGTGCTGTGCCGGCGCACCAAGAATAACCCGCTTTATGTGGGCGAACCCGGCGTTGGCAAGACCGCCCTGGCCGAGGGGCTGGCGCGGCGCATCGTCCACGGCGAGGTTCCCGACGTATTGAACGGGGTTTCCATCTATGCCCTCGACATGGGTGCTCTGTTGGCCGGGACGCGCTATCGCGGCGATTTCGAGGAACGCCTGAAAGCCGTGATTACGGGTCTGGAGGCCCGTGAACACGCGGTGCTGTTCATCGACGAGATTCACACCGTTGTCGGGGCCGGCGCCACCAGCGGCGGTTCCATGGATGCCTCCAACCTGTTGAAGCCGGCCCTGGCCAGCGGCCAGATGCGCTGTATCGGCTCCACCACCTATAAGGAATACCGCAACCATTTCGAAAAGGACCGTGCCCTGCTGCGCCGCTTCCAGAAGGTCGATGTCAACGAGCCGTCGTTAGAGGACGCGGTGAAGATCCTGCGCGGCTTGAAACCCTATTACGAAAAACACCACAAGGTGCGCTATACCGCCGAGGCTATCCGCACCGCGGTGGAGCTTTCAGACCGCTATATCGGTGATCGCAAGCTGCCCGACAAGGCCATCGACGTGGTGGACGAAGCTGGTGCGGCGCAGATGCTGCGGCCCAAGAGCCGCCGCAAGAAGGTGATTTCGGTCAAGGATGTGGAAGCCGTGGTGGCCAAGATCGCCCGTATCCCCCCGCGCAACGTTTCCGCCGACGACAAAGCCGTTCTCAAGACCCTGGCGCGCGACCTCAAGACCATGGTCTTCGGTCAGGACAAGGCCATTTCAGCCCTTTCCAGCGCCATCAAGCTGTCACGGGCTGGCCTGCGCGAGCCCGAAAAACCGGTGGGCAATTACCTGTTCTCTGGTCCCACCGGCGTCGGCAAGACCGAGGTGGCGAGGCAGCTCGCCCTGCAGCTGGGGATCGAGCTGATCCGTTTCGACATGTCGGAATACATGGAACGACATAGCGTTTCGCGCCTGATCGGGGCGCCGCCGGGATATGTGGGATTCGACCAGGGTGGATTGCTGACCGACGCTGTGGACCAGCATCCCCATTCGGTGCTGCTGCTCGACGAGGTCGAAAAGGCCCATCCCGACCTGTTCAATGTGCTGTTGCAGATCATGGATTACGGCAAGCTCACCGATCACAGCGGCAAGAGCATCGATTTCCGCAACGTGACACTGATCATGACCACCAATGCCGGGGCAAGCGAACTGGTCAAACCCGCTGTCGGTTTCGAGCGTCAGACTCGTGTCGGCGACGACGAAGAAGCCATCAACCGCACCTTTACCCCAGAATTCAGAAACCGGCTGGACACCATTATTTCCTTCGCTGCGCTTTCTCCCGCCACCATGGGCAAAGTCGTGGACAAGTTCATCCTGGAGCTTGAGAACCAGCTTGCCGACCGCGAGGTGAGCATCGTGCTGGATGTTCCAGCGCGGGCCTGGCTGGCCGAAAAGGGCTATGACGAGAAATTCGGGGCACGGCCGCTGGCTCGGGTTATTCAGGACCATGTGAAAAGGCCGCTGGCCGAGGAACTGCTGTTCGGCAAGCTGGCCAAGGGCGGGGCTGTGCGGGTCAAGGTGGCGGCTGGAAAGCTCGCCTTCTCGTATCCTAAATCGAAGCCCAGGAAAGCCTCGCGCCGCGTTTCTGCCAGCGCGGGATAATCTTCTATACGTTTGCTTCGCTGTGCCCTTTGGTCGTCCCTCAGTCGCTGGGAAACCGGGTTGGGAATGACAGCGCTTTTCCTCACTCCACCTCGAACAGGGCGTCGATTTCAACCGCCGCACCAAGCGGTAGCGAGGCGCAGCCCACTGCGAAACGGGTGTGGCACCCGGCTTCGCCGAACACCTTCACCATCAGGTCCGAGGCACCGTTCATGACCTTGGGATGATCGCTGAATTCCGCCGTCGCNGCGACGAAGCCGCCCAGCTTCACCACCCGTTGCACGCGGCTGAGATCGCTTTCCAGCGCAGCGGAAGCCTGGGCCAGCAGGTTGACGGCGCAGAGCCGCGCCGCCGCTTGGCCAGCCTCAATATCAAGCTCCGCACCGAGACGGCCCGTATATGTGACTGCGCCGTCGGCCATGGGCAGTTGCCCGGAGACATAAAGATGCCCGCCCGAAATCAGCGTGGGCAGGTAATTGGCGAGAGGAGCGGAGAGCCGGGGCAGGGTGATGCCCAGTTCTTTAAGCCGGGCCGTGATGGNGTTGGTCATGGGGGGTCCTTCCGTCAGGGTAGGTCGTCAGTCGAGGGGCGTGCGCCCGGCCCACATCTGTTGCGCCATGGCGTCGGCGTCGTCGGATGTTTCGGCGCGGCCCAGGAGCTTCAGCGCCAGCGCCGCGGTGCCGGTGACGGCGGCTTGCGCACAAGGATGATCGAACTCGCCCTTCCACAGGGCGGCAAGGCGGGCCACCTCGTGGGGTTCGCCGCGCCAGTTATAGTGGTCTTGGGTAAGTGCCGGCCATTCCTCTTCGCCGTCCACGCCGTCATTGACCATGAGCACGAGGCAGGGTTTTCCCGGATTGCGCTGGGCCTCGCCGCCGCCGCCTTTGAATACAGAGGCGCGGGGTTGGCCGGTGAGGCGCGAGGTGTCGCGGTGGAGGTCTCGGAAATCGGGATGAAAGACGCCGGTCATATGCGCGCGTGCGCGCAGGGGGTTTAGGGCGCGAGCGAAGCTGTTCACCGGCGAGCGTAGGGCAAACAGGGGCCGCAGGGCAAACAGGGTCCCGAGTCGCGGGGCGAAGGTCTCCAGCGGCAGGTAGACCAGGGCCTCGCTGGCGAGTCGCGCGGCGGCGTCCTGCAGTGAGGCGCAGGGTGTGATCCCAAGATGGGCGAGCGCAGCGCGGGTGGTGGGGGCTAAGTCCTCATCTTCCAGCCCGGCGATGCCGTGCATGGCTACGGTGACGCCATTTTTCGCCAGCAGCAGGGCCGAGAGCACGAACCAGGGAAGCTGTTTGTGGCGGTCGGCATAGGAAGGCCAGTCGAGATCAACGACAGCCGCATCATCGGGCAGGGGCGCCAACAGGGCCCGCGCCGCCGCCACGAATCCCGCCAGTTCTTCCGCCGTTTCGCGGCGGTAGCGCATGAGCATGAGNAATGCGCCGAGCTGTTCNGGGGCCACCCGGTCCTTNAGGATCAGGGTCATGGCGTCGCGGGCCTCGTCGNGGGTCAAGGCACGGGACTTGCCGGGGCCGCGTCCGAGCAGGCGCACGAAGGGGGCGAAGGCGGCGCTGTCTGTTTCCGGGGTGTCCGTCATAATCGTATCATAGAGAAAGTCTTCGCCTTGAACAGATCACAGCGCTCTCACGGCCGTTTCACGGCCAGAGTCAGACCGTCGGCCACGGGGATCATGGAGAGGGTAATACGTTTATCCTGGTGGAGGGCGGCGTTGAAGTCGCGCCGCGACAGCGTATCGGTGGAGGTATCGCCCGCGTCGGCAACCCTGCCGCCGCACAGCACATTGTCCACCACCATGAGCCCGCCAGGACGCAGCAGTTCCAGAACCCGTTCGTAATAGGCGGNGTATTCGCTCTTGTCGGCGTCGATGAAAGCNAAGTCAAAACTACCCNCCGCACCCTCAGCCATAAGAGTGTCAAGGGTCTCCAGGGCCGGGGCCAGGCGCAGGTCGATCTTGTCCTTGACACCGGCCTCGGTCCAGTAGCGTCGCGCCACCGCCGTCCATTCCCGGTTCACGTCGCAGGCCACGATACGCCCGTCGGCGGGTAGGGCTAGGGCCACGGCGAGCGCCGAATAGCCGGTAAAGACGCCGATCTCAAGGCACCGTTTCACACCCATGATNTCTACCAGCAGGGCCATGAAAGCCCCCTGTTCCGGGGAAATCCGCATCTCGGCGTCAGGCAGGGCGTCACTCTCGGTGGCGAGCCTTTTCAGCACCGGGTGTTCGCGTACGCCCACCGACAGCAGATAGTCGTAAAGGCGCGGCGTGAGGGGCAGGGTTTCCCGTGTCATGGTCCGATTCCCTTGTCTCAGCCGGGCAGCACCAGCTTGCCCGGATTCATGATGTTGTGGGGATCCAGCGTGCGCTTGATGGCGTGCATCTGGTCCAGCTCCAGCGGGTCGGCGAGCCGCACCAGCTCGTCGCGCTTGAGCCGCCCGATGCCGTGCTCGGCGCTGATGCTGCCGCCCATGTCCACCACCGTGTCATGAACCAAACGGCTGGCCTCATCCCAGCGCGAGAGGAAGGCCTCGCGTTCGGCGTTTTTTGGTTGGCTTAAGTTGAAGTGAATATTGCCGTCGCCCACATGGCCGAAGGCCACTACCCGCACCCCAGGGATCAGTTTTTCCACGCGCCAGGAGGCTTCCCCGATAAAGCCTGGCAGGGTGGCGATGGGCACCGAAATATCGTGCTTGATGCTGCCGCCTTCGTGCTTCTGGGCCTCTGACACGCTCTCGCGCAGCTTCCACAGGGCTTGTGCTTGGGTTTCTCCGGCGGCCACCGTGGCATCATTGATGAGCCCGGCCTCCAGCACCTTTTCCAGCAGGACGTTGAGGGCGTCGGCCAAAGCGAGGTCATGGCGGGTAGCGGTGGCCTCGCAGAGCACATAGAAAGGGTGGGGTGCGGCCAGCGGGTCGCGGGTTCCTGGAATATGGGCGAGCACGAAATCAAGCGCGATGCGGGGCATCAGCTCGAAGGCGGTAACGGCGTCGCCCAGGGCCTCCCTGGCGCGGGAGAAGAGATCGAGAGCGGCCTCTGGGCTGGCGACGCCGGCGAAGGTGGTATGCCGCTCCACGGGCGGGGGAAAGAGTTTAAGAACCCCCGCGGTGATGATCCCCAGTGTGCCCTCGGAGCCGATGAGGAGTTGCTTGAGGTCGTAGCCGCTGTTGTCCTTGCGCAAGGACTTCAAGCCGTCATAGACCCGGCCGTTGGGCAGCACCGCCTCGATCCCCAGCACCAGCTCGCGCATATGGCCGTAGCGCAGCACCGCACAGCCGCCGGCATTGGTGGCTATGTTGCCGCCGATCTGGCAGCTTCCCTGGGCCCCCAGTGAGAGCGGGAAGTAGCGCCCGGCGTCGCGAGCCGCCGTCTGCACCGTTTCCAAGATGCAACCCGCCTCCGCGGTCATGGAGTCGTTCACCGTGTCTACCTCGCGGATGCGGTTCATGCGCGACAGACAGAGCAGAATCTCGCCGCCATGCTCGAAGGGAACCGCGCCCCCCACTAACCCTGTATTGCCGCCCTGGGGCACGATGGGTACACGGGCCTCGGCGCACAGGCGCACGCAGGCCGATACTTCGTCCACGGTGGCCGGGCGCAGCAGGAGGGGGGTGACGCCGTAATAGAGGTTGCGTTCATCCACCAGATGAGGGGCCACGTCTTGACGGTCGTCGCTCCAGCCCTTGTCGCCGACGGCGTCCTTGAGGGCTTGAAGAAGCTCCGGCGTGGGGGTTGCATGGGCGGCGGGGAGTGGCGCGCTCATGGCGGCGGCTCTTGTGGAGTGGCTGCAGGATTGGTGGCGCGGCGCAGGCGGTCGTTGATGGCGAGCCCGAGCCCGGTTTCAGGCACCGCCATGACGGCGATGGCCGTATGGGCGGGGTGATCGAGCTCGCGCAGCATGGCGAACAGATTGGCCGCCGCCTCGGTGAGATCGCCGCCGGGCGATAGATTGCACTCGGCCGCCGCGCCAGTGATGGCGTGCGACCCGAAGGAAAGCAAGGCCTCGCCGGGAGTGATGTCTTCTGCGTCGAGGCGTAGCGGACGCCCCGGCGCGTAGTGTTGCAGGAGCCGGCCAGGAGAGCTGGGCGCGGCGTCGGAACCGGTTTCGGGACGGTCTAGAGGTCCGGTGACGGCCTCCACCTTTTCGGCCGTGACGCCGCCGGGGCGCAGCAGCAGGGGCGCATCTCCGGTGAGGCCGATAACGGTGGATTCGAGCCCGATGGCGCAAGGTCCGCCGTCGAGAATGAGGGCCACAGCATCGCCCAGCGATGCGGCCACATGGGAAGCGGTGGTGGGGCTGATGGTGCCGGAAGGGTTGGCGCTGGGCGCGGCCACGGGGCGGGCAAATTCGGCGAGCAGGTCCAGCGCCACCCCGTGGGCAGGCACGCGCAGGGCGAGGCTGTGGAGGCCGGCGCTGGCCAGCAGCGATACCGGGCAGTCGTTGCGGCGCGGCAACACCAAGGTCAGTGCCCCGGGCCAGAAGGCCTCTGCCAACTTGCGCGCGCACTCGTCGAAATTCACTAGGGCTTCTGCAGCTTCTTTGTCAGCTACATGGACGATGAGTGGATTAAAGCGGGGCCGCCCCTTGGCCTTGAAGATGGCGGCAACGGCTGTGTCCGAAGTGGCATCGCCACCCAGCCCGTAGACGGTCTCGGTGGGAAAAGCCACCAGTTGGCCCGCCTTCAGCGCCTTTGCCGCGCGTGCGATTCCCGCCTCGTCGGGGGTAGTAGGAGCGATGAGGGGCGGCGGAGAAGAGGCGATATTGCGGCATAGCGGCATTGGGCTTTCCGTGACGGTGGTTGCGGTAGGACGCAAGTGTAGAGACTATAGGGAAAGACGGGGTATATGGAAATCGAGAGCCGCCTTTCAAAAAAGGCGGCTCTCCTTTTGTCTCGCCCGAGTGCGCCATCCGCGGTCGTGACGCCGGGCTCAAGTCACCGCAAGAGTTGCGGCGGCAATTATACGTGGACCCAAAGGGCCGGCACGTCAGGTAGATATGTTGTTGTACATAAGAGTATGAGAAGAGGAAGTGCGAAGGTCAAGATAGCCAAAATTCCCATCAAAGGCCGATTTTCCCATCCCTATGGATTGGCCGCGCCGCAGGCGATGAAATGGGGATTTTCCAGCCCTTCCTTGCCATAGAGAAGAGGCTCACCGGCGGTGGTGTCCACCCGTCCGCCCGCGGCCATGAGCACCGCCTGGCCGGCGGCGGTGTCCCATTCCATGGTGCGCCCGAAACGGGGATAGAC
>NZAO01000052.1 GCA_002686135.1 Rhodospirillaceae bacterium
TCACCTGCAATCCGCTGAAACACGTGGACAAGTTTGGCACCATCCTGTTGCCGGCCTTTTTGCTGATGGTGGAGTCAAAATTTTTGTTCGGCTGGGCCAAGCCGGTACCGGTTGATTTTTCCCAGCTCCGCAGCCCCAAGCAGGACATGGTCTGGGTGGCTGCCGCCGGGCCCGGGACCAATCTGGCCCTGGCCTTTGTTTCCGCCTTGCTGATTCATTTCGTGGTTCTGGCCGACGATCCATTGCGCGGCTGGCTTATTTCCAATCTTACCAATTCGATCTTGATCAATCTGGTGCTGGCGATGTTCAACCTGTTGCCGCTGCCGCCTCTGGATGGCGGCCGCATCGCCGTGGGCCTGTTGCCGCACCCCTATGCGCTGGCCCTGGCGCGGCTGGAAAAATGGGGGCTGTTCCTCATCGTCGGAATCCTGTTTATTCTGCCTATGATCGCCGCTCAGATGGGAATTCACCTCAATGTTCTTGGCTGGCTGATCGGTGGTCCGGTTGAATTCCTTTTCCGGGGAATCATAATTTTTGCCGGACTGGCTTAAGGATGCGGAGATGACGGACGACAGCGGTTTCGAGGCGCAGGGGAGCTTTGGGGAAGACTCTTCCCCTGTTCGGTTGATTCTTGATCTTGATGGTTTTGAAGGGCCTCTCGATGTTTTGCTGACCCTAGCCCGGGAGCAGCAGGTGGACCTTGTCCATATTTCCATTCTCGCCCTGGCCAATCAGTACCTAGATTACATCGCCCGCGCTCACTCCATGCGTCTGGAGATCGCCGCCGATTACCTGGTGATGGCGGCGTGGCTGGCTTATCTCAAGTCGCGCCTGTTGCTGCCACGGCAGGACGATGAAGAAGAGCCCACGGGCCCTGAATTGGCGGCGGCACTGGCGTTTCATCTGCAACGTTATAACGCCATGAAGGAAGCTGGGGTCCGGCTTATGGAACGCCCCCAGAAGGGAAGAGACTTCTTTCCCCGCGGGGCGCCGGAGGGGCTGCGGAATATCCGCCGCGGTGTCATCGAGGTCTCGCTTTTCGAGTTGCTCATCGCCTATGGCGATCAACAGCGGCGTGCCGCCGATCCGACCCTGCATATCGCTCCCATCATGGTTTATTCTATGGACGACGTCCTGAAACGTCTTGTGGGGATGCTTGGTAAGTCGCAGGGATGGGGGTCTCTCATGAATTACCTGCCGGAGGCTCTGGGCGGAGAGTTGATAATGCGCTCCGCAATTGCGGCCACGTTCTCCGCCGGTCTTGAACTGGCGAAACAGGGCAAGGCGCAGTTGCGGCAGGAAGGCAGCTTTGGCCCCCTCTATTTGCGCGCCGTAAAGAAAACCAAGACCAGAGCTAAAAACAATAAGGGCGGTGGATCATGACGGAAGAGTCCATGAGCGATGATTCCCAACTACTGCGCATCCTCGAGGCCATGCTATTTGCGGCGTCCGAGCCTCTGACCGAGGGCACCATGGCCTCACGCCTTCCGGAGGGGACGGATGTGTCCGCCCTGCTTGACGAACTTTCGGGCCATTACGCCAATCGCGGAGTCAATCTGGTCCGAGTTGGTTCAAAATGGGCGCTGCGCACTGCGCCAGACGTGGTGCCGGCCTTACGTCTGGAGACCGACGTGCCGCGCAAGCTTTCCCAAGCGGCCCTGGAGACCCTGGCCATCATCGCCTATCACCAGCCGGTGACGCGGGCGGAAGTCGAGGAAATTCGGGGCAAGAGCCTGAGCCGGGGAACCCTCGACACGCTTCTGGAGGCGGGATGGGTTCGTCCCAAGGGGCGGCGGCGTACGCCGGGACGTCCCGTGACATGGGGCACCAGCGACGAGTTTCTCGATCAGTTCGGACTCGAATCGGTGGAGGATCTGCCGGGAATTGAGGAACTGAAGGCTTCTGGCCTTATTGACCAGCGCCCGGCCATCACCGCCTATGCAGGGCTGAGCACCGATGCCCGCAAGGAGCTTGGTATAGAGGACGCCATGTCCGAGGCGAACGCGGACGAAGAAGCCGGGGAAAGCAATGAATACGCTGAAAGCGAAAACGGGGGGGCACCCCTGGAATCCGTTGAAGAGGAACTTTAAGGCGTTTCCGGTTTGCGGTGGACAAACCTTTCTGCCATCATAAAGAGTCTGTTGTCGGGCAGATTTTTCCGCCGTTTCCTTTTTGGAGAACCCCTTAAATGAGCATTGGCCCCTGGCAAATCATTTTGATCCTGGTAATCGTCCTGATTATTTTCGGGGCCGGAAAACTCCCCCGTGTGATGGGCGACATCGCCAAGGGAGTGAAGAATTTCAAGGTCGGTCTCAAAGACGAGGTCGGCGATTCCGCCGCTGAATCCACGCCGGGCCTTGAAGAAGGCAAGGAAACCGAATCCGCAAGCGATAAGGCGTCCGAGGAAGACAAAAGTTCCGCCACCAAGGACTGAGGGCGGGTTCCCGATGGCACCCCGCGGACGGGCCAGGTTTTTTTCATCCCCATTGATGTGTTTGGGCCGGACAGGAAGAACCGGGCATGTTTGATATCGGCTGGACCGAAATGGCGCTTGTGGCTGTCCTCATTATCGTGGTGGTGGGACCGAAGGAATTGCCCGTTGTCCTCCGCACTATAGGACGGGCCGTCTCCCGCGCCCGCGCCATGGCCCAGGAATTCCGTGACAGCATTGACGAAATAGCCGATGAGGCCGATCTCGGCAAAGAAGTCTTCGACGACCCTCAATTGGAAAAATTCCGTCTCGACGCCGAAAAAAAAGCGCTTTCCATACAGCCCCGCACGGTGGCCGCCAATGGCGGCGACGGAACCCCGGAATCCGACACATCCAAGTCGGGGGGCGGCTAGATGTCCATGCCGGAACAGAGCCTGCCCGACCAGCCCACCCAAGGAGGTGAAGAGAGCGCAGAAGAGGCCATGTCCCTTGTGGGGCACCTGATAGAACTTCGTGACCGTCTGGTGTGGGCCATCGCCGCCTTCGTGGTGGCCTTCGGCATTTGTTTTTATTTCGCCGAACACATGTACGGCTTTCTGGTGGAGCCTCTTGCAGCCCTGCTGGAGGAAAAAGGCCAACGGCGGCTTATCTATACCGGGCTGGCGGAGGTCTTCTTCACCTATCTCAAGGTGTCTCTTTACGGCGCCCTTTTCTTGTCTTTCCCCATTGTCGCCGGGCAGCTCTGGATGTTCGTGGCGCCGGGGCTGTACAAAAATGAAAAGAGCGCCTTTATGCCGTTTCTCATCGCCACGCCGGTTCTTTTCGTGGCCGGTGGTGCACTAGTCTACTATTTCATTTTTCCTCTGGCCTGGAGCTTCTTCCTCAGTTTCGAGAGCCTGGGCGGCGTCGGCTCCCTGCCCATACATCTGGAAGCCAAGGTCAACGAATACCTGTCCTTGGTGGTGACGCTGATCTTCGCCTTCGGCCTGGCTTTTCAGCTCCCTGTCCTGCTGACACTCATGGCCCGGGTCGGGATGGTGAGCGCTGAGGCCTTGGCCCGGAAGCGTAAATACGCCATCGTCCTGGCCTTCGTGGCAGCGGCGGTGCTGACCCCACCCGACATCATTAGCCAGATTGGGCTGGCCCTGCCCATATTGCTGCTTTACGAGTTCTCTATTCTCGCCGTGAAGTGTATTGAGAAACGCCGGGACGATCCTGAGCCGGAACTATCGGAGAGCGAATGAGCGCCGGGTGTGGACGCGTCTCCCCTGACCCCGTATAACCCCGGCAAGAAGGAACAGGACCAGACGTCCCATGCTCGACATCAAATGGATTCGTGAAAAACCCGAGGCCTTCGACGCCGCCATGAAGCGCCGGGGTATCTTTGAGCCCGGCAGTTTCGCCATTTTAAAATTAGATTCCTCGCGCCGCGAGGTGCAGACCGCCCTGCAGGAGAAGCAGGGGCTCCGCAACGACCTTTCCAAGGAGATCGGAGTTTTGAAGGGCAAGGGTGAGGAGGCTGAGGCCGAAAAATGCATGGCCCAGGTGGCGGCACTGAAAGACGAGATGCAGGCCCTGGAGGAGCAAGGACGGGAACATGGCGAGAAACTCGACACCCTTCTTGCTGGGCTGCCCAATATTCTGACCGAAGACGTTCCCGACGGCGCTGACGAAAGCGCCAACAAGGTTGTGCGTAACGTGGGCGATCCGCCAGCCTTCGACTTTACGCCTAAGGATCATGTGGAGGTAGGAGAAGGTTTGGGCGGTATGGATTTCGACACCGCGGCGAAGATGTCCGGGGCGCGGTTTGTTCTGCTCTCGGGCTCCCTGGCTCGGATGGAAAGGGCACTGGCGGCCTTCATGCTCGATCTCCACACCACCGAGCATGGCTATACGGAGGTCAACCCGCCCGCCCTGGTGCGCGATAACGCCCTGTTCGGCACTGGCCAGCTGCCTAAATTCACCGCGGACCTCTTTCATACGGAAGACGATTACTGGCTCATCCCCACCGCCGAGGTGCCACTCACCAATATGGTGGCCGATCAAATCATCGAAGAGGACTATTTGCCATGCCGCTATACCGCCATGACATGGTGTTTCCGCTCCGAGGCTGGGGCGGCGGGCAAGGATACCCACGGTATGATCCGCCAGCACCAGTTCACCAAGGTGGAACTAGTGAGCATCGTCCACCCTGATGAGTCGGAAGAAGAACTGGAACGCATGACGAGTTGCGCCGAGGAAGTGCTGAAACGGCTCGGCCTGCCGTACCGCGTGGTTGTTTTGTGTTCCGGGGACACCGGATTCGGCGCCTGCAAGACTTACGATATCGAGGTGTGGCTGCCGGACCAGGATACCTATCGCGAGATTTCAAGCTGTTCCAACTGTGGCGACTTCCAGGCACGGCGCATGAAGGCGCGGTTCCGCCCGGTGCAAGCCAAGGGCACCCGTTTCGTCCACACTCTCAACGGTTCGGGTGTCGCCGTGGGTCGCACCCTCATTGCTATCCTTGAGAACTATCAGCGCGCCGACGGATCGGTGGAGGTGCCCGAGGCGCTGCGCTCCTACATGGGGGGGCTTGAGGTGATTGCCCCAGATGCTTAAGGCATCGCTGAAGCCGGACCTCACTCACAAGGCGGCCATCAGGAGCTTGAAAAAGGTACTCCCGTGAATCTTGAGGCCAAGAAAATCCGTCTCATCATGGAACTGCGACAGTCCTGGATCAGCGATACCAGTGTGTTGTCGGCTATCGAGCTGACCCCGCGGGAGATGTTTCTGCCTGAGGCTCTCCATGACCGCGCGTACGAAAATGTAGCCCTGCCTATCGACTGTGGCCAGACCATAAGCCAGCCCCTGGTGGTGGGTGTGATGACCCAGGCCCTGCGGATGGAAGAGCGTATGCGAGTTCTCGAAGTGGGCACCGGATCGGGCTATCAGACTGCCATCCTTTCCAGGCTGTGCCGTCGGGTCTACACTATCGAACGTTATAAGCGGCTCATGGCCCAGGCAGAGAAACGATTCGCCGAGTTGGGCCTTACCAATATCACCACGCGGGTGGGGGATGGCTCCAAGGGCTGGCCGGAACAGGCTCCCATCGCCCGTATTCTCGTCACCGCGGCGGCCGCGGACGTGCCCCCGGCATTGGCCGATCAGCTTGAGGAAGGCGGCATTATGATTGTTCCTGTGGGCGATGAATACGGGAACCAGCAAGTTTTGCGCATCACTCGCACGGCTGACGGTTTCGACCATGAGGAACTGCTGCCTGTGCGTTTTGTGCCGCTAGTGGAAGGCGAACCCGATTCCGGATCAGATTGAAGGCGGGACCGGTGAGATATAAACTCTGCCCATGCCACGCCTGATCACCATCCACTTTGTTGTCTTGTGTTTATGCTCCGCTTTAAGCGCGGTTCTGATGGGATGCGAGCGCTATATCTACGGCGAGGACCCCTATGGCCGGCGCAAGGGGCCGGTAAAAACCCAGGAAGAGGCCCTGGCGAAAATTCCCAAGCCTACAGCGACACCCGGTAAGGGCGAGGTGCGGGTGCAGCGGGGAGACACTCTGTTTGGTATCGCCCGCAAACATAAAGTTCCCTTGCGTGATCTGATAGAGGCCAACCGGTTACGGCCGCCCTATACGCTGTTGGTGGGGTCGGTGCTTTTCCTGCCGCGAAGCCGCACCCATACCGTGGTTGCCGGAGATACGCTGTACAGCATTTCACGACGCTATAGGGTAGATATGAGCCTGCTTGCCCGCGTCAACCGGCTCAATCCTCCGGAAAAAATCCGTGTCGGGCAAAAGCTGAGGCTTCCCGGTACCATTTCACATCTTTCCCCGGCGGCGTCGAAAAACACGTCATCACTTAAGGCGGACTCTTCCCCGAGCGCGGCAGGAAAAGACGGAACATCCGGAGATGTTCCAAAGAGGCCCGATTCCTACGCGCCACCGCCCCGCGTCTCCAGCCGCTTTCACATGCCGCTGCGGGGTAAGGTCGTCAGTGTCTACGGCCCCGGTAGAGGAGGGCTCCACAATGACGGCATAAATATCCTGGCAAACAAAGGCACGCCTGTGGAGGCTGCGGAAAATGGCGTGGTGGTTTACTCGGGAAACGAACTACAGGGATTCGGTAACCTGTTGCTGATCAAGCACGCCGGAGGCTGGACATCGGCCTACGCCCATAACGATTCAATTCTTGTCAAACGGGGGCAAAAGGTGAAGCGAGGCCAGGTAGTGGCACACGCCGGAAGCACGGGCAACGTTTCGAAACCGCAGCTTCATTTCGAACTGCGGCGCGGCACCCGCACCGTGGACCCCATCAAGTATCTTTAGAGCGGGTCCCGCTCTGGGAATCAGTTCCGCAGGACGGTTGCAAATATACACCCTGCCGTTATAGTCCGGCACACTCTTTGAGCCTATTGCGGGGCCACGCATGTTTATTTCCGACGCTTTCGCCCAGACCGCCGGCGCTGCGGAGGCATCTGTATTCCAGATGTTCTTACCGCTGATACTTATTTTTGCGGTTTTCTATTTCCTTCTGATCCGTCCCCAGCAAAAGAAAATGAAGGAACATAACGCCATGCTCGACGCCATCCGCCGCGGCGACCGTATCGTCACCGGCGGCGGCATCGTCGGCACCGTGGCCCGGGTCAATGACAATGAACTTCTGGTGGATATTTTCCAAGACGTGCGGGTGACCGTGATGCGGGGAACCGTGGCCGATGTGCTCTCCAAGACCGAACCGGTGGCCAGCGACAAGCCAGAAACAACGGAGAGGGAGAGCCCAGACGAGAAAGCCGGGGAAAAACGCGGCCGCAAACGCGGCAGATCCAGGAAAAACGGATAATCCCTTAAGGCGTCCTGTCCTCATGCTTTATTTCGCCAAATGGAAGATTATCCTGATCGCCATCCTCTGCGTGTCGGGAATTGCTTTCGCACTGCCCAATTTCCTCGACCGTCAAACCGCGAATGAACTTCCCGGCTGGCTGCCCCATCAGCAAATTAACCTTGGCCTTGATCTTCAAGGTGGCTCCCATCTTCTGCTGGAGGTGGATGTGGGCTCGGTGACAACCGAGAGGCTAGACTCGCTGGTTGATTCCATCCGCAGCGCCCTGCGTAAGGAAAAAATCGGTTATCGGGGGCTCGGCGCCGCTGGGGAATCCCTGAGCTTCACCCTGACCGATCCTTATGAGAGCGATACAGTCCGCACATTGGTGCGTGATTTGGAGCCCGGCCTTGTGATCGAGCGTGGGGAGGAGGGAAATTTCAAGGTTTCCTACAGTCCGCAAACCCTGCGCGAGATGGAAACCGCCACCATGTCACAATCCATTGAAATCGTTCGCCGCCGTATTGACGAAACCGGCACCCGCGAACCCACCATCCAGCGTCAGGGGGCCGACCGCATTCTGATCCAGCTTCCCGGCATAAAAGATCCCGAGCACATCAAAAATCTTCTCGGGCGCACGGCGAAACTCACCTTGCATCTTCTCGACAAGAAAACCCCGGCTATGATCAAAGACAACAAGGCCCCGGTGGGCGCCATGATCGTGCCCTCGGGCGATCCTTCCAGCGTCGAGTCTTTCTTCGTGGTGCGCAAACGCGTCATGGTCAGCGGCGACCGCCTTGATAACGCCCAAGCCACTTATGATTCCAATACGGGACAGTGGATTGTGAACTTCAAGTTCGATTCCGTGGGCGCGAGGAAATTCGGCAAGGTAACCACCGACAACGTCAGCAAGCGTCTGGTCATCATTCTCGACGGCAGGGTGGTTAGCGCGCCGGTGATCCGGGAGCCCATCCTTGGTGGCAGCGGTCAGATTTCCGGCAGTTTCAGCGCTCAATCGGCCAATGATCTGGCGCTGTTGCTGCGTGCGGGCGCGCTGCCCGCGCCCCTGACCATTCTTGAGGAACGCAGCGTCGGTCCTAGCCTCGGCGCCGATTCCATCGCCGCCGGCAAGATCGCCTGCGTCATCGGTCTTCTGGCCGTGATTGTTTTCATGTTTTTGGGATACGGGCTGTTCGGCCTTATGGCCGACGTGGCCCTGATGATCAATCTTGCCCTAATCTTTGGCGCCCTATCACTGTTGCAGGCGACGCTCACCCTGCCGGGTATCGCCGGAATTGTCCTTACCGTGGGCATGGCCGTGGACGCCAATGTGCTGATTTTCGAGCATATACGCGAAGAAACTATGGGCGAGCGGACTCCCATCAACGCCATCGAGGCTGGTTACAAGCGGGCGCTGACCACCATTATTGATGCCAATGTGACGACCCTAATCGCGGCGCTGTTCCTGTTCGAGTTCGGCTCTGGCCCCATCAAGGGTTTTGCCGTCACGCTGTCCATCGGCATCATCACCTCCATGTTCACCGCTATTATGGTCACACGGTTTATGGTGGTGACGTGGCTTCGCCGCCGCCGTCCAGAAAAGCTGCCAGTCTAAGGTCGAAGCACCATGCGACTCATCAAACTCGTCCCTGCGGACACCAATTTAGACTTCACCGGAAAGCGTATCGCCGCCTTTTCCCTGTCGCTAGCGATGATTCTTCTGTCCCTTCTTTTTTTCACCGTACGCGGCCTTAATTTCGGAATTGATTTCCAGGGCGGCATCATGATCGACGTGAAGTTCGAACAGGTCCCCGATATTCCTTCCCTGCGCACGCAGCTTGACGGGCTGGACCTTGGCGAGGTGGAAATCCAGGAATTTGGCGAACCCGAAAACATCCTTATCCGTGTCCAGCGCCAGGAAGGTGACGAAAAGGCGCAATTGGCGGCGATTGCCGCCGTCAAGGAAGCCTTGGGAGAGGGGCCCGACTACCGGCGCACGGAGTTCGTTGGCCCCAAGGTGGGCGCGGAACTGATCGAGGCCGGGACCTGGGCCGTGTGCCTGTCGCTGTTGGCGATTATGATTTACATATGGTTCCGTTTCGAGTGGCAGTTTGGTATTGGCGCGGTGGTGGCGCTGATGCATGACGTGATTACTACTATCGGCCTGTTCGCCATCCTTCAGCTTGAGTTCAATCTGTCCACCATTGCCGCTATCCTCACTATCGCTGGCTACTCCATCAACGATACCGTGGTGGTCTATGACCGGGTCCGCGAGAACCTGCGCAAATTCAGGAAGATGGCGCTTCCCGATCTTCTCAACCGGAGCATCAACCAGACTCTGGCCCGCACCACCATGACCAGCGTCACCACCCTGTTGGCGCTTCTCGCCCTCTATTTCTTCGGTGGCGAGGTGATCCACGACTTTGTTTTCGCCATGATTTGGGGCGTTTTCGTGGGCACCTATTCTTCCATATTCGTGGCCGCGCCGCTGTTGATCAAATTGAAGCTGCGCCGCGATGTCAGCGAAGGNCCCACGGCCCCGGCTCCGACCGGCGAGGAAACCCTCCNGTAANGGCGGTAAAAACCGTATCCTGNNAGCAAATCCAGGGTCTCAGCCAGCGTAGATTNTAGCCAGCACCACGCTGCTCCCCTTTTCTTCCGCTATCTCCTGGGGCANGTAACCATTCTAGCCCTTACCTGAGAAATAGGGGCAGAAAAGAAACCGGAGCCCCCTGAATTTCAGAGGGCTCCGGGAAAAAGCTTCCGCTTTTGACAGTTGGACTAATATCTGGAAATTCAGACTAGATATTATGAGTTCTAGATATTTTGGGCCGATACCATGGCCAGTAGCATGGGGAAGGAAAGCAGGGTATTGGTCCGCGAGAACAACATGGCGGTGCGGGCCGCCGCCGCTTTCGCGTCGGCATCGGTTTCGACGATACCCAGCGCCTTTTTCTGGTTTGGCCAGATCACGAACCATACGTTGAACCACATAATCAGCCCCAGCCACATGCCGATGCCGATAGCTACCGTGTTGGGTCCACCGCTCAGCGTCAGGGCCTCGGCCAGATAGCCGTTAAGCTGAGCAAGATAGAGGCCGAAGATGATGGTGCCCATGGCAGCCCAGCGGAACCAGAAAAGGGCCGCAGGGGCGATAATCTTACCAATGGCGGGTTTCTGATCATCGGGAATATTCGGCATGTTGGGGATCTGTACGAAATTGAAATACCACAGCAGGCCGACCCACATGACGCCGCTGACCACGTGCAGCCAGCGGATGATGACAGGCGACTGATAGAGGTCCATGGCCGACGAGTAGCCGGTGGAGGCCACCACACAGGTCATGATGAGAGTGAGCACGAGGCCGAGAACGACCGTCATATTCAGGGATTCAAGCGGTTGCTTCATAACTGTTTCCTTCGTTGAATGGCGTTTGAGGTGCCTCTTTCGGGAAAGGGATTTAATAAATCAGAACGATTTTAAATACTAAATCTAGTGGATTCAACGATTATACATTCTAGTCCTGGTATCAATCCGTCTTTTCCGAAGGCCTTTGCTTTGAGAGTGGACTATATGTTTGGTCATGGCCCGCTGCTTTCAACTCTTTGCAGATAAATGAAGGGTATTCCTCATGGCCATAATTGAGGCTTCATCTCTTATTTTGGAGGGTTAGTCCTGAAAAATTACCTTTTAAGATTGAAAAATATCATCTGCATGGCTTTTTTTACTCCAGTCGGACGGTATATGAGGGGGCGTCATCATGTGCGGATTCTCCGTGACAAGACCACCATTACCTTTGGCGCGAGAGGTGAAGAGGGAGCCGTTTGCGGATATATCGAGACCGCAACTACCTACCAGTCCCGGTGCGACGGTCTGACGAGCCTGCGTCTTCAGAAATTCATCACCGAACCCACCCGTATTGATCCAACTGCCCTGCTTAAAAATTGGGGCTATAGATGCCGTATGGAAAACGCCGGAGCCATCGAGCCGGTGCCAGAGATCTCGGAATCGCGGTCCCTCATGCTCGATTTTAAATTGCCGCACCCCGTGGATGCGGGCGGGGTCTTCACCCTGAACGAGGAAATGGAGATCCTGTGCGATTTGCGGAACCAGGAGGCGGTATTCACTTTCCAGGTCAGGGACCCCACGGATCAGCGCGCCCTACACATGATATTTGAAGGCCCCTGCCCAGAAAATGCCCTGTTCCGCCTAGACAATGGCCATCGTGAGTATGTTGAGGGGGTTCTTGAAGTGGTGGAAACGGGAAGAGGCGCCCGAAGCCTCCAGCACGTCTGGCAAAATCCCCGCCCNGGAGAGGAGCTTCGTCTTTCCTGGCTCTGGCCCGGGACGGCCGTGGCGGCGGCCAGAGAGTTAGCCGCGAGGCTCAATCCCGCCAATGATCCGGAGCTGGCAACCACCTTTGCCTCACGCGTGATGGCGGGCGAAATCGGGCTGGGAACAAAAGGCGGGTCGGAGGAGGGCGCTTGCGCNGAGGATCATCCCCTTATCAAGGCGGCTAGGGCCAGGCTGCAAGCCGGCAAAAGCGAGGAATAACAAGGGCCGTGGGAGATCTGCCCCGCGGCCTCCGAGCCNGCCAGCCCGCCGCCGATCACGTGAACGGGGCTTGCTTCCATCATGCCCGTTTCTTGCGGNGGGGCTTNGNCCCCACAATGGGCGCCAGATACTGTCCGGTATAACTCGCCGCCACCTGCGCCACGTCCTCGGGCGTGCCCTCGGCGACGACACGCCCGCCCTTGTCGCCGCCCTCGGGCCCGAGGTCGATAATCCAGTCGGCGGTCTTGATGACCTCCAGATTATGCTCGATCACCACCACCGAATTGCCCTGGTCCACCAATGCCTGAAGCACATCCAGCAATTTGCGTACATCTTCGTAATGGAGGCCGGTGGTGGGCTCATCGAGGATGTACATGGTGCGTCCCGTGCCCCGCTTGGAGAGCTCCTTGGCCAGTTTCACGCGCTGCGCCTCGCCGCCGGACAGNGTAGTGGCGGCCTGTCCTACGTGGATGTAGTCGAGACCCACCTTGTGCAGGGTATCGAGCTTATTGCGGATGATGGGAACCGCCTTGAAAAAGACTGCNCTTTCTTCAACTGTCATATCAAGAATATCTGCTATTGATTTGTCTTTAAACTTTATTTCAAGAGTCTCACGGTTATAGCGGCGGCCCTTGCATTCGTCGCATTGCACATAGACGTCGGGCAGGAAATGCATCTCGANCTTGATCATGCCATCGCCCTGGCAGGCCTCGCAGCGGCCGCCCTTGACGTTGAAGGAAAACCGCCCCGGCTTGTAGCCCCNGGCCTTGGCCTCGGGCAGCCCGGCGAACCATTCGCGGATGGGGGTGAAGGCCCCGGTATAGGTGGCCGGGTTAGAGCGTGGCGTGCGGCCGATGGGCGACTGGTCGATATCCACGATCTTGTCGATGAAGGCGATGCCATCGATACGATCATGGTCCCCGGCATGTTCCCGTGCCCCGAAAATACGCCGTGCNAGGGCCTTGTACAGGGTTTCGATAATCAGCGACGACTTACCGCCGCCCGAGACCCCGGTGACGCAGACGAAACAGCCCAGGGGGATGGTTACGTCGAGGTTCTGGAGGTTGTTAGCCCGCGCCCCGTGGACTTTGATGGCCTGCCCCAGCTTTCCAGGGCGCCGTGACCCGGGAACCGGTATAAAGCGCTCCCCGGTCAGGTACTGGGCGGTGAGGCTTTCCTTGCAGGCCATAACTTCCCGCGGGGTGCCCGTGGCCACTACTTCGCCGCCATGGATACCCGCCCCCAGACCCATGTCGATCAGGGTATCGGCCGACAGGATGGCTTCCTCGTCATGTTCTACCACCAGCACCGAATTNCCGAGGTCGCGCAGCCGGATCAGGGTGTCGAGAAGACGCCGGTTGTCGCGTTGATGGAGTCCGATGGAGGGCTCGTCAAGCACGTAAAGCACGCCGGTGAGCCCCGACCCGATCTGCGAGGCCAACCGGATNCGCTGGGATTCGCCCCCCGAAAGGGTGCGCGAAGCCCGTGACAGGGTCAGGTATTCCAGCCCCACATTATTCAGAAACCCNAGTCTTTCATTGATCTCACGAAGAATGCGCCGTGCAATCTCGCGGCGCTTGGAGGTGAGTTTAGCCCCCAGCCCCGAGAACCACGCCAGCGCCTCGGAAATGGACATATGGGTCACTTCGGTGATGTCCAACCCCTCNATCTTCACGGCCAGGGCTTCCGGCTTGAGACGCTTGCCGCTACAGCTTTGGCAGGGATAGTCGCTCATGAAGCGCGAGAGTTCCTCNTTGAGCCACGTGTCACCCTTGCGCAGGCGTTTCTCAAGGTTGGGNATCACCCCGTCGAAGGGGTTGGTGACGGAATAGCTCTTGAACCCGTCCTCGTAATCCATGGTCACGGCCTCATCGCCAGACCCGTAGAGGATAATCCGATGGACGGACTCCGGCAGGTCCCGCCACGGGACGTCAGTGCTGAAACCGTAATGACGGGCGAGCCCGTCCAGGGTCTGGGCATAATGACGGGTAGGAGCGTTGGCCCAAGGCTGCACGGCTCCTTCGCGCAGAGACAGTCGTTCGTCGTGGACGATACGTTCGGGATCGAACATACGCCGCACCCCCAGCCCGTCGCATTCGGGGCAGGCCCCGTAAGGATTATTGAAGGAAAACAGCCGCGGTTCGATCTCGTCTATGGTGAACCCCGATTGAGGACAGGCGAAACGGGCGGAAAAAGTCTGACGCTTCCCGCTGTCGGCGTTTTCACAGAACACCAGCCCGTCAGAGAGCCCCAACGCGGTTTCGAGACTGTCGGCGAGCCGGGTTTCCAGGTCGCCACGCAGCACGAGACGGTCCACCACCGCCTCGATGTCATGCTTGATCTTCTTGTTGAGTGCTGGCACCTCATCGATTTCGTACATCTCGCCATCCACCTTGACGCGCTGGAAACCGCGTTTTTGCAGGTCTTTGAGTTCCCGCCGGTATTCCCCCTTGCGCCCCCGCACCACCGGCGCCAGCAGGTAAATGCGCGTGCCTTCGGACAGTGTCATGATTCCATCCACCATCTGGGAAACGGTCTGGGATTCGATGGGAAGCCCGGTGGCCGGGGAATAGGGCACCCCGATGCGGGCATACAGCAGACGCAGGTAATCGTAGATTTCCGTCACCGTGCCCACGGTGGAACGGGGATTGCGGGAGGTGGTTTTCTGTTCGATGGAGATGGCCGGAGACAGCCCCTCGATTGAATCCACGTCGGGTTTCTGCATCAGCTCGAGGAACTGGCGGGCGTAGGCCGACAGGCTTTCCACATAGCGGCGCTGGCCCTCGGCGTAGATGGTGTCGAAGGCCAGCGACGATTTGCCAGACCCCGACAGCCCTGTAATCACCACCAGCCTGTCGCGGGGGATATCCACATGGATATTTTTGAGATTGTGTTCGCGGGCGCCGCTGACGCTGATAACGTGATCATCGTTTGGGGCCTTGGCTTTTTTTACCGTGCGGACTTTCTTGTTCCCGAGGGCCTTGGAAGGTGATTTTTTTGAGCTTTTTTTCGATGCCATGAGGAAATTTTCGCCTGTCTTTCCGGAAAAATGGAAACCCCCACTATAAGCATTGCAGGGGGGCAATGGCGAGCCTTGACGGGTATTCCGAGGATAAAATTCTCCATCCATGCAAAGGCGGTGGCGAAAAGCTTTCCTTTGCGTGTAGAGTGCGGAACGTCTTCTCCACCCGGCCGCCGCGGCGGCCAAGAATAAGGTCAGCTATTGATGTCAGGCAGCGTGAACAAAGTCATCCTGGTGGGTAATCTGGGCCGTGACCCCGAAATCCGCACCATGCAGAACGGCAACCGGGTAGCCAATCTTTCCGTTGCCACTTCGGAAAGGTGGTTCGATAAACGGGCCAACGAACGGCGCGAGAAAACCGAATGGCACAGGGTGGTGATCTTCGATGAAAAGCTCATCGATGTGGTGGAGCAATACGTCCATAAGGGAAGCAAGATCTATCTCGAAGGCCAGCTCCAGACCAGAAAATGGACCGATCAAAGCGGTGTCGAGAAATATTCCACCGAAGTTGTCCTGCAACGCTTCCGCGGGGTCCTGACCATGCTCGATTCTAAAGGCGATTCCGACGGCGCCTCCGGTGGCGATACGGACGGCGATACGGGAGGCGGAGACCAGACCGGTGGCGCCGGTCCTTCTCCCGATCTTAACGACGACATTCCCTTTTAGGGAGCGCTGCGGAGTTCTGTTTCGGGTTTTTCTTAAGAGCTTCCAAAGAGCCTGAATCAGGGCAGAAAAACACTCAAAAAAGTCCCCGATTCACGCCCTGATTCCGTTGTTCCGGATGGCAAAATCTGCTAGATTTGAGAGCCTCGTAAAAGGGGCCGGCGCCATCGTCGGCTTTTTTTACTATCATATTGATTTTACTTGTAAAATTTAGTGAATCTCACGCAGACTTCAGAGCCGTCAGACAGCATTCCGGTCACCATCGAGGAAGAGATGCGCCGGTCTTATCTCGATTACGCCATGAGCGTGATCGTTTCACGGGCGCTGCCCGATGCAAGAGACGGTCTGAAACCGGTCCACCGNCGCATTCTTTACGCCATGAAAGAGGGTGGATACGACCATAACAAGCCGTTCCGCAAGTCGGCCCGCGTGGTCGGCGACGTCATGGGNAAGTACCATCCCCACGGCGACCAAGCCATCTACGACGCCATGGTGCGCATGGCCCAGGTTTTTTCCATGCGCCTGCCGTTGCTGGAAGGGCAGGGCAATTTCGGATCCATGGATGGCGACCGTGCGGCAGCCATGCGTTATACCGAAACCCGTCTCGCTCTGTCCGCCCATTCGCTGTTGGAAGACATCGACAAGGACACGGTGGATTTCCAGCCCAACTACGATAACTCGGTGGAGGAGCCCTCGGTTCTTCCCGCCCAGTTCCCAAACCTTCTGGTTAATGGCGCGGGTGGAATAGCCGTAGGCATGGCCACCAATATTCCACCCCATAATCTGGGCGAGGTAATTGACGCCTGTTGCGCCTGCATTGACAATCCGGAAATCTCCATCGAAGACCTAATGGCTCACGTCAAAGGGCCGGATTTTCCCACCGGCGGGATNATCTTGGGCCGGGCCGGAATCCACTCCGCATTCCATACCGGACGCGGTTCGGTCATCCTCCGCGCAAAAACCGTGATCGAGGAAATCCGCAAGGACCGCGAGGCCATCGTCGTCACCGAAATCCCCTACCAGGTCAACAAGTCACGGTTGGTGGAGCGCATCGCCGAGGTGGCGCGCGACAAGCTTGTGGAGGGGATAGCCGANCTGCGTGACGAATCCGACCGTCACGGCGTAAGGGTGGTGGTTGAGATAAAACGTGACGCTATTGCCGAAGTGGTGCTGCACCAGCTTTTCCGCCATACCCCGCTGCAGTCCAGTTTCGGGGTAAACATGCTGGCCTTGACCGGCGGCCGGCCGATGACGCTGAACCTTAAGGACGCCTTGGAGGCCTTCATCGAGTTTCGCGAGGAGGTCATCACCCGGCGCATCATCTTTGAACTCGATAAGGCCCGCAAACGGGCCCACACCCTGGTGGGGCTGGCGCTAGCGGTGGCCAACCTCGATGCCATGATCAAACTCATCCGCGCCGCCAAGGATCCGGCTGTGGCCAAGGAAAAGATGCTGGAACGTGGCTGGCCGGCCCAGGAAATTGGCTCCCTGATCGCGCTTATTGACGAACCCGGCCGCGCCGTGGACGAGGAAGGGAATTACAGGCTCTCCGAAGCCCAAACCAAGGCCATTCTCGACCTGCGTTTGCACCGCCTGACTGGGCTGGAGCGGGATAAAATCGCCGAGGAACTGAAAGAAGTTGTGAACCAGATCGCCCATTATCTCGATATTCTGGGTTCCCGCGAACTGTTGCTGAAGATTCTCCGTGACGAACTGGTGGAAATCCGCACCACCTTTGGCGATGACCGCCGCACCGCCATCGAGGAAGCCGAATACGAACAGGATGACGAGGACCTGATCCAGCCCGAGGACATGGTGGTCACCGTCAGTCACAGCGGCTATGTGAAGCGGGTGCCGCTGTCGGCTTACCGCGCGCAGCGCCGCGGCGGAAAGGGGCGGGCCGGGATGAGCACCCGGGAGGAGGATTTCGTCTCCCAGGTTTTCGTGGTCAATACCCATACGCCGGTCCTGTTCTTTTCGTCGCGCGGCATGGTTTACAAGATGAAGGTCTACAAACTTCCCNTGGGAAGCCCCCAGGCGCGGGGCAAGGCCATGGTCAACCTTCTCCCCTTGTCAGAGGGTGAAACCATCTCCACCCTGATGCCGCTGCCCGAAGACGAGGAAAGCTGGGGAGACATGTTCATCATGTTCGCCACCGCCAGCGGCAATATCCGCCGTAATCGCCTTTCCGATTTCACCAATGTCATGGCCAACGGCAAGATCGCCATGAAGCTCAAAGANGATGACCGCCTGATCGGGGTGCATACATGCAACGAAATTGAAAACGCTCTGCTGTCCACCCGGCTTGGCAAGAGCATCCGTTTCCCCGTCACCGACTGCCGTGTCTTTTCGGGCCGCAGTTCAGCCGGGGTGCGCGGCATCAAACTCGGCAAGGGGGATGAGGTGATCAACATGACCATCCTTCATCACGCNGATTTCGAGATCGAGGAACGGAACGCCTATCTGCGCTACGCCAATGCCCAGCGCCGCGCTGAAAACGGTGGGGAAAACGGCGATGATGAAACGGGCGCCGGAGAGGACCGCAGAAAATCCAAAGGTGACGATGCCGACAGCCGCCAGGNTACACACGACGACCTGCCGGTTCTTTCCGAGGCCCGGATCGCGGAATTGGCCGACGCGGAGGAATTCATCCTCACCGTNAGCGACAAGGGCTTCGGCAAGCGCAGCTCCGCGTTCGAATACCGGGTCACTAAGCGGGGCGGACAAGGCGTGGCCAATATGGACCTGACGAAAAAGAACGGAACTTCCGTCGTCGCTTCCTTCCCTGTAAGTGCAAACGACCACATCATGCTCGTTACCGACGGCGGTAAGCTGATACGCTGCCCTGTCCACGATATCCGCATTGCTGGCCGCAAGACCCAGGGCGTCACCCTATTCAAGGTGGCCGAAGACGAAAAAGTCGTCTCCGTGGCCTGGTTGGCTGAAATGACGGAAGAAAGTGGCGATAACGGTAATAGGGAAGGTGAGGGCGAAGCCCAACCTCCAGAAGAAGACCCGGCGCAAGAAGGGGAAGAAACGGGTGATGGTGACGACGAAACATAGAACCCATACCGGCGTCTATCCGGGTGCCTTTGACCCCGTGACCAACGGCCATCTCGATATCATCAAGCGCGCCCTGCCCATCGTCGACCGGTTGATCATCGCCATCGCCGTCAGCAAGGGAAAATCGCCCTTGTTTGATGTGGACGAGCGGATTGACATGATGGAAACCGAAATTGGCCCCCTCAAGGGCAACGGCAAGTCAATTGTCGTCCGGCCCTTCGAGGAATTGTTGGTGAGTTTTGCATCTTCGGTTGGCGCCAATGTTATTATAAGGGGGTTGCGGGCCGTGTCTGATTTCGAATACGAGTTTCAGATGGCCGGCACCAATGCCAGACTCGATCCCGCCATCGAAACCGTCTTCCTGATGGCCTCGGACCGGCACCAGTTTACCTCGTCACGNCTGGTCAAGGAGATTGCCGAGTTGGGCGGCGACATCTCGGACTTCGTTCCCCCCAGGGTGGCNAAACGGATCACAAAACAGATTAGAAAAGNTTAATCTTTTGCATAATAANAATTGCCATAAAATTTTAAAATTAAAGAATATTATTATGTGTCTTTTTGCGGCTTGTATGGTTGCCGCTTCTCAGTCAATGGCGGAGCCGGTGAAGATGAATGACCCTGAAAATACGCTTTATCTTGAGCTTAAAAGTGGACGGGTGGTNATCAAAATGTTTCCCGATGTGGCCCCCGGCCACGTGGCCCATATCAAAAAACTGGNGCGTGAAGGATTTTATGACGGGATCACGTTTCATCGCGTAATCAGCGGCTTTATGGCGCAGACNGGCGATCCCAAGGGGGATGGAACGGGCGGNTCCGGTCAAAATATTGATGCNGAATTCTCCNACCTCAAGCACGAGCGCGGCACCGTATCCATGGCCCGGCGCGGGGATGACATACATAGCGCCGACAGCCAGTTTTTCATTGTCTACCGCGATCAGCCGAGCCTCGACGGCCAGTATTCCATATGGGGCCAGGTAACCTCGGGCATGCATCTGGTGGACCGTATCAAAAAAGGTTCGGAAAGTAGGGGCGGCAGGGTCTTCAGGAATCCCGACGCAATCGTTTCCATGAAGGTAGCCGCCGACGTTTCCGAATAAAGGCATACGGGCTTGACCGGCGGGTAGGTGGAGCCTAAGTAAGGGATTCTTGACGCAACGCCGACGAAACTGGGGCGCTTCCCCTCCCAAGGGCGCTTAGCTCAGGTGGTAGAGCATTCGACTTTTAATCGAACGGTCGAGGGTTCGAGTCCCTCAGCGCCCACCAAGAATTTCAATGGGAGAAAAATTTAAAGTTAATGACCCAAAGCGGACGTNGCCGGAACGCAAAAAACCCAGCAGGTTTTCCCACGGGGTCTTCATGTTGTCCTAATTCTGAAACCGCACTCCCAGAAAGATTTAGTTTACCTTCATATCCTGGGGTTCTACTGGATGGCCGAACATCCCGCGCCAATTGACCTCACCGAAACCGGGATTCCCGATAAACGGGGGGCTTACGCTTTGGTGATTGAATCCGAAACGGAAATTATAATTCCGGTGCCGCGGCTGGTTTCGGGGAACCTGGCTCCAGGCCGTTATCTCTATGCAGGAAACGCCAGGGGAGCGGGTGGAATGCGTGGCCGTGTGCGTAGACATCTCAGGCCCTCGAAGTTTCCGCACTGGCATGTGGACTACCTGACCCGCAAGGGGCGCATNACTTGCATTGCCCTGTTTCCGNGTGGAGACGAATGCAAAATAGTATCCTGGCTCCTTACGCAAGGTAATGTGGTTGCGCCCATTCCCGGCTTCGGCAGTTCCGATTGCCGGAAATGCGTATCACATCTCTTGACCCTGCCCCAGCACTTCGATCCCAGGCATTTTTTTATGACATGTTTTTCTGGGCTCCAGCCTTTGGTTCTGGTGGGAAAAAGCCTTTGGCAATATTAGGAACAGGAGACCAGACTTTCCTTTTAAGGGGGTTGTATAACAACACTGTCAGTCCATTTGCATTTGCACGCTCTACGGGTACAATAACGCCCATAATAATGTTGGGCTGAAGGACACNACCATGCGACTGCAAAATGGTGAAACTCTTACAATGGAGATGCATCCAGAACGCGCTGTATTAAAAATATGGTTGTTCACTAAATGTATCCCCGCTGCTTTTATCGGCGGATTTATAGTGTTCTGGGCAATTACCTTTTTTGGGGGAATCCTATCTCCAGGTGCTGATATCGCTCCCTCTGATACTGCCTATATCCACCAGGCACTGCCGGTAGGTATTTTGCTGGCCGGTTTGGCAGTGATAGTAATTTTTATTGCTGCACTCATATATATATCTTTTCTGCAAAAAACATATGTTTATACCTTGACTAGTAAAAGAGTTAATTTGCAAGGCGGTATCCTCAGATACAGAGATAGATCCGTAAATTACGACAAAATACACAACGTGGAAAAAAGCCAGAATTTTTTCGAGCGCATGATAGGGCTTGAGAGCATATGGGTTCACACAGCTGGATACAGCGGACCTAAAAAGAAGGCAGAAATTGTCTTTGAGGGTTTAAGAGACGTCGGTGATGCTTTAGCCGAGATCAATAAAATGAAGCAAAGTCAGTCCTTAAAGAATTAACCTACACAATGGATAGGCTAAAGATACTAGCGTGGTAGGTTCTTAGAGTAGGTGATGCCATGAAATGCCTCGCCCTCATCTCCACGCTTCTCATCATCATGCCCAGGCCTGAGATGGTGACGCCTCTATTCTAATCTGGTTCTTTCTGGCCGCTGTACAACCAAATGGGGCCTTATTTCCAAGGCGTGGCGAAAGAAGATGCATGGTACGTGGCGGGCATAAAAAAGAGGCCGGAAAATTATCCCGGCCTCTTGTAAGGAAAAGCCCGCACGCCCCTAAAGATGAGAATCAGATGAGGTCGGTGAATATAAAATCACTTTCTTCCAAGTTCGCCACATCTACACCCATCAAGGTTAGAGAATCCTCCTCTGAGAAGGTGATAACCGCGTTGCCATCGGAATCCGAACCTAATGAGAGATCGCTAAAATCGGAAATGCCATAGTAATCCAACCTAATCACATCCTGCTCCCGGGTGAAGTCATCGATCACATCCATGCCGCCTCCTTTGCCCTCCGCTATTACGAAAAAATCATCGCCAAGAAAAAACCACCCGTTGATGGTCGGTGCCGCGTCGCTATAGTAGATAAAAGTATCGGCGCCCTCGCCGCCGTGCATCGTGTCATTGCCAGCGTCAGGTTGTGGCCCAGAAAAGGACAGGCATAGTCCGTTTTCTAGTGTTAATGAGATGTGGTGAACAATTTCTGTGCTGTAGCCGCCACAAAGCGTGTCGTCACCATAGCCACCACTGAGAAAGTCGTCATCCCCGCTGCCATAGATGTAATCACCACCATTGCCGCCGATCATCCGGTCGTTGCCGCCGCCGCCATCGATCCTGTCGTCGCCGTCGCCACCGGAGATTCTATCCATGCCGCCTCGGCCTTCGATCGTGTCGTCGCCGTCCCCACCATAGATTTTGTCCGAGCCGCCTTCACCAAACTTTGCCTCGTCACCTATCAGTATATCGTTGCCGACGCCGCCTTTGATGGTGTCGTCGCCTTCACCGCCGTTGATGTAATCGTCGTCATCGCCGCCGGAGAGATAGTCGTCGCCGTATTCTCCATAAAGATAATCTTTCCCTTTGCCGCCATAGAGATGGTCATCTCCATCATCGTAGGAGAGCTCCAATGGAAACCCGCTGCCGCCATAGATATGGTCATCTCCATCGCCGCCAATGATCCAGTCGTCTCCACGTTTGCCATAGAGCGAGTCGTTTCCATCCCAGCCCCGGATAAGATCCGCGTCAGGACTGCCCTTAAGAAAGTCTTTCTTTTTCGTACCCCAGATAAAATTGAACATCGTAATTCTCCATTGCTTCGTTCAGTAGATTCTTGACAGTGAATCAATACCCATAACGCTTACCTCCCTGTGACGGTGGGGGGGGGTGCCTAGGCGTAGGGGGGCTCGTGGGAATGTAAGTAGGGATCCTCGGAGCTCTTCGAATCATCTTCCGTTCCAGCAAACGTAAGGCCGGTGGAGTTGGCATGAAAGATATCACCTCGCCGTACTGTTCCTGGACCTGGGCCGCTGTCATAACCACCGGTGGGGCCGGCGGAACAAAGGCACTGGTCACGGTGGTGGTTTGGAAGGCCACCGACATTATTGTTGTCTGGCCACCACTGGTGACGCCGATTTGACCCACACCGCC
>NZAO01000053.1 GCA_002686135.1 Rhodospirillaceae bacterium
TTCGATAATTTTCTCCGGAATAGCAAAGGGAGACATGGGCGGCGTGCCGCTATGGGTCAACTCTTCATGATTTGCCTTCCATATGGTTTTAGAGGCAAATGTGTCAACCAATTCCAACTCTGCACTTATAGCTATACGTGAGTGAACAACATAAAATAATTTATCACATTTTGTGATAGTGCCGTACATTAGTGCGTCAGCTTCCAGGATCCTGCCGAGCTTATAATTTCCCATAGTGTTAATATCATCTGCATGGTATGAAGCCATCTTTAACCTTTGGTCAATATGTTTTATCTTTACCAAATCATATCCTTTCAGGCTCAGGTTACGAAAAACAGCTTCTCGCAATATTTTGGATATTTCCTCATTCTCTGATTGATTTTTAAAAGGCAGAATTGCAATTGTTCTAATTTGCGATTCTTTTGGAACCATGCTGGTTGTTATTTCTGGCTGGGAAAATTCCTGATAGTAGTTACACGAGGAGAGGGCTAAGAACAGGAGTATCAGATTACGTTTAATAATTAATGCTTTGAAACTAACTCGTGGTAAATAACTGTTATTGAACAATGTCTTCATAATTGCCAAGTTAAATCTTACAATCTAGTCAGGGTTATGAGCAAACAATTTCTTATTATAAATCGTTTTTATCAAATTTTCCTTAAAAAACGTTTATAATTACAAGATTATGTGTAGTAAATTGCAAATAATAAGCCAACAAAACCCTACAGGATCTAACGAAGAGTAATATATTTGAAACATAATACACAAATTTAATCAGGTTTTCAGCAACTTAATCAACTCATTGATACTGTCTTTAGCATCACCAAAAATCATCATTGTCTTCTTGTTATAAAAAAGCTCATTATCTACTCCACTGAAGCCGGGACTTAAGCTTCTCTTGCATATTATTACACTCTTTGCCTGGTCTGCATTGAGAATAGGCATGCCAAAAAGCGGACTGTCTTTGTCCGCTCTTGCTGAGGGGTTAACAACATCATTCGCGCCAACGACCAGTGCAACATCTGTATTCTGGAAATCATTGTTAATATCGCCAAGGTCGAAAAGAAGGTCGTAAGATACATTTGCTTCTGCCAATAATACGTTCATATGTCCGGGCATGCGTCCGGCAACTGGATGGATTGCATAGCGTACATTTATACCATTATTAATAAGCGTCTTTACAAGCTCTTGCAAGGCAAATTGTGCCTGAGCGACTGCAAGTCCATAACCCGGGATGATAATAACTGTCTGGGCGTTCTCAAGCATCATTGATGCGTCTTCTTCAGTGTATGCAATAACCTTTTGTTTATCATCTTTCTTGATATCCTTTGAAATTGTCCCCACCGCTCCAAAAATAATATTAGAGACAGAACGATTCATGGCTTTACACATAATACGGGTAAGTATCATTCCTGAAGCACCAACCAGGGCCCCGCAGATGATGAGGATATTATTGGAGAGTACAAAACCGGTGGCAGCTGCTGCCAGACCGGAACAGGAGTTTAGTAATGATATAACTACCGGCATATCAGCACCACCAATTGGAATGACAAGTAAGATACCAAGTATCATGGCTATTGCAAGAATAGCAAGTAAGTATGCATTGTTGGCAGGATTAGTTATAAGCAAAACCCCAGCAATCAGAAATAGCGTAAATATTAGTATATTAAGAAAGCGCTGAGCCTTGAAAACTATAGGAGCTGATTTGATAATTCCCTGTAATTTGCCAAAAGCCACAAGGCTGCCGGTAAGCGTTACCGCACCAACAAAAAAGCTGATTATCATTGAAATGATGATATGAGGTTTTAGTCCACCTGTTAAACGATAGTACTCTGCTAATGCTACAAAAGCAGATGCACCGCCTCCGAGGCCATTGAAGAGTGCTACCATTTGGGGCATAGCAGTCATGCTGACCTTCCTGGCGATTATTACTCCAATTGTGCTGCCGATAATCAACCCTGTGATAATAAAAGTGAAATCAACAATTTCATTTTTTATTAGTGTTGCTATGATTGCAATGAGCATTGCAATCATAGCAAACAGATTGCCGCGGCGTGCAGTCTTCGGTGAACTAAGATTCTTTAGGCCAAGGATAAATAATACAGATGAGAGAAGATATGCAAGTACAATTATTGTTTTCATGTTTTAATGAATGGAATGTTTTAGCTTTCCTTTTTCTTCTTTTTAAACATTTCTAACATTCTGTCTGTAACCAGAAACCCTCCTACAACGTTAATTGTAGCGATAATTACAGCTAGTGTGCCAAGTAGTGTAGAAAGGGTTGAGTGGCCTGCGCCTGCGCTGATTAACGCTCCTACCAGTGTTATCCCCGATATTGCGTTAGTGCCGGACATGAGCGGTGTGTGCAGAAGGGGCGGCACTTTCGTGATTGTCTCAAATCCGACAAAAACTGCCAGGACAAAGATATAGAGAGCTATCAGTAATAGATCAATCATGCGTGTTTGTTCCCTTCTTCTGAATAGCTTTTTTCACAATTTNATTCACGACTTCACCCTTGTATGTGACACANGAGTCTTTAGTAATNTTATCTTCAAAGTCAGGAGTACCGTCTTTTGTATTGTATAAATGNCTGAAGAATTGTGCAATGTTTCTGGAATACATTCTACTGGCATCGATCGAGAGTGTTGATGGAAGGTNTACAGCACCGCATATAGTAACACCATATTTCTTAATGTTCCTTCCTGCTTCAGTAAGTTCACAATTTCCCCCTTGTTCTGAGGCTAAATCTATGATGACTGAACCCTTTTGCATCTTTTTAACCATTTCTTCTGTTATCAGGATAGGTGCCTTCTTGCCAAAGACTTGTGCTGTCGTTATTACAACATGGTTTTGCGTGAGCCTATTACCTATTATTTTACGTTCTTTTTTCATAAATTCGTCTGTCATTTCCTTTGCGTATCCGGTAACCGTTTCGGCATCTGCAACAAGATCCATCTCTACGAACTGTGCCCCAAGGCTTTCTACCTGTTCTTTAACTGCAGGACGAGTATCAAATGCNTCAACTTTTGCACCCAATCTGCGTGCGGTGGCAATTGCCTGTAAACCGGCAACCCCGGCACCGATTACTAAGACCCTTGCCGGTGGAATAGTACCTGCTGCTGTCATCATAAGAGGAAAGAATTTTCCAAGCTGTTGTGCCGCTATCAGGACGGCACGATAACCTGCTATACTGGCCATCGAACTTAGTGCATCCATGCTTTGCGAGCGTGAAATACGTGGAATAAACTCTATAGCAAAGCTTGTAATATTTCGTTCATTCATCAGTTTTAAGAATTCAGAATCNAGTGCAGANGAAAGAAANCCAATGTAGATTAAGCCACTATTCATCATTTCAACTTCATGTCTTTGAGGGGGGCAAATCTTCAAAATAACGTCAACTCCTGAATAGAGAAGTTGTGGATCATTAACGATAGTAGTACCAGCTTGTCCATAATCGGTGTCAGAGAAATTCGATGCNTCTCCGGCGCCTGATTCAATAAGTACATCATGGCCATTCTTTATAAGCTGTGCAGCCGTTTTTGGGACAATAGACACACGCCTTTCTCCCTCAGAAATCTCTTTTGGAATNCCTATCTTCATTTACGGTTATTNATTANATTAATTTNNTAAAGTAGTCAAGATTATACCTTGATAGCATAAATAAACAATTGCATTTAAAAAAGACATCTTGTATATTTTTTTGTCGAGATGTTTTGATAATCATTTTATAAACATAAACAGGAGGAGTGTATGTATTTGAAGAAAAACAGATTACTGTTAGGCACAATAATATTTTCTATTGTCATATGTATATCATGTACGGCTTCGGCTACTCCGTCATGGTCAGTCGAAGGAGAATATTTTGAGGGTTGTACGTGTGATCCCGGTTGTCCGTGTTTGTTTGGAAGCGAACCTACTCACAACAATAAGTGTATAATAACGGGTGTGTTTCATATTAAAGCAGGGACGTATGGGCAGTATAAATTAGACGGTCAGACGGTAATCGGTATAACGGACCTGACCGCCGGGCCAGATGAGAATTGGATCGTCTTTTATATTAACGAGAGTGGAGCTTCCGGTGCTCACGGAATTGCGTTGTTAGACATTTTCCAAAATCATGTCTTTGGTTTTGCAAAAGTCCCATCTGATAGAATAACCGTAAGGTATTTGCCTGTTCAGATAGAAACTACTAAGTGGCGAAAGAAGGCAGTGGTGACTGACCACTTGACACTGGATGTGGAATTATTGCGCGGTAAAGGAAACCCTGAAATGCCGACACAGATTGTGAACAAAAACTTTGCAATATGGGCGAAGGAATTCGACCTGGTTCTTAATATGGGAAAAGCTGTCACTCACAGGTTCCATGATGGAAGCCATAAGTGGAATTATGATGGAAGAAGTGGTTTTTCAACAAACTTCCACTTTACAGGTAATTGATATATTAACAAATATATTACTCTGATATGTTTGTGGCAGGTATTTAGAAAGTGTGAAGGATATTGGAGCTGATAAAATGTTTTAGAAATATGCAAATTATTGTCTATGCCGTTTGAAATTGCATAGCAGTAAGGCTGGAGTTTAAGGTGGCGTTGACAAATCTATCTACCATCTCTTTTTCGCGTTCTTCTATCTCCGTAAATGCAGTTGCAATGCCAAATATAGATGTGTCTGGATTCTTCTTAACGCGGGTGACAATACCCTTACACTTAACAGGAACTGTAGATGTGGAGAAACCAATCCTTAAATCGAGGACGGCTCCGATTTCTATGTTGTAGCTGGAATTAAAGAATAAACCTCTGGCACTCAAATCATTTACACCTACCATGTCCCAGTCAGAAGGCGCCAGTGCCTGACCTTTTTGAGGCTTGATTCGAAATCTTATAATAATCGTCTTCTCAACTCTCTGATACTTTCGCCTTTCAGAAATCTCAGACATTGGGATTCTATCTTGTTTTGCCTTAAACCTAATCATAATTACCTCTTTAGCAACAAAATTAGTAATTTATTTCGTGATAAATTTGCAATTGTTATACCAAGACAATGTTAGATAAAGACAGAAGTTGTATAGTACTGATAAGACAGTGCTTATGGATTCCTGGTATGCTGAGATATTTAGTGATGCATACACTCCTCAGCAATTAATGCCCACTTTTACAACAAAAATGACCAGAATATTCTTATTTATTCTGTGGAATATTGTTGAACAGTAACAGGCGCACAATATGTTTTGCCATGGTAGCAAACCATACATTACAGTAATGACTTTCTATTGACAGTCATAATTATTACCGTAATATATTAATCAGAGTATGGCCGTCAGGTTGAATCGGATCACAAGTTTGGCCTCTGCGATAAGGAGTTTTTATAATATGAACTTGGCTTTAATTGCTGTAACAACGGGTGGTATTAAGGTAGCGGAACGTATTAAAGAAAATCTGAACGGAGAGGTAACGGTCTTCTTGCCCCAAAAACTGAAACAATCAAAGCTAACTGCAACTTATTTTTCAAAAAAACTTGTTGATCTAATAGGAGAAATATTTTCGAATTACGATGGCTTAGTATTTATCATGGCCTCGGGTATTGTAGTACGTGTAACAGCACCGTATTTTAAAGATAAGCATACTGATCCAGCAGTTGTTGTGGTTGATGATGTGGGACGATATGTTGTAAGCTTGCTTTCAGGTCATGAGGGAGGAGCAAACAAATTAGCTCATAAAGTTGCAAACATCCTTAAAACGGATGCTGTTATTACTACAGGAACAGAAGCGGAAAAGGACATTATAATTGGCATAGGTTGTAAGCGGGGCATTGGCAGTGCCGATGTTAAAGAGGCAATCCATAATGCTCTTGCCGATGCAGACGTATCTGTTGACAGGGTCAGGCTGGCAGGAACTGTAGATTTGAAGGCTAATGAAGCGGGTCTGTTGCGTGCCCTTGAGGAGTTGGACATTCCATTAAGGGTAGTTTCAAGAGCTGAGATTGAAACTTGTGCAAAAGATTATTCTAAATCAGATTTTGTTATAGATAAGATTGGAGTNGGGGGNGTTTGTGAACCGGCAGCTCTTATTTCAGGAAGGAAGACAAAATTAATATTAAAGAAGCAGAAATATCCGGGAATAACAATAGCAATAGCGCAGGAAAACTTTATGTGGTAGGAATTGGTCCGGGTAATCTGGAGCACTTG